>JAYNNB010000001.1:0-15688 GCA_038112515.1 Luminiphilus sp.
GTGTATCGCAGTCTTCGCCAGCAGGTAGCGAGTTAGCCTAAAATCATCCCACTGAATCAGGGAGCTCACCATGCGCTACTTACATACCATGATCCGCGCCGCCGATCTCAATGACACCCTCGACTTTTTCGTGGATAAACTGGGACTCGTTGAGGCTTACCGTTACGACAATGAGGCCGGGCGTTTTACCTTGGTCTTTCTTAGCGCGCCGGCAGACTTAGAGGCTGCTAAATCGCGACAAGCGCCGCTGGTCGAGATCACTCATAACTGGGATCCCGAAACTTACGATGGCGGCCGCAATTTTGGGCATCTCGCCTATCAGGTCGACGATATTTACGCGACCTGTCAGCAGCTCTTAGATCAAGGGGTTACGCTGAATCGCCCACCCCGCGACGGCCGCATGGCCTTTATCCGCTCACCCGATGGGATCTCGATTGAATTGCTGCAGTCGGGCGACGCCTTACCAGTGCAGGAGCCCTGGCAGTCGATGGAAAATATCGGCGAGTGGTAAGACTCAGCGACCGAGAAAGGCCAGCATCCAGCGCGCAACACGGGCGCCCTCGTGCTGCCGCTCTTCAAGGCTCTGCATCCCCGCTGCCACGCGCGCTTCTCCGATCATTTCACGACGGAAACTCATAATCTCGCGCGAGTAGTCAGGCACAAATTCGGGGTGCCCCTGAAAGGTGAGAATGTGATTGCCGAGCGCCATTCCCGCTATCTCACAATGATCATTGCTCGCGATCTGTCTGGCACCGGGCGGCATCGTCATTACTTGGTCCTGATGCGAGGCGAGCAGACAAAACTGCTCACCGTCCGCTAGATCAAAGGCCTCTCGATCAACGTTGTAGCAATTGACTCCCACCCCCCAACCTTTTGGCGATTTGCCCACCGAGCCGCCAAGGGCCTGAGCCACCAGCTGGTGGCCAAAGCAGATACCCACCACTTTACGACGTGCGGCATGGCAGTCACGCACAAAACCCTCGAGCGCCCGGATCCATTCCTTGTCGTCGTAGACACTGCTTTTACTGCCTGTAATCAAGAAGCCATCTGCGGCCTCGACACTGTCGGGGAATTCCCCCGCCTCGACATTCCAGGTAGTGAACGTCAGGGCGTCATCCTCAGCCGATAACAACCGTTCGAACATATCTGGATACTCACCAAAGGTAGGAACCCACTCCGGCCGGACCGAGTCGGTGCGCAGGATACCGATGTGCATCTCGAAATTCTCCGCTGTTGCCCGCGCTTGGGACATGTTTCACTCCGCGCGCCACGATACGCCAACTTGAGATATTTGCCAAAGCGATTGAGCTTGAAACAAGTACCACACCGCTGCGCAGGGAAGCGTTAGGGGGTGGCGCAGCCACCGTTGAATCATCACCTCCGGAGCGCACAATGACCTTGCATGGAACCACCGGGTTGTCTGTAATGCCGATACCACCCGCTAAGAGGAGTCACTGGCTTGAACATCAGCCTGCACGGCAACCGTTTGTCTCGCGGCAGCCTTAACGCTCCTGCGAGAGATGGCATCGCTGCGCTTGCTAGCTGGGTACCAGTCGCTGCTGCATTGTCTTTACTCCTGCCCAGCTGCATGACGTCGGCGGCTGATGCCCGCTATCTGGGCAATGCAGCCTGCGCCGGTTGTCATGAACAGGCCGCCGCCGACTGGAGAAACTCTCACCATGATCTGGCGATGCAAGAAGCCACCCCCAATACTGTCCTGGGCGACTTCAACGACGCGACCTTTAGCTACTTCGGCGTCACCACCACCTTTACTCGAGAGGGAGACGCCTTTTTCATCGAGACCGATAACGCCGCCGGCGAGCTCGAGACCTACCCGGTAGCCTATGTGTTTGGCATTGAGCCCTTGCAACAATATTTACTGCCACTCGGCAACGGTCGATTGCAGGCGCTTTCAGTCGCCTGGGATAGCCGGCCCAAGAGCGAGGGCGGGCAGCGCTGGTACCATCTCTACCCCGACGAGCACATCACAGCCAGCGACCCGCTGCATTGGACCGGCGGATTCTTTAACTGGAATACCAGCTGCGCGGAATGCCACAGCACCGACGTCGAAAAGCGTTACGACGCCGTCAACGACCGTTTTGATACCCACTACGCACAAATCGATGTGGGCTGCGAGGCCTGCCACGGCCCAGGTAGCGAGCACATTGCGCTAGCCCATGCGGGAAGCCTGTCGCCCGCCCAGACCGGGTTTGCCATGAGCCTCAAGGCGAGAGGTGCATGGCATTGGGCTCAAGGCGACGATATCGCAAAGCGCAGTGAACCCCTCGCATCGAACCACCAGATTGATAGCTGCGGGCGCTGTCATGCCCGGCGCGGCACATTAGGCAAATACCATCCCGGCAAGCCGCTGTTAGATACCCACCGGCTGGCAGTGATCGAAGAGCCACTCTACTGGCCCGATGGGCAAATCCGCGACGAAGTCTACGTCTACGGATCGTTTATTCAGAGCAAAATGCATCAGGCGGGTGTCACCTGCACTAACTGTCATAACCCACACAGCAATCAGTTGGTTGCGGAGGGCAACGGCGTATGTGCCCAGTGTCATCTTGCCAGCACCTACGACAACCCCAAACACCACCGGCATCAGCTCGCATCGGCCGGTAGCACCTGCGTGGACTGCCACATGCCGAGCCAGCTTTATATGGGGGTCGATTCGCGGCGGGATCACAGCCTGCGCATCCCGCGGCCCGATTTGTCGATGAGCACAGGCGCACCCAATGCCTGCAACCAATGCCACACGGATCAGAGCGCGGACTGGGCGTACTCGGCCCTGGTGGATTGGGGTGTGCAATTCACAGACCGGAGGAACCACCCGGCCCGCGCTTTTCATGCTGCTGGTCGCGGCGATGTGCGCGCTGCACCGGTGCTGGTAGAGACCGCTAACGACAGCAGCAACACCGCGATGCTTCGCGCTTCCGCGATTATCCAGCTGGGACGACTGCTTCCGGAGAGACTCCTACCCTCCCTTCAATTGTGGTTGGAGAGTGACGATACGCTGATTCGTCTCGCTGCAGCGGAGGCAGCGGGACAATTGCCGCCCGACCAGCGTTGGGAGCGCTTGCTGCCTTTAAGCAAGGATCCGGTGCTGGCCGTAAGAATGGTGGCGGCAGAACAGTTAGCGAGGTTGGCTCCCGTCGCAACCGATACACCAGCGCCGGCCAGGGGGAATCCGGCTGACGGCACGCGGTCTCACAGTGAGCAATCTGAACCCAGAGATCCTTTAGTCGCACTGTTCGATGAATATGCCGCAGTACAATCCCGGCATCTCGACATGCCGTCGGTGCTCACCCAATTGAGCGGTTTTCAGCAGGCCCGCGGCGATGGCGCAGCAGCCGAGGCACTATTAATGTCGGCAATTAAGAAAAACCCGCAGGCGAGCGCCTCTCGGGTTAACCTCGCCGATCTTTATCGAGCTCAGGGCAAGGAAGCGTCCGCTCGTAAAATCCTGGAAAGCGGTATTCAACTCAACAAACGCGATGCAGCGCTATGGTTCAGTCTCGCGCTACTCGAGGTTCGCCAAGGACACGGCGAAGCGGCTTTGCAAGCACTGGCTGAAGCTGCTGCGCTCGAGGAAACACCGGGCTATTACCACTATGTTTACGCGGTAGCGCAGCACGATCAGGGCCACATCAAAGCAGCCTTAGCCACGCTTAAGGCCACCCATAATGCGGCCCCCGGGCAACTCAATGTGCTGTCGGCGCTTGCGCAATATAGCCAACAGGCAGGCGATATCCAGACGGCTCAGCGCTATCGAAACGAGCTGCAGAGCACGGCACAGGCCGCAGGGCTGCAGTAGTGGATCATTAGTCGTTGGCGGCCACCGCCGGAATCAGCTGCAATGCCACCGTCACCGGGATCACCCGGCTGATAGCGCCGAGGCCCGCAATTTCCTGAAGTGCGGCCACACCACTCTCCAAGCCAAACTCCGCGGCATTCAGCAAGAGCGGCTGGGTCGTCACAGCGCTCAACCCATCATCGGTAATTGCAATGTTCAGCGCCGCTTCCTTCATCACTGTCTCGCCGTGCAAGTCGATCTGCAACGCTGCAGTGACGACCCCTCCTTCCCCGGTCATGGCGGCGATCGCCGCGGGATCCAGCTGCGCAGTGATGACCGCCTCAGGGTAAAGACCCACTTCGAAGAGCAACTGCTTCATACGCTCGTTGCGGATGCCGATGTTGGTCTCAACAGAGTCCAGGGCAACACGCACCTCAACCTCACCGGCGTTGGTCACGACTCCCGAAAGCGTCTCAAAGTGACTCACTTCGCCGATCAAATTGTTTTTGATCGATACAAACTGAACTTGCGATCCCGGGCCCACTTGCCAATCTGCCACAGCGGGCATGGCCGTCAACCACGCCCCGACCGTCATCCATGCAACGCGCTTTGTCATCATTAGTACTCCTGTCTTTACCGAGAAGTCCCCCGGCATGAACGCCTCACTATACGGGTACCAAACCCCCCTAGGTCCCGGCTCAACTGGCGATATCCGCGAGATCGCCTTTGCTTTCCAACCAATTCTTCCGATCCCCGGCCCGTTTTTTAGCAAGGAGCAAATCGAACATGCTGTCGGTATCAGCACCCTCATCGAGTACCAACTGCACCAAGCTGCGGGTATCCGGATCCATGGTGGTCTCGCGCAACTGCGGCGGGTTCATCTCTCCCAGCCCCTTAAAACGCTGCACCGATGGCTTTGCACGCTTGTTCTCTGCGGCAAGTCGATCGAGGATGCCGTTTTTCTCGGATTCATCAAGGGCGTAATACACCTCTTTGCCCACATCAATGCGATAGAGCGGCGGCATGGCCACAAAAACGTGTCCTGCGCGCACCAGTGGACGAAAATGCCTGAGAAAAAGCGCACAAATCAGCGTGGCGATGTGGAGCCCGTCAGAATCGGCGTCGGCGAGAATGCAGACCTTATGGTAGCGAAGCTGACTCAGATCAGTGCTGCCCGGCTCTATGCCCAGGGCCACCGAAATATTGTTGACCTCTTGTGAAGCAAGGATCTCTCCGGCATCAACTTCCCAAGTATTCAGAATCTTGCCGCGCAGCGGCAGGATTGCCTGATACTCGCGATCCCGCGCCTGTTTGGCAGAACCACCAGCTGAATCGCCCTCGACCAAAAATAGCTCACCCCGACCCGGGTCTTCTGACGTGCAGTCTGCCAACTTGCCGGGTAACGCAGGACCCGAGGCGACTTTTTTGCGGACCACTTTTTTCGCCGAGCGTAATCGACTCTGCGCGCGCTCAATGCAGATTTCCGCCAGGCGCTCAGCATCGGACGTATGCTGATTGAGCCATAAGCCAAACGCATCCTTGGTAACACCGGCAACAAAGCCCGCGGCTTCCCTCGACGATAGCCGTTCTTTGGTCTGGCCCGAGAACTGCGGATCCTGCAGCTTTGAAGACAGCACGTAACAACACCGGTCCCACACATCCTCAGCGGTTAATTTGACCCCTCGGGGCAGCAGATTACGAAGCTCGCAAAATTCGCGCATGGCCTCGAGCAAACCAGAGCGCAACCCATTAACGTGGGTGCCACCCTGAGCCGTGGGTATGAGATTGACATAAGACTCAGCCACCACTTCACCGCCTTCGGGTAGCCACTGGATCGCCCAGTCAACGGCGGCGTTGTCACTCTCAAAATGTGACGTAAAAGGGGTCTCGGGAATGACCGGGAAATCAATGGTCGCATCGGCGAGGTAGTCGGCGATCCCGTCTTCGTAATACCACTCGGTTTTTTCTTTCTTCTTCTCATCGGTAAGCGTCACCCTGAGGCCGGGGCACAATACCGCCTTCGCGCGCAGTGCATGGCTTAAGCGAGGAATCGAGAAATTAGCGGAATCAAAGTATCGGGGGTCAGGCTTAAAACGAATGCCCGTGCCCGTATTCCGTTTTCCACAGGTGCCAGTAACCTCAAGGTCGGTCAGCTTCTCGCCACCGGAAAAAGCCATGGCGTAGATCTCACCGCCCCGGCGTATGGTGACATCGAGTCGTTCAGACAGCGCGTTGACCACCGACACGCCCACGCCGTGTAAGCCGCCACTGAACTGATAGCTTTTATCTGAAAACTTTCCGCCGGCGTGAAGCGTGGAGAGGATGACCTCCACGCCCGGCAATTTCTGCTCGGGGTGCAAATCGACGGGCATACCGCGACCATCGTCGACAACACTCAGAGCACCGTCACTGTGCAGCGTCACGTCGATCTGACTGCAGTGTCCCGCAAGCGCCTCATCGACCGAATTATCGATGACCTCCTGAGCAAGATGATTGGGTCGCGTGGTGTCGGTATACATCCCCGGTCGCTTACGAACCGGCTCAAGACCTGTAAGGACTTCAATCGCGTCAGCGTTGTATTGCGTCATGTTTCTTCAGAACTTCCACTCAATCGATGCGGCCCGGCTCACCGCTTGTCTTTCAATAACAAGCAGCCATTCGGGATGTTTCACCTCACACTCGTAGCGCTCACGCATAACCCGGCGAGTTCAGATCGACAGCGAACACCTCGTCGGCAACCCGTCGCACCGTGGTCTCCCAGGTGCCATCGGCGTTCAACTTCAATTCGCGACACCCGGGCGCGAGCGTATCAACTTGAAACGTGCTGGATAGTGGCGCGAATTGTACGCAGGTTGACGGCGAAGTCAGGCAGTTTACGCCCTGATGCACCTGCGCAGACTCTTGATGCACGTGCCCGGACACCACGACTGCCCGCTCTCCCAGCGCCGTTAATACCTGTAGCGCCTCTGCGGCATTCTGCACGCCGATTTCATCAAGCCAGTCGGAGCCTATCGGCAGTAGCGGATGATGTGTAGCCACCAATAACGGGCGGCGCGTTGCCTCAGCGTGGGCAACCGCGTTCTGTAGCGCCTGCAACTCGCCCTCATCGAGATAGCCGGCGACGGCTCCCGCATGCTGGGTATTCAGCATCACAACATCCCAATGCGTCAGATGAATGCTCCGCTTGAAGTAGCGAGATAGCGCATGTCCCTCGGACCATACGGCGTCATGATTGCCGGGCAGCCAAAAGCTCGGGACGCCCAGTGATGAGAAGACTTGATCCAGCCGTTGATAGGCTGACTCTGCTTCATCGCCGGCTAAATCCCCTGTAACGAGCAGCGCATCAATGGGCCCGAGCGACGCTACGAGCCGGCATACAGCGGCCAGCGAACGGTCTGTATCGAGCCCCAACAGGGCGCCACCGGGCGCCTCCATGAGATGCGTGTCTGACAGCTGAACGATGCGGCAGGCATCGGTCGTATCAATACGCATGGCCCCAACGAGGGCGCTCATGGTCACTGCTCTTTTGGATCAGCCACCGGAGCGTCCGTTGACCGACCATTGTTCAGACAAAACTCCATGAGCTCTGCGGCAAAGCGGTTCTGCTGAAACTTCTCATCACGTTGCAGCATGTCGGGATTCGGGTACCGGTAGCGCGCCTCGAAGCGGCGTGAGGTACTGCAGTGCACCACCTCTGCCATACGCGCATCGTGATAAAGACGCAGATCTAAAGTGCTCTTCACACCCAGTTGGGACGCAGCCCCCTGATAGCGAAGCCGCATATCAGTGGTATACCGATCGCGGGCAGTGACTTCGAGCTCCACCTGGGCATCACCGGCCTCAAAATTGCACCGCGATTGTTGTTCATAGCCAGGGAAGAGTCGCATCAAACGGTGATAATTCGCCTCACACTGGGCGTGCAGGTCCGATAGGTCTATGTGATAGCCCTTGCGAAAGCGGCGCAGCGTGCCGGCATATTTGACGCGATCTGTCATGGTCCTAAGTGTAGCAAGCCACTCCACTGCGGGGACTGCCAAATGTTGTGGGTTTTGGCGCCGCCAAAAGCGCCCTCAGAATGGTAAACTCGCCCTCCGCAAATGACTCGGAACCTGACGCCATGCCTGTACTGCATCGTCCCGTCGGCACTGTATTGGCCGCACTGTTTACGACACTTGCCAGTGGCCTGCTGGCGACCGCTTCCCACGCTGAGACGCTGGTCGATATCTACGAGTTGGCGCTAGAGAATGACGCGCAACTCAAGGCTCAGGTGGCGCAGTACAAGGCCGATCTCGAATTGGAGAAGTTGGCGCTGGCGCCTCTGCTGCCCCAGGCTCGCGCGGGATATTCCTTTACTGACTCTGAAAACGACTCCACCCGACCCAACTTGGTCTTTACCGAGGACCCCTTGAATCCCTTCGAGCAGGTCAATGTGACGACGGTCACTGAGACCGAGACCGATGGCTATGACGTTAGCCTTTCACAAACCCTATTTGACCTATCTGCCTGGTTTGGCTGGAAAGCGGGGAAAGAAACCTCTCGGCAAGCAGAGGCCAACCTTTCCGCGGCGCAACAGGACCTCATCGTGAGGGTGGTGCAGGCCTATTTTGGGGTGCTTCGCGCGCAGGACAATCTCAGGGCATCACAGGCTCAGGAGCGCGCCTTTGAGCGCCAACTTGAGCAAACCCGGCAACGTTTTGAAGTCGGCTTGATCGCCATCACCGATGTCTACGAAGCCGAAGCGGCTCGTGATCTGGCGCAAGTCACACGCATCGTCGACGAAAACAACGTGGCAGTCGCTAAAGAAAACCTGTCGGTATTGACGGGTCAGGCGCCGGGGGCACTCTTTGTGTTGGGCGAAGCGTTTGATCCGAAACCGCCCGAGCCCGCTGATCGCTCAGCATGGGTTGATTTTGCCATGTCGAACAACTACCGCCTCGCCGCAGCACGATTCGCCGAGGAGGCTGCCAGGCAAAACGCCACCTCGTCACGAATGGGACACGCGCCAACCCTGACGGCCAGCTACCGTTATCAGGACAGCGAAACCACCGGAACCACCTTTCAGGATAGGAACAGCGACTTCGTTTTCCAGCCAAATTCCGAGCAGACCAATGAGAGCTGGCAAATTCGCTTTGATCTGCCGCTGTCCGCGGGCGGTGCTATTAGCGCAAGCCGACGACGCGCCGCCGAGCAATTCAATGCGGCGCGGGAGTCGCGCATTAACCTCACCCGCAACACCGTGACCCAGGCGCGGTCGCTTCACATGACCGTCATGTCAGACGTCTCGCGGGTGATGGCGCGCAAACAATCGATCGTCTCAAGCCAAAGCGCCCTCGATGCAACGCAGGCCGGCTATGAAGTCGGCACGCGAAATATCGTTGACGTGCTGAACGCCCAAAATAAGCTCTTCGCCGCACAACGCGACTACGCCAACAGCCGTTATGACTTCGTTATCAACTCGCTGCGGCTGAAAGAAGTCGCCGGCACGCTGTCCCCCGAGGACATCGCCAGGCTGGAGGGTTTTCTGCTCGCTCCCCCGGCTGCAACGGCATCGGGTAACGAATAGGCGTAGCCAGCACCCTGCTGAACAGTAATCTGGAGGGCAGCTGACTATGCCCCAGCCACCCCATGACGACGTGCGCGGCTTCCTGCCCGATGAAGAAGGGCTGCAACTCTATCACTGGGCGCTGGAAGCCGCAGCTCTGGGGCCGCTACTGGAGATCGGCAGTTACTGTGGTCGATCGACCATATGGCTGGGTCAAGCCGCAAAAGAAAAACAGGCGTTGGTCTTTGCCGTGGATCATCACCGCGGTTCGGAGGAGCACCAACCCGGAGAGAGCCACCACGACACAGCCGTGGTTAACCAGAGTGGAGAGGTGGATACCCTGTCGATGTTCCGCCGCAACATCCAGATGGCCGGACTGGAGGAGGATGTGATTGCCGTTGTCACCGGCAGCGCCCAATTCGCCCGTTCATGGTCCGGTCAGCTGGGCTTGGTGTTCATCGACGGCGGCCACAGCCTCTCGGCGGCTCTGTCTGACTTTCGCGCATGGGCGCCCAGAGTCATGTCAGGGGGAATCCTGGCCATACATGATGTGTTCCCGGACCCTGCCGCGGGGGGTCAGGCGCCGTTCACCATTGCCCGCTTGGCGACAGCGTCAGGGCTGTTCGAACCCTTGGGGGGCGTGGGCAGCTTGAGGGGCTTCAGGAGAATCCCCGCCTGAGCGCTATTCGCCATCGCTAACCTGCGGGCGAATTACGGTTTTTCATCGTCGGGGGAAGACCCCAGAAAAAGATCGCTGGCCGCGGTGTGGCCCGTGAGTGCATCAATCGCCAGCAACACTGCGCCAGCGGTCCAGGTCGGCTTTTCCAGCGGCCAGAGTACCGACTCCGCAAACTGATATCCGGTCCACCAGGCGCCATCCGTATCGCGCCACTGCACCAACCAACTGAACAATTCCATGGCCTGTTGACGTCGCCCCGCCGCCAACAGCGCCAGGACCAGCTCACAGGATTCCGCTACGGTGGCCCAGGGCTGATGATTCTCACAACGACACCCGATTTCTGGTTCGACGAACTCCTCCCATCGCTGATCCAGCCGACGCTCGGCAGCGGCACCGCTCACCACGCCCGCCAACACCGGGTAAAACCAATCCATGGCGTAGCGTGACTTGGTCTCCCAAGTGCGATCAAAGCGATCAGGACGTTGGCGTAGCGCCTGACCCAGACGCGCTCGGGCCTCACGCCATATCGATGTGGGCCGGCCCAGGTGCTCTCCGATGAGAATAGCGCACTCCAAGGATTTGTAGATGGAGCAGCATCCCGTAACCAAGGCATCACCCAGTGGTGTTCCTGAAGCGTCAACCGCCCAATCGATCTCCCCATCAGGCCCCTGATAGGCCAGCACAAAATCCACTGCCCTGGTCACCGTCGGGAAGAGACGCTCGAGGAACTGCTGATCACCGGTAATCAGGAAGTGATGCCAAACACCGGTTGCCACATACGCCACATAATTCGTTTCACGGCGTTGCACGGCGGGGTCCGGCATGCCGTCTCGGTAGCAGGCCCACCAACTGCCATCATCCAGCTGACACGCCGCCAACCACGCGTAGGCCCGCTCTGCCGCCGCGCACTCTCCGGCAATACTCAAACCCATCGCGGCTTCAGTATGATCCCAAGGATCCGTGTGCCCGCCATCAAACCAGGGGATCTCGCCACTGGGGCGCTGGCTGGTCAGCAAAAACTCGATGGTCGGACGAAGCCACTGCGTGGGGAAAACCCGCAAGCTGGAAAAGGGGGCATTCATAATGCAGCGACCCCGTCATTTGGCTTAGCAAAATACATCACCACGCTTTTGCCCATAAAAGGGTTGAGAACGGCATCAATCGCACGGGTCAGCCAAGGACGGCGCATCAAATCCCAGACCAGCAATTTGTGATAGGCCCGCACTATCCAGGGCTCCAACTCCCGGCCCCAAAAAATACATTTAAGCCACCAATACGGGACATGGAGTGCATGGGCACTGCCCCGACCCCGAAATACAAAGCCGCAGCGCTCCACTTCTCGACGCAAATGGGTCGCGTCGAATATACGAATATGACCACCCGGCGTTGTCCGATACCCCTCGCTCAACTGCCAACATATCCACTCTGGCCACTGGCGCGGCACGCTGATACACAACTGGCCTCCCGGCTTCAAAACGCGCATCGCCTCGTTCAACACCTGAAGGTAATCGGGGATGTGCTCAAGAATTTCGCTGGCAATCACTACATCAACCCGCTCATCGGCGATCGGTAGCTGCGTCGCGTCGCCCGCGCCAAAGGCAATTTCCCCTTGGGGTGAATGCAGTTGCATATCAGGTATACGCCCGGAAGCCGTTGTAAGATCCTGCTCCGAAAGATCTAGTCCGAGGGCGTAAACTCCCGAATAAGTGTACGCCGCCAAGGAGTGGCGCCCCTCCCCGCAGCCCACATCCAGGCAGAGCTGCCCCGGTCGCAAAGCCAGCCTCGCCAGATCTACCGTCAGCATTGGGCAATACACCCGCGATACAGTCCGACCATTTGCTGTGCGCAAACTGACCAGCAAAACTGCGTTTGTGCCCGCGTCAAACCACCATCCGCAAGCGCCTTCGCAAGCTCTGGTTGAGATAGAACGGCCTCCACGCCACGGGCAAGGGCTGCGCTGTCACCCGCAGGCACACTGAATCCTCCGTTGCCCACCACTTCCGCTAAGGCGCCGCCGTCGCTCGATACCAAAGGAATACCCGCGGCCATCGCCTCCACTGCGGGCAAGCCAAATCCCTCATACAACGACGGTACAACCGCTAAAGCACTCTCGGCATAGAGGCGATTAATTGCTTCATGGCTGGCATCACTCACGAACTCGATGCGCCCAGCCAAGCCCAAGCGATGAATCAGCGCCTCCGTTTCACCGCCCGACCGTGGTCTGGCGATGAGTAGCAGCCGGAGATCTGATCGCGATTCACACAGCTCATGGAACGCGTGAAGCAAGACAGAGAGCCCCTTCAACGGCGCGTCTGCCGAAGCCGTAGCGATGATCTGATTCGGTTTCCGCTTTACCTCAGGCAGCGGGCGGAACAGGGTCGTATCAACGCCATTGGGGACAATACTGATAGCACCCGGTAGCACACCAAAATCGGTGGTGATATCGGCCGCCGACGCTGTGGAAACCGTCACGATGCGGTCTAACTGTGACGCCACTCTCCGTTGCATGACCAGAAAAGAGTGCCACCGGCGAATCAACAGACGCCGCCACCCTATGGGCTCTCCCGCAAGCGCCACGCGTAAATCACGTGTAATCGGATGGTGAATGGTTGTGACAACGGGGAAGCCCGCACGCTGCAAATCGAGAATGCCGGGAGCCAGGGTCTGATTGTCGTGGATCACATCAAAGTGATTCGGGTTTTCCAGCAACCAATCGCGGGCTCGCTCACCAAAGCTCCAGGGCTCGGCAAATCCACCACTGAGCTTGCTCAGCCACTCCGTAAGCCCCAGCCGGCTCTGAAGCTCCTCTCGACCCACCGACCAGAGATCTCGTGAGTAGAGGTCGAGACTGGGTAGCTTCACCAGCCGAATACCGGCTACCAGATCGGGATAAGGCGGGCCCGAAATCACGGTGACCTGATGCCCCAGCTCCTGCAAAGCCTGACTCAGGTAACGAAGATACACCCCCTGACCGCCCGAGAAAGGCGCCGAGCGATAGCCCAATAGCGCAATGCGCAATGATCGCAGCTCAGATGCGCTTAAGGCGTCCGGCGTCATACCGGCCGAAGGCAAGGATGCGTTGATATAAAACTCCGGGGAAAAACGAAAGTTCTGACAGTTATTGTGCCATATTTTTGATCGGCGACAGAGGGCAGAGAACGCCCAGAGAAGTTTACCGTCGGGTCGCCAACCCCGCCATCGAGGGATAAACTGGCGGTCCTCCCCACAAGTGGTGTGATACCGCGGTGCAGACTCATTACAAGGGCATTATCCTCGCCGGCGGATCAGGGACGCGACTCCACCCCCTGACGACGACGGTGAGCAAGCAGTTAATGCCCGTCTTTGATAAACCGATGATTTATTACCCGCTGGCCACCCTGATG
Source organism: Luminiphilus sp. (assembly GCA_038112515.1). Lineage (GTDB taxonomy): Bacteria > Pseudomonadota > Gammaproteobacteria > Pseudomonadales > Halieaceae > Luminiphilus. The sequence goes on from JAYNNB010000001.1 coordinate 13,401, forward strand.
CAGTCGGGCATCAGGGATATCCTGATCATTACGACCCCACGAGATCAACTGGCCTATGCTGATTTGCTCGGCGATGGCAGCCAGTGGGGTATCAACATTCAGTACACGCTTCAGCCCAGCCCCGATGGACTCGCTCAAGCCTTTTTACTGGGTGAGACGTTTATCGACAGCGACCCGGTTTGCCTGATCCTGGGAGACAATATTTTTTATGGCTCGGGCCTGACGACCAAGCTACGCCGTGCAACACAGCGCACCGAGGGCGCCTCGGTGTTTGCCTATTACGTGCAGGATCCTGAGCGTTACGGGGTGGTGGAGTTCAATCAGGACGGCCGCGCCGTGGGTATCGAGGAAAAACCCGCTCAGCCACGGTCAAACTACGCCGTCACAGGGCTTTATTTTTACGACAATGCCGTCGTCGACGTTGCGAAAAACATTGAACCCTCCGCCCGCGGAGAACTCGAGATCACCGACGTCAACCGACACTACCTCCGTCAGGAGAGACTTCAGGTAGAGGTGATGGGTCAGGGCATGGCGTGGCTCGATACGGGCACCCATCAGTCGCTGCTGGATGCCGGCAACTTCATACGGGTGATTGAGGAGCGACAAGGGCTTAAGGTGGCGTGTCTCGAGGAGATCGCTTACCGCCTGGGATATATCAGCGCTGATGAGGTGCTGGCGCTGGCTGCCCCGCTGATCAAAAGCGGCTATGGCGCTTATCTCGAAGCGATGATTAGCAATGAGGGGCCCCTCTTCGATGGAGATTGAATCCACCTCGATCGCCGGCGTGAATCTGATCAGACCCACCGTGCACGGCGATGCACGCGGATTTTTTATTGAGACCTGGCATGCCGAGCGCTACGCAGAAGCCGGTATGGACCTGCCCTTTGTGCAAGACAACCACAGCCGCTCCGGCCAGGGTATTTTGCGTGGTCTGCATTTGCAGACAGAAAAGCCCCAGGGCAAGCTGGTCAGGGTGACCTCAGGAGCGGTATTTGATGTGGTCGTCGATTGCCGCGCCAATTCCCCAAGCTGTGGTCAATGGCATGGGGTCATGCTCACCGAGGAGGGTCAGGAGCAACTGTGGATCCCGCCGGGCTGTGCCCATGGCTTTCTGGTCATGACGGCATCGGCAGACTTTGTCTACAAATGCACCGACTACTATCACCCACAGAGTGAGCTGTCGCTGGCGTGGGATGACCCTACCGTGGGCGTTGTTTGGCCACTGGCCCCGGGTGTCACTCCCCGCCTCTCAGACAAGGATCGGAACGGCATGGCTTGGGATGCGCTGCCGCTTTACCCCGACTGTGGCTGACACGCCTCGAAGGCTCATTTAAGCAACGGGCGCCACCAAGACTCATTATCCAAATACCAATCGACGGTCTTGGCGAGCCCCGTCTCAAAAGTTTCTCGCGGCCTAAAGCCCAGATCGCGCTCGATCTTGGTAGCGTCAATCGCGTAGCGCCAATCATGACCCGCCCGATCGGTGACAAATTCGATCAATGATTCGGCGCTGGCGCCGCGAGCTTGCGGCGCATTTGGGAACCGTTCAGCCAACTGGGGATGCCGAGCAAACTGATCGTCCATGAGCCGGCAGAGCGCTTTGACAATATCGATATTGGCCCATTCATTGTGTCCACCAATGTTATAGGTTTCCCCCGCGACGTCCGACTCCAGAATCAGGGCAATCCCCCTGGCGTGATCCTCCACGTAAAGCCAATCCCTGATATTGCTGCCATCGCCATAGATCGGTAGTTGGCCACCATCGAGAATGCGAGTGAGGCACAGAGGAATCAGCTTCTCGGGAAAATGATAGGGCCCGTAGTTGTTGGAGCAATTGCTGGTTGTCGCCTGTAAACCATAAGTATGTTGGTAGGCGCGCACCAAATGGTCACTACCCGCCTTGCTCGCTGAATACGGCGAGTTGGGCTCGTAACGCGTGGTTTCGGTAAAAGGCGCGTCAGCCGGCGCGAGAGAACCGTAAACCTCGTCGGTAGACACATGATGAAAACGATGCTCCCGTCCCGAGCCAGACAGCCAGGCCCGGCGCGCAGCAGACAAGAGCGTGTGTGTGCCCTCAAGATTGGTATGAATAAAAGCGTCGGGGCCGGTGATTGAGCGATCAACATGGCTCTCTGCGGCAAAATGCACGATCGTACTGACCTGATGCTCGGCCATCACGCCCTCGACCAGCGGCGCATCACAGATATCCCCCTCAACAAAGTGAATCCGTCCCGCCTGCTCCAGTGGCGCAAGACTGTCGCGATTACCGGCATAGGTGAGCGCATCCA
>JAYNNB010000001.1:15788-60643 GCA_038112515.1 Luminiphilus sp.
GCGCAGCATTGTGAGCACAAAATTCCGCCCTGTTGCGGCATAGACCCAGCTGGTTCGCACAATCACGTGATCGGCACCGCTGGCCGCAACCCGCTGCTCACCGCGCCACTTACTCTCGCCGTAGACACCCAGCGGCGCAGGCATCGCGTTGGTTGCGTAAGGCGCAGTCGCCTTACCGTCAAAAACAAAATCCGTCGAAACATGAAGCAATCGAAGGCCGCCGCGGGCACAGGCAGACGCCAAGTGACCGGGCCCATCGGCATTGATGGCAAACGCTTGCTGGGGAGAATCTTCTGCATCATCGACAGCGGTATAAGCGGCAGCATTGATCACCACCTGCGGATCAAACTGCTTGAGGCATTGCTCAACAACATCGGGGTTCGCAATATCGCACTCTGCTCGAGTCAGCCCCGTGACAGCCACTTCACCGGGAGAAGACGCCATCAGGGCGCGCCCCAGCTGACCGCCGGCCCCAAGGACCAGCGCTCGCGACGGTTTCACAAACGGGCCTCCAGCCACGCCACGTACCGCGCCATAACCTCTTCTGACTCAGGCTCATGAAAAATCTCGTGATAAAGCCCGGGCCAAAAGTCGAGCGTTTTGTCTGCACTCCCAAGGGCTTCGAAAAAGTCCCTCGAGCCTTCAGGCCCTGCCATGACGTCTGCTTCGCCGTGCGCAATATAAACGGGCAGCGTAATCGCACCCGCTTGCGCGATGGCCGCATCCATGGCGTCAAGAATTTCCAGCCCTAGCGATGTTGTAATCTTGCCGCTGTATACCAGCGGGTCGGCGATGTAATCGGCGACCACATTGGGATCGCGGCTGACTTCTGCGGCATTGAGCGCCAGCATTCCCATTTTGGGAAACACGTAACGCAATAAGCGCCCTATCCAAATAACCGGCGCCGCCACGGGATTCACCGCCACAAAAGCCGGACCCGAGAACATCGCGCCGCGATAAAGCGTCTGGGAATCGAGTAGCGCATGGGCGGCAATCAGTCCCCCCATACTGTGGCCTAACAAAAACACGGGGATACCGGGATACCACGCCTCGATGCGCGTGCGCAGCGCTGTCAGAGGCTCCAAATATTCAGAGAAACGGCGAACATGCGCTCTCACGCCGGGCGATGCACCGTGGCCGATATGATCGGGCCCTACCACGGCAACGCCAACCTCATTAAAACGAGACGCCAGCCGCTGATAGCGTCCCGTATGCTCAGCCAAACCATGAATCAGCAAAACGCAGGCTTTCGCGCCTTCTACTGGCCAATGACGGTACTGAATGCCGCTGGGAAGACTTTCCATCTGCACTATTCCTCTGCCCCTATGATGCGCGTTGGGGAACTCGCTCTACAGCGCGACCGGTGCCAGCCAGTCCCCATAGGCGGGCTGAGCGCCGCGGACGGTCTCAAAATAGATCCGTTGTAGGGTTTCTGTGATCGGACCCCGCGCGCCGCTGCCGATGGTGCGGTGATCCAGCTCGCGAATCGGCACGACCTCCGCCGCCGTGCCTGTAAAAAACGCCTCATCCGCCACATAAACCTCATCGCGGGTAATGCGCTTTTCTCTCACCGTGAGGCCCTGATCGGCGGCGATGCGCAAAATGCTGTCCCGTGTAATGCCCTCGAGGCAAGAGGTAAGCTCAGGGGTGTACAACACACCGTCGCGCACCAAAAAGAAATTTTCACCGCTGCCCTCTGCCACATACCCCTCGTTATCCAGCAGCAGCGCCTCCTCAAATCCGGCATCCATTGCCTCTCTCAAGGCGAGAATCGAGTTGATGTAATTGCCGTTGGCTTTGGCCTTGCACATGGTGATATTGACGTGGTGGCGGGTATAACTCGAGGTGGCAATCCGAATACCGCGATCTCTCGCCTCGGGATCCATATAAGAAGGCCAGGGCCAGGAGGCCACCATGACATGGGTTTTTAAATTATCGGCACGTAAGCCCATGCCTTCCGAACCCAAGAAACACATGGGACGAATGTAGGCCTCATCCAGTCCATTTTCGCGGACAACTGCGCGCTGCGCGGCGTTAAGCGTATCTTTGTCAAATGGCATCTCCATCCTCAGGATATGGGCGGAGCGAAACAGGCGGTCGGTATGCTCTTTGAGCCGGAAAATGCTCGTGCCATCCGGTGTTTGATAGGCGCGCACTCCCTCAAAAACCCCAAGGCCGTAATGAAAGGTATGAGTGAGAACGTGAACCCGGGCTTCTTGCCAGGGCACCATTTCGCCATCGAGCCAAATATGGCCTGAGAGTGTCGAGAGATCCATGTGGATTCCTTTGCTGGGTTTATTTTGATCGTTGACTAAAAGTGACCGAATTCTACCTTGCTTGAAGCCCCGGCAATAAGGCCTCTGTTTGCTCTATCACCTGCTGCCGCCACTCGCTGCCCGTCGCCTCGCCAATTTCCGGAACCGGCCCTCTTAGCGCCAACTTGTGGGTGGCGCCACGATAAGCGAGATACGCCTGCGACAAAATCTCTGCTGACGCTGACGACACCAGCTGCTCTTCTTTCAGCGTGTCAAACAAACGCATCACATCTGACCATTCGGCCAGCGCCGGGTGCTCGTTGGTGTGTGCGAGAACGAGGTATTGCACCACAAATTCAATATCGACAATACCGCCCGCATCGAGTTTCAAGCGGACATGCGCTGATGGTTCGGATTCGGCCTCGTGCTCCATACGCATTTTGTCGCGCATGTCACACACTTCTCCAGCCAGCTTCTGGCGATCGCGTGGTAACGACAGGACCTCGCGTCGCAGCACCTCCAACGATCGTTTCAGCGCTTCATCACCGGCAATAGCGCGACCTCTGACCAAGGCCTGATGCTCCCATGTCCAAGCCGACTCTAATTGGTAGCGTCTGAATGCCGATAGCGTGGTGGCAACCAATCCCGAATCGCCCTCGGGGCGGAGCCGCAAGTCGACCTCATAGAGTCTGCCGGATGCCGTTTGCGCAGATAAAACATGCACCACCCGCTGAGCGAGCCGAGTGAAAAACAGCGTGTTATCGATGACTTTGGGGCCTGCCGTCTGACCATCAGCACCATCGAAGACAAACACCAAATCAAGATCCGAGCCATAGCTCAGTTCAATACCCCCCAACTTGCCATAGGCCATCACAGCAAAACCGGCGCGATCACCGCCTGGCTCTCCATAACGCTTGATCAACGCCGCCCGTGCCACCATCACTGCCTGCTCAACCATCACTTCAGCCAGAAAGGTGAGATTGTCACTGACCTTCATGATCGGCAGCGTGCCGGTAAGTTCGCTCGCGGCGACTCGCAATACAACGCCGTCCTTGATGCGACTGAGGGAATTCATTTGCGCCTCCAGATCTTCCTCAGGGATGCGCAACAGCTGTTGTCGCACCAGCGAACGAAGTTCCTCCCGAGAGGGTGCGCTGTAAAGTGTCACTTCATGAAGTAGCTCGTCCACCAATTCGGGGCGCGCCGCCAGCTTCTCGGCAAGCCATTCACTTGAAGCGACTAGTTTGACCAGATGCTCAAGTGCGCGCGGATTTTCCTGCAGCAAAACGAGATAAGCACTGCGGCGACAGACCGACCTGACAAAAGGCAAAGTGCGCTCCAGTGCCAAATCCGGGTCTCGCACCCGCGCGGCCGTTTCGCACAGGATGGGTAAAAAAGCCTCCAACCGTCGACGACCCTCCCCCTGCAAGGACGAAACCCATGCCGAGTCCAGCAAACGCTCAAGGTTTGCCCAGCTTGACTCTGGCTGTTGGTAACCCCACACCATGAGTTGCCTGGCGCTGAGTGCAGAGAAAACAATCGCCTCTGGGGCGCCTTCCGATATTGCAGGATCATGAGGGTCAGCAATGAGCGCATTGAAGAGATCCGCGACTTCCTCTCTGGCCCTTGTCCACGCAACCTCCAGCTGCTCCCAGCGGTCAAATCCCGCCAGTAGGGCAAGCTGCTCACGGGGTGCCGATTCCGTGGGGAGCGCTTGCGTTTGCCGGTCCTGCATTGCCTGCAGCGCATGCTCCAAGCGACGCGCCAGCCGGTAGTGCTCAGTTAACAACGTGGCCTCTTTGGGTGGTAACACACCGGAATCCGAGAGCCGCTCCAGTGTCTCGATTAACGGCCTGCACTGGAGCTCAGGCATCCGGCCCCCATGGATTAACTGCAAACTCTGCGCAATAAATTCGATTTCACGGATACCGCCCGCGCCTCGCTTGAGATCCTGAGAAATACCGAGGCGGCGTACTTCGGCGCGCAACATTGTTTTCATCTCTCTCAACGCGGCGATCACCGAGAAATCCGTGTAGCGCCGATACACAAATCCGCGCAACATGTGCATCAGGGCTTGCTGCGCCAGCGGGTGCCCGGTGACAGGGCGCGCTTTGATCATGGCGTATCGCTCCCATTCGCGCCCCTGCTCTTGATAGTAAAGTTCCAGCGCGTTGAAGGAGCCCACCAATGCGCCGCTCTCACCATAGGGCCGTAGCCGCATATCCACGCGGAAGACAAATCCCTCATCCGTAACCGCATCAAGCAGCCGAATGACCATTTGGCCGAGACGGGTGAAATAGGTCTGATTATCCAGACTCTGCCGTCCGCCGACGGTCTTCCCCGACTCCGGATACGCGAAGATCAAATCGATATCAGAAGAGAAATTCAGCTCCCCACCACCGAGCTTGCCCATCGCCAGCACCACCAGCGACTGCATCTCGTCAGACCCTTGGGCACGGGGTTCACCGTATTTCGACGATAGCTGAGCATGTGCATGGCTCACGGCACAGCGAATACAGCAGTCTGCCAACTCGCTGAGCTGGGAAAAAACGGTATCAATCGTGGTGATTTGTGCCGCCTCTTGCCACATGATACGAAGGAGCTCTCTATTTCGAAAAACTCGGAGCGCTCGCATCGTTTCCGCTTCATCCACCGAGGCACCCATTGTCGACTTAAGCGCCTGATCCCACTCCGCACCTTGCTGGCGAGCACGCAGAAAACTGTCGTCTCGCAACGCACCCTCCAGCCAGCGGTGGTGGCGCGCAACCTGTTCCACAAAAAACTCACTGCTGGCAACCAATCTCTCAAAGACGGCCGTCTGCCCCCGCTCACTGATCAAGCCGAACAGCGATGCACAGTCGGCGTCATCGATGCGCGCCGTAAGCCGCGTCATCGCGTCCTCAAAGGTCTTTGCCAGCTCGCCGGCAAATGGCTGATGGTCGGATCTCATGTGCGGTCTCTTGATCGCTCTGCACTCAGCGTATCGGCATCTCGGCCCACCCGCCATAGCAAGCAATAGACATTTGGCTCTGGCAATTTTTTCCTTTTTTGCCAGGTCGCCTCTCAGGTAGGATGCGGCGTTTTCCGGCTGGTTTTCTGTACATCCAGCCCCGTTGACAGAGTTCACGCCGCACAATGACGTCCAGCCCACACAACATCGAGTGGTTTCGGTATACGGCGCCTTATATCAAGGCGCACCGTGGTCGAACTTTTGTGGTCTATCTGGGTAACGGGTGTTTGGATGCGACAACGCTGACAACGCTCATACATGACTTGGCACTACTGCACTCCCTCGGGGTCCGGCTGGTAGTGGTGCATGCGACGAGAGCAGCGATCGACGCGTCATTGAAGAAGGACGGTCAACCCGACGGGTTGCATGAAGACATTCGTGTCACCGATGACGCCACCCTCGCGCTCGCCAGTGACATCGCATCGCAGCATCGTCTCAAGCTGGAGCAGCTGCTTTCTATGGGACTTCCCAATACACCGCTGCGTGGTGCCAGAATGCGGGTCATGAGCGGTAACATCGTGACCGCGAGGCCGCTGGGCATCCACGAAGGTGTGGACTATCTCCACAGCGGCAAGGTGCGACGCATCGACGCAGGCGCAATCCGCGTGATTCTCGACCATGATGCAATTGCGCTTGTCTCGCCATTGGGTTACTCGCCTGCGGGAGAGTTGTTCAGTGTCAGCGCAAGTGAAATCGCCGAGTCGGTGGCAGTGACAATCAATGCCGACAAGCTGATCTTTCTCGACCGCCAGTCGGGGCTCAACGATGCCGACGGCCGCTTGATCAGACAAGCCACTGTGGCCGACGCTGCGCTTTTGGACATTGCCGATCCTGAGCAACGCCGCCTGCGCGATGCCGCTTGTCGCGCGTGTAGCAACGGGGTCAAGCGCAGTCACCTGATCAGTTTTGAGCGCGAAGGCTCCCTTTTGGAAGAGCTCTTTACCCACGACGGTGCGGGCACCCTGATCGCGCAGAATCCTTATGAACAAGCGCGCCCGGCAGATATCGACGATATCGCCAGTATCGTTGAGCTGATCCGTCCCCTTGAAGACAGTGGCGCGCTGGTAAAACGCTCCCGAGAACGTCTGGAGGAGGAGATTGATCATTTCGTTATTCTCGAGCGAGACGGGCGCGTCATTGCCTGCGCGGCACTTTACCCGTATCAGGAGACCAAAGTGGGCGAGATCGCCTGCGTTGCGACCCATCCGGACTACCGCGGCGCGGGTCGGGCGGAGCAATTGTTAAATGAGTTACTTTCGCGAGCCAGTGCTCGGCAGCTGAAGCAGGTTTTTGCGCTGACCACCCAAAGCACGCACTGGTTCCTTGAACAGGGCTTTACAGCGGGTTCCCAGGAGCTGCTCCCTGAAGAAAAGCAGCGCCTCTACAATTGGCAACGCAACGCCACGGTCTTGGTGAGGTCCGTGTCACCCTAAAAGCCAGCAGTGTTAAGCTAGCGCCCCCTTTCATTACCGCATCCGGAGCCTTCGATGCCTCAATATCGATCCCGCACCTCAACCGCTGGACGCAACATGGCAGGTGCTCGGGCCCTATGGCGCGCCACCGGCATGCAGGACGGAGATTTTGAAAAGCCGATTATTGCGGTGGTGAACTCCTTCACCCAATTTGTTCCCGGCCATGTGCATCTCAAAGACCTGGGCCAACTGGTGGCCAGAGAAATCGAAGCGGCGGGTGGCGTAGCAAAGGAATTCAATACGATCGCGGTAGATGATGGCATCGCCATGGGTCATGACGGCATGCTCTACAGCTTGCCGTCTCGTGACCTGATTGCCGACTCAGTGGAATATATGGTCAATGCACACTGTGCCGACGCGATGGTATGTATTTCTAATTGCGACAAGATCACGCCGGGCATGCTAAACGCGGCGATGCGGCTCAATATCCCCGTGGTTTTTGTCTCTGGTGGGCCAATGGAAGCTGGTAAAACGGCTCTCTCCGAGCACAAGCTCGATCTGGTCGATGCCATGGTGATCGCCGCTGACAGCAATGCCGATGACGCCACCGTTGACGCCTACGAGCGTTCGGCCTGCCCTACTTGTGGCTCCTGTTCGGGGATGTTCACCGCCAACTCGATGAACTGCCTCACTGAGGCATTGGGTCTCAGCCTCCCCGGAAACGGATCATTGCTTGCAACCCATGCCGACCGTGAGCAACTGTTCCTGCGAGCGGGGCAACTGATTGTCGAGCTGGCGAAGCGCTGGTACGAGCAGGACGATGCCACAGCGCTACCACGGGAAATTGCCAGCCGACGCGCGTTCGAAAATGCCATGACCCTCGACATTGCAATGGGTGGCTCGACCAATACGATTCTGCATTTATTGGCTGCTGCACAAGAAGCGGGCGTCGACTTTGACATGGCGGCGATTGATCAGCTGTCGCGTAAGGTGCCACAGCTGTGCAAAGTGGCGCCAAGTACCCCGCTCTACCATATGGAGGACGTGCACCGTGCAGGGGGCGTGATGGCGATCTTGGGTGAACTCGCCAGAGGTGATTTATTGCATCTCGACTGTCCTACCGTGCACAGCAAGAGCCTCGGCGCGGCACTGGCCCATTGGGACATCATGCAAACTGATGCAGAAGAGGTTCGCACGCTGTATGCGGCGGGGCCGGCGGGAATTCCAACCCAACAGGCGTTTAGCCAGAACCTGCGTTGGCCGAGTCTCGACACTGATCGCGAGGGCGGCTGTGTCCGCGCAATGGCTCATGCCTACTCTCAGGAGGGTGGGTTAGCCGTTCTGTTCGGTAATATCGCCGAGCATGGCTGTGTAGTGAAGACCGCCGGTGTGGACGAAGCGTCATTGCACTTTTTGGGACCCGCACATATCTGTGAAAGTCAGGAAGCTGCTGTGGCAGATATTCTGGAAGATAAAGTGCAGGCCGGAGATGTCGTTGTTGTTCGCTACGAAGGGCCCCGCGGTGGACCCGGTATGCAGGAGATGCTCTATCCCACCAGCTACCTGAAATCGAAGGGACTCGGTAAGGCTTGCGCTTTGATCACCGACGGGCGCTTCTCGGGGGGCACTTCCGGGTTATCGATCGGCCATGTCTCGCCCGAAGCCGCAGGCGGTGGCGCCATTGCCTTGATTGAGCCGGGTGACCTGATTGAGATTGATATCCCGGCAAGAACCATCAACGTGCAGGTGGACGAGACAACGCTCAACGCGCGTCGTGCGGCAATGGAGCAACGTGATCGCGCGTGGCAACCAATAGAGGAGCGACCCAGGCAGGTCTCCACCGCGCTGAAGGTCTACGCGAGCATGGTAACCAGTGCAGACAAGGGCGCCATCCGTGATCAAACGCTGATTAAGGGGTAACCGCTGAGTCGCTCACCCACTGTTGGGTCAGATCTTCTCGTCCAAAGTTGACTCTTCCGGCACAAACGCAGCCTGTTCCGTCAGCGCCGCGAGATCGTCGCGCAAAGCCTGGAGCTTGCCGCGTAATTTAAGGTCCTGTTTGTCAGTGCGTGCCAATAGCACATCGCGTGAAAGCTGCAGGATAACCTCGCCATTGTGATCAATTCCTTCGCGGTAGGCGGGCAGCAGTGCATCGTCGCGCTGGGCGATCAGCTCCCGCACCTGCTCAGGCCAATCTGGATCAGCCGTAAGCAGAATTTCGGATAAAGCCTCAATCCAGATCCGTCGATCTTCCAGCCAAAACCGATCCAGACGCGTCATGGCGCTGACCCCAACCGCAATGCGATCCGTTTGCGCTGTGGTGAGTGGGCCCATGTATCGACGGAGCTGTTTATCAAAGCGCGCCTGCAAATCTTCGCGGTATTCACCGTCACTGCGCACCAATCGATCGGCTTCAAATTCCTCCTGCTTTGCCATCATATTCTCAACAAATTCAGCCCGTTGATCGATACGCAGGTCCTCACCCGTGCTGAGCAATAGTTCAAGAAAAGGGCCTTGAAAACGGATTGCGGCGGATTCAATGCGGTCGGCCATGGCGCGTGTAGCATCGAGTGATACGCCGTCGTCCAGAATTTGTAGGGCGTCGTCAAGGAGCACAACATAAGTCGGGAGCTCTTCCCGACGGTGCCATTCGAGGAATGCGTCCAGCCGCATATCAAAGCGTTGGCGCTGATTCCGATCGAGCGTCACGTAGTCATCGAGGTACCAGCGCACGAGAATGTCGACGCGGTTGTAAATGAATTGCGTAGCGGAGCATCCGCCGAGCGCAAGCAGCAGAACACACCACGCCATCACTCGGCCCACGCCAAAACGCGTCATGCCGGGGCGATCGCCCGCAATACCTCTAGCGATTAAGGTTGAGCCTACGCTTCGGCGCCCACACATTAGGCGGCACCACCCAACGCCCCGGCATTAGCATCCCTGATCAGGCCGCCTCGGCGAGCACCAGTCCTCGCCCGTCGAGCGCTGAAAGAATGGCCGCCAGCGAGGCCTGCACAATGTCGTGGCTGCGACCCACTCCGCAGGGCCTCTCGCCATCGATATTCAATTGCACGTAGCACACGGCCTCCGCATCGGCACTCTGACCCAAGGTATGCTCAGAGTACTCCACCAACACAATGTGTTTCCCGGTGAACGCCTCCATCGCCTGCACAAAGGCGTCGACAACCCCATTTCCCCGTCCCTTCAACGCCACTTCGCCCTGCGGACCATGCAGGGTGACCTCCAGGCCGTCTGATTCGTCCTGTCGCGACAGCTGGTAGTTACCCAGCCGCCATCGATCCGCCGTACGTAAATAGGTGTCACTGAAGAGCTGGAAAATATCGCCGCTGGACACCTCGGTTTCGCTGTCTTCAGCCAACCCCTGAACCGAAGCACTGAAGTCAACCTGCAGCCAGCGCGGTAACTCAAGCCCATAATCACGGCGTAGTACGTGGGCGACACCCCCTTTCCCTGACTGGCTATTGATACGAATCACTTCCTGATACGTGCGTCCGATGTCAGCAGGATCAATGGGCAGGTACGCCACATCCCAGGCGTCATCTTCGTCACGCTTGGAGAGGCACTTGTGGATGGCATCCTGATGGCTGCCCGAAAACGCGGTGAAAACCAGCTCCCCCGCGTAGGGATGTCGTGGGTGAACGGGCAGTTGCGTGCATTCCCGCGCGACCGTGCAGATTTCATCCATATGAGCGAAATCGAGCTCGGGGTCGACCCCCTGGCTGTACAAGTTCATGGCCATCGTCATGATGTCCATATTGCCGGTCCGCTCACCGTTGCCAAGCAAAGTGCCCTCCACACGGTCAGCGCCAGCCATCACGCCGAGTTCTGCGGCGGCAACTGCACAGCCCCGATCATTATGGGTATGTAGGGAGATAATCAAGGCGTCTCGATTTTGAATATGATCACAAAACCACTCGATCTGATCTGCATAAATATTTGGCGTGCTCATCTCGACTGTTGCCGGCAAGTTAATGATGGCCGGCCTCTGCGGCGTGGGCGCCAAGACTTCATTCACCGCATCACACACCGACACCGCAAAATCCAACTCGGTACCGGTAAAACTTTCTGGGGAGTATTCAAAGACCCACTCGGTTTCAGGCCGGGCGTCAGCCGCTTCCTTGATCAAGCGGGCGCCGTTCACCGCGATATCGCGAATACCCTCCCGATCGAGGCCGAAAACATGCTTTCTCTGTACGGTCGAGGTGCTGTTATAAAAATGAACAACCGCGCGCTTAACGCCCTCGAGTGCCGCAAAGGTCTTCTCAATCAAATCGGGCCTGGCCTGCGTCAGCACCTGCACGGTGACACCCTCTGGAATACGATTCTCCTCGATCAATTTGCGCAAAAACGCAAAGTCGTGGCTTGAGGCAGAGGGAAATCCCACCTCTATTTGGGTAAACCCGATAGACAGGAGTAACTCCCATAACCGCAGCTTCTGCTCCGCGTTCATGGGCTCAACCAGCGCCTGATTCCCATCTCGCAGATCAACCGAACACCATTGTGGCGCTCGGGAAATAATCGCATCAGGCCACCGGCGATCCGGTTTGCCGATGGGCTGAAAAGCGCGGTATTTGCGATGGTCAAAGCGAATCTCTGTCACGGCGGTGTCCTACCAACAATTAAGAAACGCGAAGTGTAACGATGGAAAGCGGGTGTTAATCACTTTTATTTGGTTTAATTGCCATTAATTGAGATTAAAAAACTACTATTTGTTATATTATTGATGTATTTCACTATGAAAGTCGGTTTATATGAATAATTCACGCCCCGCATTGGATCGCTTGGATCACCGAATTCTTCAGGTCTTACAAGCGGACGCGGGATTGAGCAATCTGGAGCTGGCAGAGCGGGTTGGACTATCGGCCACACCCTGCGCGAGACGGGTAAAACGACTGATTGCCGAGGGGGTTATCACCCATCAAGTGGCGATGGTGGATCCGAAAAAATTGGGGCTAAACCTGACCGCGCACATCAGCGTGACGATGGATCGCCACACCCCTGATCGGTTCACGCTTTTTGAACAGATGGTCTCGGACCTACCAGAGGTGGTTGACTGCTGTGTGGTCACTGGCCAGAGCGCGGACTACCTTTTAAAAGCCGTGGTCCGAGACATGGAACACTACGAACAATTCTTGCTGGGAAAGCTCACCAGAATCGAGGGGGTCACCGGGGTTCATTCCAGTTTCGAGCTGCGGCGGGTGGTCACACGCACCGCCGTCTCCGTCCCTGAGCCAGCTCGCTAGCGAGCGGCGAGCTCTTTTTCCACGAGATACCGGGCAATCTCTAGCATATTGGTTTGGTTGCCGGCGCCGCGTGTTTCAATGAGGTATTTACCGGCCACCATCAAAGTCGGCGTGCCCGATACTTTGGCAGACCGCGCTCTGGAGTCAGCCTGTCTGACCTGTGAGTCAACGCCAAAAGAATCGAATGCCTGGTCGAACTTATCAGGGTCAACGCCGTTGTCCTCGAACAGGTCGCGCAACTCCAAGCGGGAAACGAGACGCTTCCGCTGCACGTGCATGGCGTCAAAAATCACCGGGTGCATCACGGCTTTTACGCCAAGCACTTCGGCAATGTAGAAAGCCTTCGCATGCATGCGCATGGGATCATTCCAAACCGCAGGCGATGGCTGAACCACGGCGCCTTCTGGTAGCTGCTTTCCCCACGCCGTCAACATCGGCTCGAACGTATAGCAGTGCCCACAGCCGTACCAAAAGAATTCGGTGACAACGACGTCCTCTGTCTTTCCCACCGCAACCGGCGGTGCGATCACCTGATAATGCTGCCCCTCGACCCATGGCTCTGCTGCTAAGAGGCGAGGACTGAGGGTAATAGCGAACAATAGAACAAGAGCCACCAGCGTGGATGTGGTACTGCGAAGATGCACAAAAGACATGGCTTATCCCTCCTTGGAACTCATTCTCGCAACGCCTAGAACCCCTTAAAAGCGCGGATCAGGAGTTGGGTTGCAGCCCCGCAATATAACTTGCGACTGCTTCAATCTCCATATCGCTCATACGAAAAGCCGTAGTGCGCATAATCTTTGCCTCGCCCCCGTTGGTGCGGCCCGCGGGGTCCTCGTAGCCCTTACGAAACATCTTTAACTGCGAGGCAATGTAGTCTGCATGCTGACCGGCGAGTGCGGGATACCCTGCGGGTCCATTCCCATTTCCGGTGGGGCTGTGACAGCCCGAGCAGGCGGGCACCTGTCGCTCTGCGATCCCGGCGAGATAAACTTTCCGACCTAAATCGACTTTGTTCGGATCGGCCATCCCACCTGAGCGAGTCTGCGCGTTATAAAAAGCCGCGATGTCCGACAGGTCCTCGTCGGTCATGTTGTCAACCTGTCCTGCCATTAGCGCCACGGGGCGCCGCCCATCCCGGATATCCTTCATTTGCTTCAATAAATACTTGTGCCCAAGGCCTGCCAGCTTGGGGAAGGTCGGTACCGCGCTATTCCCATCGGTTGCGTGACATGCAACGCAAGTTGCGGCTTTTGCTTGACCCGCTTCCACATCGCCTCCCGAGGCCGACGTATTTGAGGTCACCAGCAAGGACAACAAAGCCGCAAGACAGAGCGTCGTTTTTGAGACTGACTGGAGCATAGTATTTCTCATCGCTTTTTGGGGGAGCGGACAGCGCAGCTGCCGCGGGCGCCCTTTCTGTTAAATCGACCCGCTACTGCGCCGTCGACATGTAGGTGATTAACGCAGCGTAATCTTCATCACTGCAGCTGTTGCACAGCCCGCCCGGCGGCATGGCATTCAGACCATTGCGCACCGAGGCCACCAGCGCGTCCATCCCCTTTTCAAGCCGCGGCGCCCACGCGTCGGCATTACCAGTGGCTGGTGCGCCAGCCACGCCAACGGCATGACACGCTCCGCATGAAGCCGCGTATTGGGGTGGGGGGTCGCCGGCAAATACTGCTGGTGCAGCAAGGGCAGTCACCGCAGCAACCAACAAAGCCTTGTGGCGAATGAATGTCATAAATTTCATGGTCTTACCCTCTACTCAATCAAGCTGTATTCCGGTCAGCGACGACAACGGTTGCCGCTCACACCAATCTTGTTCCTTTGCCAGACCGCACGCACAACCGCGCAGGGATCCAGACACAATCTTTGCTGGTGCGCCTTAAAACCACCTTAAGAGAGCCCGCGTGACTGTGCCACTGTTCGCGTTCACACACCTGCCACTTTATAGGGTCGCTCCGCAAAGAGCGTGGCATTATAGACGTTCCGCGTCCGGGCACAAATCGCAAAATGAATGACCTCAGCGCCGCTCCGCCACCCGCCGACTTCCGTCACGCGACTTTTCTGCAAAGCGCGAGCGCCATTGAAAATGCCCCCCCGGATGTTGGCTGGGAAGTCGCTTTTGCAGGGAGATCAAACTCAGGGAAATCCAGCGCCATCAATACACTAACCAGACAAAAAAAGCTGGCCAGAACCTCGCGCACGCCGGGGCGGACGCAGCTCATCAACTTTTTTGCCCTGAGTGACCAGCAACGGCTGGTCGACCTACCCGGTTACGGGTTTGCCAAAGTCCCTTTGGCAGTGAAGAAAAAGTGGAATCAGCAATTAGAGCGGTACCTTCAGCACCGCCAGAGTCTCAGGGGATTAGTTATGCTGATGGACATCAGGCATCCCCTTACCGAACCAGACCAGCAAATGCTGGGCTGGGCAGTGGCAGCCGATATGCCGGTACACATCTTACTCACCAAGTCCGACAAGCTTAAGCGGGGGCCCGCTCAAAATGCCCTGCTATCGGTGCGCGCCCAACTCGCTGCTCACACTGAATTGGTGAGCGTTCAGCTCTTTTCGTCGTTGAATATCGTCGGCGTTGAGGAGCTGGGGCGACAATTGAATCGATGGCTCACCGATGACTCTGTGCTTGAGGGCGCCACAAGCCCATAGCCCTCAGTGGGCCTCATCCCAGTTATCGCCGACCCCCACGTCCACCACCAGCGGTACATCCAGCAATCCCACGCCGGACATCAGTTCACTCACCCGGAGACAGACCTCCTCGACCGCGCTGGTATCGACCTCAAAGACAAGCTCATCGTGCACCTGCATGATCATGCGCGCCGGAACCTGAGACCCATCGAGCCAATGATCCACCGACAACATGGCCAGTTTAATGAGGTCGGCGGCAGTGCCTTGCATGGGGGCATTGATCGCAGTTCTCTCTGCGGCCTGCTGACGCTGCCGATTACGCGCATTGATTTCGGGCAAATATAATCGCCGGCCTTTCAGGGTCTCCACATAACCCTTCTCATGCGCGAGCGCTCGGGTTCGCGCCATATAATCAGCGACACCGGGATAACGGTCGAAATACAAATCAATGTACTCTTGCGCCTCGTTGCGCCCCAAGCCCAACTGCTTGGCGAGTCCGAACGCGGACATGCCATAAATCAGGCCGAAGTTGATCGCTTTGGCTTTGCGCCGTTGATCTCCAGAAACTTCATCGATGCTCAGACCAAACACCTCCGCAGCCGTTGCGCTGTGGACATCCAAACCCTCTGAAAATGCACCCAGTAACCCGGTGTCTTGCGACAGGTGCGCCATGATGCGCAGTTCAATCTGAGAATAGTCCGCTGCCACAATTTTATTGCCGGGCGCTGCGATAAAGGCCTGACGAATCCGCCTGCCTTCCTCAGTCCGGATCGGTATATTTTGCAGGTTCGGGTCAGATGACGATAACCGCCCGGTAGCGGTCACAGCCTGATGATATGAGGTGTGCACCCGGCCCGTTTTGGCATCGATCATCTCGGGCAGCTTGTCGGTATAAGTGGACTTCAGCTTGCTGAGGCTACGGTACTCCATCAGTACCGCGGGTAAAGGATAATCCAATGCCAGCTCGGCAAGCACTTCCTCGGCGGTGGAGGGTGCACCTTTAGGTGTCTTCTTTAATACCGGCAATTCAAGCTGGTTAAAAAGAATCTCGCCCAGCTGCTTCGGCGAACTTAAATTGAAGGGCCCTCCAGCCAACTCATGCGCCTGCGACTCGAGCGCGAGAATACGCTCCCCTAGCTCATGACTGTGGGCGGCCAGCGTATCGCGGCACACCAATGCGCCGTTGCGCTCGATGCGGGATAGCACCGAGACGAGCGGTATTTCTAATTCTCGGTAAAGCGTTGAGAGCGAAGGCACCTGATTGAGCTTCGCTGAGAGGAGATTGTGTAGCCGCAGGGTGACCTCAGCATCTTCTGCCGCGTAGGGGGCAGCTTGCTCAATGGGCACCTGATTGAAAGTAAGCTGTTTCGCGCCCTTTCCCGCGATGTCCTCAAAATGGATCGTTCGCTGGCCCAAGTATTTCAACGCCAGGGTGTCGAGATCGTGGCGACTGCCCACGGCATCGAGAATGTAAGACTCCAGCATTGTGTCGTCGTGAATACCGCGCAGCATAATGCCGTGATTCGCGAGCACGTTGGCGTCGTATTTCAGATGCTGGCCAACTTTAGCCACCTGCTCATCTTCAAGAAGCGGCTTTAACGCATCGAGCACTGCATCGCGCTCCAATTGATCTGGCGCTCCGGGATAATCATGCGCCAGGGGGACATAGGCAGCCGCGCCCGCCTCTATCGCGAAAGAGACGCCCACCACTTCGGCCACCATGTAATCGAGGCTCGTCGTCTCCGTGTCAAAGGCAAATAGCGGTGCGCTGCGTAGCTTAGACAGCCATTCATCAAACGTAGCCTGATCGAGCACAGTTGTCACGGTGATTGCTTCGCTGGCTCGTGCAGGCGCTAACGTCGAAGCATCACCCTGAGCCTCCTCGCCAGGCTCATGCGTGGCAGTATCATCGGCGCCCTGCAATAACGCATCCAGCCAGCTTTTGAACTCTAACTCGCGGAAAAGGGCTATCAGGGCCTCTTGATCCGGTGGGCTTGAATCAAGATCACCTGCTACTAGACCCAGTTCACAGTCGATTTTAATCGTTGCCAGCTCGTAGCTAAGCTCGGCGTCGCTCTTGGCGGCTTCTAACTTGGTGGCCAGACTCTTGGCGCCACGAATAGGCAGTTCCGCCACCGCATCCAGCTGTCCGTAAATCGCATCTAACCCGCCAAGGTGCTGCAAAAGGGCTGTCGCGGACTTCTCCCCCACACCCGCCACCCCTGGGATGTTATCAACCTTATCGCCCATGAGCGCCAGCAAGTCGATAATGAGCTCCGGGGGCACCCCAAATTTTTCGATGACACCCGCGCGGTCCATGGCCGTATTGTTCATGGTGTTGATCAGGGTGACGTGCTCATTAACCAGCTGCGCCATGTCCTTGTCGCCGGTGGAAATAACGACCTCTCTACCCGCGCCGGACGCCTCTAGCGAGAGCGTGCCGATAACATCATCGGCTTCGACGCCACTAATACAGATCAAGGGCAAACCCATGGCGCGGATGACATTGTGTATCGGCTCGATCTGCTCACGAAGCTCATCGGGCATGGGCGGTCGATTCGCTTTGTACGCCGAATAGATTTCGTTGCGAAACGTCGGACCCTTGGCATCAAATATGACGACTACCTGATCTCCGGCATAGTCGGCCATCAGCTTCCGAATCATGCCAATCACGCCCTTGGCTGCGCCGGTATTGAGGCCTTTCGAATTGGTGAGCGAAGGCAAAGCGTGGTAAGCCCTGAATAAATAGGACGATCCATCGACCAAAATCAGTCGCTGCTTCATAGCGTCAGTGTTCCCACAGATATTGGGTTGACCTCAAGGTTACTCGCATTTTGGGCACATCGAGCGGGGCACGAAAAAAACCATGGTAATCGCCGCGGGGATTGATCAGAGCGACATTGGCACTGTGCTCCATCTGATATGTACCGTCGGGTTCGCTGACTTTACGAAACGGAGCATTCAGGCGTTGTGCGAAACTCAAGATCTCTCCAAAGTCGCCAGTTAACCCTAAAAATTCAGGGTGAAAGTAAGGCACGTACTCTGCCAAGCGCTCCGGGGTATCGCGGGCAGAGTCAACCGACACCATGATGACTCGGAGCCCTTCCGCTTCGGTACCCGTAAGCTGAGCTTTGAGTTCAGCGAGTTCCGACATCGTTGTAGGGCAAATATCCGGGCAGTGGGTAAACCCGAAAAAAATCATTGTCCATTGACCAATCAGCTCGCTACCGGAAAAGCGCTTCCCCCTATGGTCCAGCAATTCAAAAGCGCCGAGCTCGCGCGGGATATCAAACAAAAACAGACCATTTGCGCGGGTTTCTGCCAAGCTCATGACGCGAGGCTCACCAACCCGGTGAACAAAGCTCGCTACGACCACCAGCATAAAGATCAAAACTGCCGCTACGGTCCAACGAACCCCGCGGGCTTCTGCGTTTTTCAAAGATCGCTCCACCTTGTTAGTCAGGCTCGCCACTAAAACTGAAACCTGTCTGGTCATTGAGCCCCCCTTGGCGTAACCACCAAAGCAGGCGATGTCATCTGTACGCGGGTCGCTTGAAAAAACGTCCTTATCAGGCGCCGGAATGCTTTAACAAGAACCTCAGGTCGCTGATCACATCCTTGTAATGCACGTCGTCAGACACACTCATCATGATCCAGCCAGCCGGATCAACGACATACCACTGCGAGGGCAAGGCACTGGCCTCAGGCACCAATTCATCAAGCCTCGATGTCGGCAAGGTGAGCGGGGTCAAGCTCTGATGCTCACGGGCCAGCCACTCTGGGAAAAATTTAGATCTCGCCGCGCTGGGCTCAGCCATACCGTCGCCAACAAACAGCGTATCTGCGGGTGACGTATCACTCAACAATACCCGACCTACTCGATTAAAGTCCTTTCCCAGCGCCAGATGGATCTGCCGCGTCTGATAAAGCTGCGCCTCGCAAATGGTATCGCAGGTGGCGCCCCGTTGAACGACCAAAAGCCGCCACTTCACGGGCAGGTCTTTCCAAAGCAGCTCGGCTACCCCGTCGTGACGAAAAGCAATCCCGCTGATTGAGCGGGGAGGGTTAAGCAAATCGCCGTGATTGGCGGTGCCAAATTGCGAACGCAGATCAACATGGCCGGCCTCCACCAACCACCACAATACGGTCGCTGCCAGCATTATGGCGGCAGGAATACCCGCAATCAGTAGCAAAATCCCTCGCGCCCGCCTTTGTTGCGACACTAAATCAAGCTCTGTCATGCCGCGCGCGAGCCTTTAAACAAAGCGCGGATATTGGTCATGCGTACAAGCCCGATAACCGCCAGGACAGCAGCCATCGCAAACCACTGCAGGGCATAACCAATGTGCTTGGACGGCGACTGATTGACCACAGGCCACTCCGCCACCAACGCGCTCGGTGAGTCAGGGCGAATCCTGATCTCAAAGGGCAACACCGTCTGCTCCGTGAGTGCGGAGAGCGATTGGCTCCACTGATCCCAATATAGCGTCTGCACCACAGCCGGAAGCCTTTCGGGCGGCACGGGTTTTTGCATCAACAGGGGCTTGCCGGAGGGCACAAATACCCTGCCCTCGATAACCGTCGGCTCAGACGAGAGAACCGGTTCAGGCAAGGTTCTTCGCGAGGGATCACCAGGTAGCCAACCCAAGTTCACGGGAATCAGCAGGCCCTCTGCCTCAGCCAGCGCAATCAAGTGGTAGCCAACCCGGCCTTGATAGATACGATTATCCAGCAACAAATACGCTTGCGGCAGGAAGCGCGCCTCCCAGCGCACAGCGCGATCCGCCCACTGTTCCGCGTTACTGGTCTCGGCGCCAGCCAGAATCGTCCAAGGTTTTACCGCTGGTAATGCGCTTCTCGCCTCCCAGCGTGCTTCCAGCGCCGACTTTTCCGACGCGCGGCCGAGCTGCCAAAAACCCAGGTTCAGCAGCAGCGCAAACAGGACTGCGCCAGCAAGGACAGCGCGGAGGTCACCCTGCACCCTCAGCGGCCCGAATGTTCGGTTAAACTGCATAGAGGCAAGACGCCGCAAATGGGCGGGGCTCAAAAGCCCGCTTTAAACAATAGCCACAGGCCAAGCCCATGCTGAAACTCATCATCATCCTACTCATGATAGCGCTCGTGGCGAGCCTTGCCACGGGCTTGGTTTTCCTAATGTCTGATCAAGGCTCGTCACAAAAACGGCGGCTTTTTCACTCTCTGGGTGTTCGTCTCGGATTGGGCGCTTGCTTGTTAGTCGTAATTACCTACGGCGTCGTTACGGGACAACTGGGTCATCGCAATCCATGGGACCCCGGACCCCAGCTATCGCAACCGAACGAATAACCTTTCATTTTTCTGGTCTGCGGAGCCCGTCATTGCGAAAAAGACTGACGGCCAGCGCACCTCTCTACTCGAGACAAAAAAGGGCGCTGTTGCGCCCTTAATTTGATAATGCTTGATCAGAGAATATAAACGAAAAGAAACAAGAACACCCAGACCACATCAACAAAGTGCCAATACCAACTGGACGCCTCGAACCCAAAATGGTCGGTAGCGGTGAAATGCTGCCTCCTCAGTGAGCGCACCAATTGAATGAGTAGCATGGTCATGCCCATCGCCACGTGGAAACCATGAAACCCGGTCAGCATGAAAAAAGTCGAGCCGTAAATACCGGAATTAAGGGTCAACCCATACAAGGCGTACGCTTCGTAGTATTCAGCGGCTTGCAAACCAAGAAACACCAGCGCCAAACCAACGGTAATGCCGAGCCAACGATTGAATTTCGAACGATCATCAGCAAGCAGCGCGGTGTGCGCTACGTGCACCGTGGCACTTGATGACAGCAGAATCAGGGTGTTCCACATCGGCAACCACGCATACCAGGCGTGGGCGTCTGCCGGGGCCATCGACTTTTGCTGGGAGACAAAAGCGCCGTTATTTGCAATCGCCTGCGCGTCGACACCACCCACCACCTCCTGCGGCGTTGTCACCGGTGGCCAGGTAAATTCAAACCCGGGCCAGAGCAGGCCGTTCATACGTCCGCCATCTCCTTCGCCGGCAAGCCAAGGGCCCACAAACTGACGCACATACAACAAGGCGCCAAAAAATGCGGCGAAAAACATGACCTCGGAAAAAATAAACCAGAACATACCCAACACGTAACTCTGATTAAGCTGACCGCTATTCATTCCTGCCAGGTTTTCTTTGATGACCGTGCCAAACCAACTCGCCAGCGTCAGAACAAAAAA
The DNA here is from genome assembly GCA_038112515.1 of Luminiphilus sp. Taxonomy (GTDB): domain Bacteria; phylum Pseudomonadota; class Gammaproteobacteria; order Pseudomonadales; family Halieaceae; genus Luminiphilus. Next base: position 36,606 of record JAYNNB010000001.1, read on the forward strand.
CACCAGGCCAGCCGTGAGCACCCAGACCGACGTAGAGGATTCCTGCTGAGCGCCAAAAGTCATGTCATTCAGCACCAATCCGGCACCGAAGACCGACAGAATCAAACCGATAGTGGCGCGTACGGCCAAGCTCGAGGACTCGGGAACGTAATACTTCTCATATCCCTGGGCGGTACTAGTGTCGCTCGACATAACTGTCTCCTAAACCGCTACCGCTAAAGGGCAGCCAAGCCGTCCTTAGCCATGCCCGTGATATCGAACAGGGTGTAGGACAACGTAATGGTATGAATATCGTCAGGCAGATCCTGATCAACAATAAATTGCAAGGGCATATCGGCTCGGGCGTTTCCTGCCAGCACCTGCTGGTCGAAACAGAAACACTCGGTTTTGTGAAAAAAAGCGGCCGCCCTACTGGGGGAAATGCTAGGAATGGCTTGCGCCACCATGTTTGTAGTCGTCGGGTTGACGGCGTGAAACACCGTGCCGGTCGCTGCGCCCGGGTGCACTCGCATCACGCGACTATCGGGGGCAAATGACCAAGGCATGCCGTCATTGTTAATCGCAACAAACTGCACCGTCACCTGTCGAGAAGTATCAACAGCCGCCGGAATGGCCGTGTAAGCCTGATCCGATGTTTTCCCATTGATCCCCAGTGCATCGCACAGCACATTATAAAGCGGCACCATCACCACAAAGACGAAGGCGAACATCACCACCGCAACCGCGAGCAGCTTTAATGCGGTATCGGTGGCGGGTTCTCGACTAAGACGCAATCCGGACATCATCAATGGCGCTGTGCAAATCCTGAGGTCACCGCCTACAAAGTACCCGCGGGTTTCGGCACCGCCGGGGGCTCTTCGAAGGTGTGGTAAGGGGCAGGCGTCGCCACCGTCCACTCCAGACCCTCGGCGCCGTCCCACACTTTCTCTTCCGATACACGCTTACCCGCAACGATGGTTGCAATCACGTTGTACAGGAAAAGCAGTTGCGAGGCGCCGTAAATAAAAGCGCCAATGGAAGACATCATATTGAAGTCGGCAAACTGCAACGCGTAATCCGGTATGCGGCGCGGCATGCCGGCCAGCCCGACAAAGTGCTGGGGGAAAAAAGTAATGTTGAAGCCAATAAAGGAAATCCAGAAGTGGGTCTTGCCCATGGACTCGTTGTACATGCGGCCGCACCATTTCGGTAGCCAGTAGTAGATCGCGGCGGTCATGGAGAAGACAGCGCCTGCCACCATGACATAGTGGAAGTGCGCAACCACGAAATAGGTGTCGTGGTACTGAAAATCAGCCGGCGCTATAGACAGCATTAAGCCCGTGAAACCACCTAGCGTAAACAGCACCAAAAATCCGATACAGAACAGCATTGGCGTCTCAAAGCTGAGCGCACCACGCCACATCGTCGTGATCCAGTTAAAGACCTTTACGCCCGTGGGTACGGCGATAAGCATGGTCGCGTACATGAAGAACAATTCTCCCGCGATGGGCATGCCCACCGTGTACATATGATGCGCCCAAACAATGAATGACAAGAAGGCAATCGAGGCCGTGGCATAGACCATAGAGGCATAGCCAAAGAGCGGCTTACGAGAGAACGCAGGGATAATCTGCGACACCACACCAAAGGCCGGCAGGATAATGATGTAGACCTCGGGGTGACCAAAAAACCAGAAGATATGCTGAAAAAGCACCGGGTCACCGCCACCGGCAGCTGAGAAAAAGCTGGTGCCAAAATGGATGTCCATCAACATCATGGTCACAGCCCCTGCGAGCACCGGCATGACCGCAACTAGGAGAAAGGCGGTTATCAGCCATGTCCAAACGAACAGCGGCATCTTCATGTAGGTCATCCCGGGCGCGCGCATGTTCATCACCGTGGCAATGATATTGATTGAACCCATGATCGACGACACGCCAAGGATATGGATCGCGAAAATAAAAAACGTAACCGAGGGTGCTGCGTAAGTGGTCGAAAGCGGCGCATAAAAAGTCCAACCAAAAGCAGGCGCACCACCTTCCATAAATAACGTTGAAGCAAGCATCAGGAACGCCGGGGGAAGAATCCAGAAGCTCCAGTTGTTCATGCGCGGCAGCGCCATGTCAGGCGCACCAATCATCATGGGAATCAGCCAGTTCGCCAGCCCCACAAAAGACGGCATGATCGCACCAAAGACCATGATCAAACCGTGCAGGGTTGTCATCTGATTGAAGAACGCCGGCTCCACGAGTTGCATGCCCGGCTGAAACAACTCCGCCCGGATGACCATCGCGAAGAAGCCGCCGAGCAAGAACATGGCAAAGGAGAACCACAAGTACATCGTGCCGATATCCTTGTGGTTAGTGGTAAACAACCAGCGCGTTACGCCGCTTGCGGGTCCGTGATGATGGTCACCCATGGGATTCTCTCCTGTTAACCGTTTTTGCTGCCGGCAACATCACCGGGCTGAATCACATCGCCGGTGTTATTGCCAAACGCATTACGCTGATAGGTAAGCACTGCGGCCAAATCGACAGCAGACAATTGGCTGCCAAAGGCCTGCATTGCGGTCCCTGAGACGCCATTTGCGACCACCGCCATGTGCGTTGCGATATTGCCTAGCACCACTGGGCTACCGGCTATTGCTTTGCCTACACCGCCCTCACCGCCGGCGCCATGGCATGCCAAACACGCGGCGTCGTAAACCCGCTTGCCCTGATCCATAAGCTCATCAACGGATAGCGTCTGCATGGCCAACTCGTTTTGGGCGGCCGCGATGCCGCGCTTGGCTGCCATCCAGCTATCAAACTCTTCTCGGGAGACGGCGTGCACCTCAACCGGCATAAAGCCATGGTAGGCACCGCAAAGCTCTGTGCATTGACCGCGATAGATCCCCTCCTCGGGAACTCGCGTCCACGCCTCATTGATAAAACCGGGAATCGCGTCGCGCTTGACCGCGATTTCAGGAACCCACCAAGAGTGGATAACGTCATTGGCAGTAATAAGGAACCGGACTTTTGTATTCGTCGGGATGACGAGAGGCTCATCTACTTCGAGCAGATAGTTTTCGCCTTTGTTCTGGGTGTTGTAGATCTCTTCCTGCGGCGTTGCCAGATTCGAGAAAAAGGAAACGGGTTCTCCGGCATCATCCAGATACTCATATTTCCACTTCCACTGATAACCGGTGATCAAAATGTCGAGCTCAGACTCGTCGTTGTCATAAACCTCAAGCAGGGTGGAAGTCGCCGGAAACGCCATGGCGATCAGAATCAAAAAGGGAACAACCGTCCACGCAACCTCAACCTTGGTGCTCTCATGAAACTGTGAGGCTTCGTGTCCCTTGGACTTTCGATGAGCGTAGATGGAGTAGAACATGGCGCCGAAAACCAGCACGCCAATCACCACGCAGATCCACATAATGAGCATATGTAGCTCATAGATGTTACCGCCGATCTCGGTAACACCCGGCGACATGTTGACCTGATTTTCTGCGCCGGCCAGGGGCGCAACCAGAGCCAAAGCCGCAGCCGAGAATACTTTCCCCATCTCGTGAGCACTCCGTTTCTATGGATGGCGCGCTTCCCCGCGCCAATCGGGGGGTCAAAAAGCGCGGGATTATAGCGAATTTGCTCACAAATCCACGGTCTTTCTTTCTCGAACCGGTGAGCGGCGCGTATGGTGCGGTGAGGGGGTTATGAATGCTAATGCTTTTTACTAATTCGCGGCATAAACCTCAGTTATTTAACCGCTGCCCAGATGGGATTGGCCAGGGGAATTGAGGCCCTGCCGGCTAGGTATCGAGAATCTTGACCGGGTCGGCCGCAGTATCGACGCGTCTGGCGGCGGCACGCGTCACACGCGTGAGGGGCAGTTCAGTATTTTCACTTGGACGGCGCTCAGTAAAGTCACACACAACGCATCGCCGAACGTCCTGGGCTGCGTCAATCACCATGCGATCCTGAGCTTGGCACTTGGGACAAATCGCGCCCGCAATGAAGCGCGGGCGCTGATTGGGTTCGGACACAGAATCCGACATACTCTCGACACTTCTCAGTAACCAACACTGGGTAAGTGTAGCAACCTCAACCCTTTGCTGGAGCAACATCTTGTCAGACATTGATTTTCGGGGCCCTTCGAACATCCGCGAAGTGCTGGATGTATTACCCAACCTGGGTAAACGCGTCATGATTGATCCAACTGCGGTGGTCATGGGCGATGTTCATCTCGGGGATGATGTCAGCGTCTGGCCACATGCGGCCATGCGCGGTGATGTTCAAATTATTCGCATTGGCGCGCGAACCAATATTCAGGATGGCGCCGTACTGCACGTCACCCATGACGGGCCCCACAATCCGGGGGGTTATCCGCTCACCATCGGCGATGACGTGACTGTCGGTCACCGTGCGCTCCTTCATGGCTGCACTATTGGCGACAAGGTACTGATCGGCATGGGGGCCATTGTGATGGACGCAGTAACGGTCGAGAGCGAAGTCATGGTGGCCGCTGGCGCGCTGGTCACACCCGGCAAACAGCTTCGGCGCGGATTCCTTTATGCCGGTAGCCCGGCCAGAGAGGTACGGCCACTCACCGATACGGAACGCGCGTTTTTGCCGTATAGCGCGGCGGGCTACGTGTCGCTCAAAAACCGCTATCTCGGGATCCATGCCCCCGACACCTAATCCGCTCGCAGGGCAGCTAATACCGCCTGTGTGTCCGGGTATTGCCCGAGCCAGAGGTAATAGCTCTCTGCTGCCTGCTCAACGAGCATACCCAGGCCATCACGCATGTCTTTCGCACCGCGCTCACTCGACCATGCCAGAAAGGGCTTGGCCGCGTCGCCGTAGGCCATGTCGTAACAAACCCCCTCTTCGGCCAGTTCAACCGTCGCGGGCAACGCCGGCATGGCGCCCGACAATCCGGTGCTGGTGCCATTAATAATGACATCCCACTGCTGTCGATCGGCGGTGTCATAGCCCCCGGCCGTAACAAAAATACCGTGCTGGCCCGACCCGGCCGCAATCGCCTCCGCGCGACTGGCGGTGCGATTAACCAGATGAACCGCTAGAGGCTGTTCTGCCAGCAACGCCGGCAAAACGCCTTTGACGGCACCACCTGCACCCAGGATCAGAATGCGTGCCCCGCGTAAAGACCAACCGGCGTTGCTCACCATGTCGGTCACAATGCCTTTGCCGTCGGTATTGTCCGCGAGTACCCGCCCGTCTTGGTCACGCATAAGAAAGTTTGCGGCGCCCGCAAGCTCGGCTCGCTCGGAGACGACGTCAGCTAACTCGTAAGCGCGCGTTTTAAAGGGCAAGGTCACGTTTAATCCGCGGCCTTCGCCTCCTAAAAAGCCTGCAACCCACGATTCGAATGCCTCGAGGTCGACTTGCTCGGCGCGGTAATCGATGGCCAGACCGGCCTGCCGCGCAAACGCGGTATGGATCCGAGGGGAGAGGCTGTGCTTTATGGGGTTCCCCACCACTGCGAATCGGCCTGTGATCCTCTCCATTAGCGCTCCCTCAGGCACAGCTCTATGCAGCGACTCACAGACCTTGCGCAGCGCTTTGTCCGCCCGAAGCACTCAAGCCGCTGTACCCAGCCAATCCCGGGGCGTAAGGAAATCTGTCATCAGTCGCGCCTCCGCAGTTCCCGCCTCGGGCTGTAAGCCGTACTCCCAGCGAACCAGCGGGGGCAACGACATCAAAATGGCCTCTGTCCGGCCATTGGACTGCAAACCAAACAGCGTGCCGCGATCGTAGACAAGATTGAACTCCACGTAACGCCCCCGTCTATAGAGCTGCCACTGCCGCTCTGCCTCGGTCCACGGTAAATCCTTGCGCCTCTCTAAAATCGGGAGATATGCCTGCAAGTAACTGTTGCCGACGCTCTGCATGAAAGCAAAAGTCTGATCAAAACCCCATTCATTGAGATCATCGTAAAACAGGCCCCCAATGCCTCGAGGTTCCTGTCGATGGGGCAGAAAAAAATAGTCGTCACACCATTTTTTGAATCGGGGGTATACATCGAGGCCAAAGGGGTCGCAGGCGGCCTTGGCTGTTTTATGCCAAGACACGGCGTCCTCCTCATAGCCGTAATAGGGGGTTAAATCGAAACCGCCCCCCATCCACCAAACCGGCGCCTCTCCTTCCTTCTCTGCCAGAAACATCCTGATATTGGCGTGAGAAGTGGGCGCGTGGGGATTACGGGGATGAATGACCAGAGAGACGCCCATGGCACGAAAGCTTCGCCCCGCGAGTTCGGGCCGGTGCTGGGTGGCAGACGCAGGCATGCCTGCCCCCATGACATGGCTGAAATTGACCCCACCTTTTTCGATCACTTCGCCTTCGGCCAACACACGGCTGATGCCGCCCCCGCCCTCGGGTCGCTCCCAGCTCTCGGTCGCAAACTCCCGGCTCCCGTCGACAGCTGACAAAGCATCACAAATGCTTGTTTGTAACGACTTTAGATAGGTCTCTACCGCCGCTGCGTCCATCAAAGCCTCCTTAATCCGGTATCACGCCCGCAGTATCGAGCCGTCACCCACGCGGCGTATTGTTGACGCTTTACCCATGGGGTCAAGCACTCCGGGCATGTGCATCAGTGCCGCACCAAAATAACGGCGTAACTGCCAAACCGTCCGGGCGGGTGGCAATCCCCCCGGGTTGGCACTGGTGGATACCACCGGACCACCAAAAGCGCGACACAACGCTGTCAGGGCGGGAGCGGAAGTGACGCGAATCGCCACTTCATCGCTTTCACCGGTTATCCATCTCGGAAACAGGTTGCGATGGGGCACCAGCCAGGTATGGGGTCCGGGCCATGAATTGAGCACAGCGGCCCGCTCACTCGCTGGCAAGGGCTCAAGTAAAGCGGAAAAAGCGGCAGCTGACGCCGCTACAACGATCAACCCTTTACTGACCTCACGAGACTTCATTTGTAAAATAGTCAACACAGCGTCTTCGTCATTGGGGTTGCAACTCAAACCCCAAACACCCTCTGCAGCACAAGCTACCACGGCGCCGCTTCGCAACGCTGCGGCGGCTGCAGGCGCTCGCCAGTCAGCCCAATACCTCAGGTTTTGATATCGATTCACAGCAGAAATTATTGACGACAATCTGACACCTTACCGCAGTCGGCGGTCGGGAAGTGAACGAAAATGCTAGCGACAGGCTTGATAGCCGGTAAAAGTCTTTTTAACACGGCCCGATATCTCCAAAGACGCCAGACAGCCACAGCACCGATCCAACCCCCACCCGAGACGGGTGGCGAGCAGCTCGGGTTGCACGGGGCGCTCCCCCATCAGCGTCAGAATAGCGCGTTGATCAGCGTCAAGCACAACATCTGGCCGCTCGGCCAGTAACGGATCGCTCCCGGGCGAATCAGGCGCTCGAGCGCCCAGGTAATCGTAAAACGCTGCCACTGAGGTCATCAATATCGCACCATCATCCAAGAGGTATCGACAACCTGATCCCTCAGGATGGTAAACAGACCAGGGCAGCGCCAGCACGTCGCGGCCCTGATCCGCCGCCGCCGATGCGGTTAACAGGGTGCCACTGGGACGGCCAGCCTCAATCACCAATGTCGCCGCGCTAAATCCGGACAATGTGCGATTGCGTCGATGGAAGTGGTGTTTTCGAGGCGGCGTGCCGACAGGAAACTCACTGACAAGTGCCCCCGCCTGCCTGATCTGATCTGCGAGACTCCGATGGCGGGCAGGATAGATGTTATCGATGCCCGAGGGCAGTATCGCAATCGTTTGGCCCTCCGCTGCAATGGTGGCCTGATGGGCGAGCCCGTCAATGCCTAACGCCAGCCCGCTGACCACGACATAACCTGCTTGACTTGCCGCACCGGCAAACTCGGCAGCAGCGCGTCCACCGTCAAGCGAGGGCTTGCGCGTGCCCACAATTGAGAGGGTCTCTGCCTGCAATACAGTCAGATCGCCATGCACAAACAGAAAAGGCGGTCTGTCCTGACACTCAAGCAACAAGGGTGGGTATTCTGGGTCGCCGACGGTCACCACGCTTAGTGGCGCTTGATGAAGAAGTCTCTCTAGCGACTTGGGAGCTGTCGCGCGCGCGATGTCTCGTTGGAGTGACTGCATGCCGCAAGATCGCGCCTCATCCGTCGGACACTCAAGGACCGCGTCCGGTGAAGGGAAGCGCTGCAGCACCGCCTCCAACCACCGAGCGCCCGAACCAACTGCTGCGGTTAACGCGAGCCATCGCGCATCTGCGGTAGTGTCAACACCAAATCGGTGTGCCATCGCTCGTCCTTGAGCCTCCGTCGAATCAGCCGGGTATTGTTGGCTCGGAACCCATCAAAGAATGCAGTTGCCGCGCGAAAGGGAACTGCAGCGCGTCACCCGCTACCCGTTCACGGATTTACGACGCTGTCCCCCACTGCCATCGGCCGGCTGGCTTCCAATACCAATGCAAAACTGGCGCGCTCATAAACCGCAAATGTCATCAGCACGCCGGCGCGCACCTCCGGCAAACGGACCTTACGCCCCGTCACGGGATCCACAATCGACGGTCCCGCTTGCTGAATCGCCAATACGTCTCCAATACGCAATGCTTCGCGCGCGCCGCGATTAATGACGACAATATCCAAGGGTCCTATTTGGGTCAGTCCACCCGCTACCGCGATCACAAAGGCATTCTCTATGTCCGCCTGTGGCGCTCGGGGTAAATAACGCAAGGGCAGATCCGATTCGCCGATGGGTAGCAACCGATCTCCTATGCGAATTTCTTGGCGCATTTGGGTCACCTTCATCGTGGTCAGCTCATCACCTTCGCGAGCGCCTTGCACTCTGGCTTCACCGGCCTCAAGCACAAACGTGCCGAGCGCCTCGCCTGTCAGCGGATCCTCAAGCTTGGTAACGGGCCGCACCAATTGATAGTCGAGCGCTTCTGAGACCGCGCCCCTTGAAAAAACGGTGTCGCCTACGCCACTCATCAGCCGCCCTCCATCCCCCGAGACCACATAGGCTGATGCCGCCAATAAATCCGGTGCAATGATGCTGTGATCACTCAGAAAAGGTGCCACCCGTTCGCGCGGAATTGCCGGTATCGCCAGGTCGAGGGGGCTGGCACGGAGTGTTGGCGTCAGCGTGATATCGGCCTGACTCTGATGAGTCAATTTCGGCCGACCATCCTCCCAGTAAAGACGCACGACGTCGCCGGGGAAGATCAGGTGTGGATTTTCGATTCCCGGATTCTCCGCCCAAAGCGACTGCCATCGCCACGGGTCTTGGAGATACAAGGCCGAGATATCCCAGAGCGTGTCCCCGGGTTGCACCCGGTAAGTCAACGGCACATCGGGGTTGAGCAAGAGCGGCGGCTGAGTTTTGGCAGATAGCGTGGCGGGCACCACGACCATCCCGAACCAAAGGACAAGCACTGCGCGGCGAGCAAACTGCCACAAACCTTGCAACGGGGCTTTGCTTCCCTCGCTCGTCACCGGGTATGTGGGCTCATTGCTTTTTTCCAAGGTACTCACTCCGTTGTTTACCTCCGCTGATAACAGCGCGCCTTGAGCTATTTAAGCGCGATCCATCACACGAACAGCATCAAGGTATACTCTGAGTTTGGCGGGGCGGTGAGGCGGCGGCAAGACCAAATCCGAACACTTTTCCCCGTTTTAAATCATCTGGTGACGCGGACTTTGGCATGGCTTTACTTCCGATTCTCGAATTTCCGGACCCCCGCTTGCGCACGCGAGCGGCGCCAGTCACGCATGTCGATGCCAGAATCCAGCAATTGGTCGACGACATGTTTGAGACGATGTATGCGGCTCCCGGCATCGGATTGGCAGCGAGCCAAGTCGACGTCCACGAGCGTGTCATCGTCATCGATATCTCTGAAGACCGCTCCAACCCGCGGGTTTTTATCAACCCCGAAATCTCGATCATTGACAAGACGCTGGGACGATACGACGAGGGCTGCCTCTCGGTGCCGGGTTTTTACGAGACCGTACAGAGACCTTCGCTTATCGAGGTGACCGCAATAGACCGAGAAGGCGCGGTGTTCACCGAACAACTCGACGGACTCATGGGCATCTGCTTGCAACACGAGATGGATCATTTAGAAGGCAAGCTGTTTGTCGACTATCTATCGCCTCTCAAACGACAGCGCATCCGCAGCAAGCTGGTGAAAGACCAAAAACGCCGGGAATAACTGATGTCCCGCGCGCTGAACATTATCTTCGCCGGCACGCCTCAATTTGCCGCGAGCCATCTCGAGGCCCTGTATAAGGGCGGGCACAATATTGTTGCTGTTCTAACCCAACCTGACCGGCCCGCTGGCCGCGGCAAACGCTCTCAACCCTCCGCGGTAAAGAAGCTGGCGTTAGATACAGGATTAACCGTTTTACAACCGGAAACGCTGAAGCATGCAGACTCGGCACAAGCGCTGGCACACCTGAACGCTGACCTGATGGTGGTGGTAGCGTATGGGCTCATATTGCCAGCAAACATTCTCAGCATACCCCGCCTGGGTTGCATCAATGTCCATGCGTCCCTCCTGCCGAAATGGCGCGGAGCGGCACCCATACAAAGAGCCATAGAGTCGGGCGACCGGGAAACCGGTGTCAGCATCATGGTGATGGAAGCGGGTCTCGACACCGGTCCTGTGCTGGCGACTGAACGGCTGACCATTACCGAGGCGCATACCGCCGGATCTTTGCAAATTGAGCTGGCAGCGCTGGGCGCCGCGACGCTGCTCCAGACGCTCGAAGATATCGATGAGTTGCTGCTAGCGGCCGCTACCCAAGATCACGCGCAAGCCAGTTATGCTCGCAAAATCGAAAAGTCGGAGGCGCAGATTGACTGGTCAGAGCCTGCGCAAAACATCGCGCGTCGAATAAGGGCTTTTCACCCGGTACCCGGGTGCTTTGCCTTTCTTGAACAAGACAGAGTCAAAATTGCGAATGCTTCCGCGTCGGAGTCTGCCCATCAAGCCGTCGCGGGCGAAATCTTGTCGGCCGATAGCGACGGTATTCGTGTGGCCTGCGGAGAGGGCATGCTCATCATAAAAGAGGCGCAAATGCCGGGGGCAAAGCCCCAGTCAGCAGCCACGCTGCTCAATGGGCACCAATCGCGATTACAACCGGGGCGCTTCTTCTCGGGAATCAAAAAGGACTGACCGTGGATTCTGCGCGGGCAAACGCCGCCATTGTTATTCGGCGCGTAATCGAGGGAGAGGCACTTCATCGGATACTGCCCGACACCCTCAGCGGTATGAAAACCGCGAACCGCCCTCTGTGCCAGGAACTGGTGTATGGCACGCTGCGCGAGTGGCCCATGTTGGCGCCGTTGGCCCGGCAATTTTTAAAAAAGCCGTTGCGAAACAAAGACGCCGACATTGAAGCGCTGATCTGCGTTGGCCTGTACGAGCAATCGCATCTTCATACGCCTGCGCATGCAGCGCTGTCCGAGGCAGTGAATGCCGCCAAAGCGCTTAAAAAACACTGGGCGTCTGGCCTAGTCAATGGCGTACTGCGCAGTCATCAAAGAAGTGATACTTCAGCAAAGGACGCTCTCAACGCCGCACAGCGGGCTGCTGTACCCGATTGGCTTTATCGGCAGTTGCTCGAAGAATATGGTGACACCACTGAGATTATTGCCGACGCCTCTCGCAGCCGACCCCCAATGGTGTTGCGCGTAAACACGCGTTTTATCTCGCGCGAGGGCTATCTTGATGCGCTCGACGCAGCCGGCATCGATGCGCATATTTGTCCGGAGCTAGAGGCAGGGATCGTGCTCGTGCGCGGTGTCGATGTCTTAACGTTGCCGGGTTTTTCTGATGGCTGGGTCAGCGTTCAGGATCGTTCCGCACAGCTGGCAGCAGAAGTGATAGACCCGCAGCCGGGGGAGCGTATCCTGGACGCCTGCGCCGCGCCCGGCAGCAAAGCCTGTCACCTGCTGGAACGACAACCGAAAATCCGCGAGCTGATCGCCTGTGATATCAGCGAAACGCGGTTACTGCGAGTGACAGAAAACAGTGCGCGGCTGGATCTACCGATGAAAATAGTCCTCGCCGACGCCAAGCTTTTACCACCCGAGCTCGTTTCGGACCCTTTTGATGTCATCCTCGCAGACGTGCCGTGCTCGGCCACCGGGGTGTTGCGCCGAAACCCGGACGTTAAATTGCATCGCCGTGAGGCGGATCTGACCGGCTTCGCCGAACAGCAGCTCTCTATCCTTCAGGGGCTTTGGCCGGCATTGAAACCGGGGGGTCGCCTACTCTACGTAACTTGTTCTATTTTGCGCGCCGAAAACGATGCTGTGGTTAAAAAGTTCTGTGAGGATCCCTCGGTAAAGGTAGAGCCACTCAGCCTCGGGGTGGGCATTTCGCGTGACTACGGGTGGCAGACACTGCCGCAGGTTGACGCTGGGGACGGATTGTATTTTTCGCTACTCAAAAAGCGCCCCGTGTAACCGCGCGTCGGTCAGTCGCCAACGTGACTAATCCACATGGCGCGCCAGGTTTGACTTGGTTTAAGGTGTCGTCGGGTCTTCGGGAGGGTCCATAGGCCGTTGAAAATCATCATCCTCGGAGCGGGTCAGGTGGGCGGTACATTAGCCGAGCATCTGGCGGACGAACAAAACGACATCACCGTGGTCGACGAGCATGCGGCGACGCTAAAACGCCTGCAAGAGCGGTTGGATATCAGAACGGTTCTCGGTAACGGCGCGCATCCTTCCACCTTGCTCAACGCCGGCGCGGAGGACGCTGACATGCTGATTGCCGTGACCGACAGCGACGAAATCAACATGCTGGCTTGTTCAGTTGCTTTTACACTGTATCGCACGCCCACCAAGATCAGCCGTATTCGTTCAGCCAAATACCTTTCCGAGCACGCCGCACTCTTTGAATCAGGCGCTATCCCTGTCGATGTCATCATCGGCCCGGAACAGCTCGTTACCAAAAACATAGAACAACTGATCGCGAACCCAGGATCGTTGCAAGTGCTCGATTTTGCCGACGGACGCATTCGCTTGGTCGCGGTAAAGGCTTTGGCAGGTGGGCCCATTGTCGGACGGGAGCTACAGGAAATTCGCGAGCATATGCCCAAGGTAGATACTCGCGTTGCCGCGATTTTCAGACGCGGCGGGGAACCCATTATCCCTCAGGGCTCAACAGTGGTAGAGCCTAATGACGAAGTGTTTTTTATCGCGGCGCGTGAACATATTCGATCTGTTACTGCCGAGCTGAGAGAGATCGACAAGCCCTATCACAGAATTATGATTGCCGGCGGCGGCAACATCGGCTCGACATTGGCAGAGCGATTGGAGAAGCACTATCAGGTCAAAATCATCGAGCGCTCATACGACCGCTGTCGGATTTTGTCGGATCTCCTAGAGGACACGCTTGTGCTGCATGGCAGTGGTAACGAGCCGCTGCTGTTACAACGGGAAAATATTGAGAACACCGATGTATTTTGCGCCCTGACGGACAATGATGAGTCAAACATCATGATGTCAATGCTCGCCAAACGCTTAGGCGCCAAAAAAGTGATCACTCTGATTACCAATGCGGCCTACATCGACCTGATTGGCGACGACATCGACATCGCGATCTCTCCGCAACAGATAACAATAAGCAGCCTGCTGGCTCATGTAAGGAAAGGAGACATTGGCAATGTCCACTCCCTCAGGCGAGGTGCCGCAGAGGCCATTGAGCTCACCGCTCACGGCGATGCAAACTCCTCCAAAGTTGTGGGTCGGCGTCTCGACGAACTCAACCTCCCGGCGGGCACTACCGTAGGCGCAATACTACGCGGCAAGGACGTGCTGATAGCCCACGACCACATCGTGGTTGAGGAGGACGACCACGTCATTTTATTCCTCACCGATCGTTCTCACATTCCAGCAGTCGAAAAACTCTTTGCGGTAGGTTTCGGCTTCATCTAATGCAGTTTGCAATGGCATTTAAAATCATTGGCGTTCTGCTGATGTTATTCAGCAGCGCGATGTTGCCGTCTCTTATTTTTTCGCTAGTACAGGGCGATGGTGTGGAATCCGCCTTTGCCGCGGGTTTCGGAATGACCTTAATGGCGGGTGTGCTCCTGTGGCTGCCAACACGAAGTCTCAAGAAAGATCTTAATATTCGCGACGGATTTTTGGTGACCGCGCTTTTCTGGTTGGTGCTGGGTGTCTTTGGCGCCATTCCCTTTTGGTTAACTCCTGCCCTTGGCCTATCCGGCGCCGCAGCCGTATTCGAGTCGATATCGGGACTGACCACAACCGGTGCGACAGTAATAACGGGTCTGGATGCGCTGCCTCAATCGCTCCTGCTGTATCGGCAGCTGCTGCAATGGTTGGGGGGTATTGGGATCGTCGTGCTCGCGGTTGCAGTGCTTCCCATGCTCGGCATTGGCGGGATGCAGCTTTATCGCGCAGAGAGTGCGGGGCCTTCCAAAGAGCGAAAACTAACGCCGCGTATCACCAGCACCGCCAAAGCGCTCTTTGGCATTTATTTATTACTCACCACCGCTTGCGCTGCCGCCTATTTTTTTGCCGGAATGACCGTGTTCGACGCGGTGTGTCATGCGTTCTCTACCGTCGCTATCGGGGGATTTTCTACGCACGACGCGAGCCTTGGTTACTACGAGCAAAACAGCGTCTTACTGATCAGTTCATTTTTTATGGTGATCTCTGCAATCAATTTTGGTCTTCACTTTATCGCGATTCAGCGTCGCGACATCCGCGTATATACCCATGATTCGGAGACCGCCTTCTTCCTGACCGTGATTGCATTGGCCACCTGCGTGATCTGCGTACTGCTGGTTTTTACCGAAACCTTTAACGTAGAAGAGAGCTTGATTCATGGCCTGTTTCAAACGATCTCCATCGCCACAACCACCGGATTCACTACCCAAGACTTTTCCGTATGGCCATTATTTTTGCCCGTATTGCTCCTGATGTTGAGTTTCATGGGTGGCTGCGTGGGGTCAACCGGGGGCGGCATGAAGGCCATGCGAATCCTGCTGATTTTTCGCCAGGGGGTTCGTGAGTTAAAACAGTTGCTCCACCCAAATGCCGTCATTCCGCTGAAGATCGACTCCCGTCGCGTGCAGACCGAAATCATCAGTGCGGTATGGAGTTTTTTCGCTGTTTATATGTTCTGTTTTGTCTCCATATGGCTCGCTCTCTTGGCAACTGGCCTCGACTTCCCATCGGCGTTCTCAGCGGTCGCCGCGACCTTGAATAATTTAGGGCCGGGCCTGGGAGAAGTAGCGAGCAATTATGCCGGCGTCAGCGAAGCAGGAAAGATCATCTTGTGCCTCGCCATGCTGATGGGCCGGCTCGAAGTTTTTACTTTGCTTGTGCTGTTCACACCGGCATTCTGGCGAGATTGAGCGAGGCGAACGAAGAGACGTCAATCGCTATCGGTCACTTGAGGCCCCGTGATTGTTGTATTACTTCATACGCCGCCGTGATTTCTTGCGCGCGTCCGGTTGCCACCTTAAGTAACTCGTCAGGGACGCCCTCAGCAATGAGCTTGTCGGGATGGTTTTCACTCATCAGTTTTCGATAACGACGCTTTAGCTCACTGTTGGACACATCGGGCGCCAACCCGAGCGCTGCGTATGCTGTATCCAGCCCCGACGGCTCTTGGCTCGCTGCGCCCTGTCGACCACCCCGCTGCTGATACGCTCGTTGCTGGAATTGAGCCTGAGCATTGATCATCGACAGCAGCTGATCAATCTCCCTCCGAGGCACAGAGAGTAAGGACGCAATCTGATTTAGCGCCTTCCTCTCTGCTGCCGAGAGTGTGCCATCAGCGAGTGCAATCCCAGCCAAAAAGACCAATAACGTATGTTGCGCCTGACGACGTCCGCCAAGGCATTCCTTAAATCGAGATACCGTGAGCGAGGGATCAAACCCGGCCGCTGATCCCTCTTTGAAATGGGAGATAGCGGTGCGGCGTTGCTCAGCATTGAGCCGCAGTTGCACAAACAGGGTTTCTGTTTGCGCGATCTCAGCTTCCGAAACCCGACCATCGGATTTCGCGACATATCCCAGTAAGGTAAAGGTTGTCTCGAAGAATTGCGCGCGCATTAAATGGACGGCGTCAGGCCCCGACAACTGCAGCGCACGCCACAGGCCTCGGTCAAAGGCATGCCCCAACACCAGCCCAAATAGCAAGCCAACGGGGCCAAATGCCAAAAACCCGATCGCCCCCGCCAACAGCTTGCCTGTTACCTGCCTCATCGTGCGGAGCCGCCTTCATCCAGTAAAGGCGACTCGCCCCAGTTGTAGTAGTCCACCTGCCCAAATGGCTGAACCTTGAACCGCTTGTATTGCCACTGATATTGCGGCTCATTACCCATGATCAGCTTTTCCACACCCCGATTGACCGCTGCAAGGGCTGCTGTGGGGTCGTCACTGTAAACTTCCGGCTCCGCCGGCCGGTACACCGCCCGAAAACCGGCGGGCGTCCGCAGCACCGCTCCCATGACTGCTGCCGCTCCAGAGCGCTTAATCAGGTTATACGCCAATGTTGCGGTAAAGCACTCGACACCGAAAAAAGGGGCGTTCAGGCCTCCCCGCATATCTCGGGGAACCTGATCAGGCAAAATGCCAGTAATTCCCCCATTACGCACGGCCCTGACTAACTGGGCAAGGCCGCGGGGTGTCGTAGGCACCAAAGTAGCGCCCGTGCTTTGTCGGCCCTGATGAACCAGCCGGTCAAGTTTTTTCAGGGCCAGTGGTTCATAAAGCGCAACAAGGTCGCCGAGTGTCGATACGTGCATCCCCAGTAACTCCCAATTTCCCAAATGGGGACCCAGCACAATCACCCCCCGACCTGAGGCGAGCGGTTTTTCGATGCACTCGAGACCCTCTGCTTCGATCAGCGGGGCAATCTCAGTCCAAGGGCGAGTCCACAAGCGTCCCATCTCGGCCATCAATTCCGCCGTTGACTGCACGCTTTGCAGGGCGACGCGACGCCTTTTAACGGTCGCCCAGCCCGGATAGGCAAGCTCGAGATTTCTGATAGCCACCCGCCGCATTCGAGGGTTGAAATAGTACAGCAACGCACCAACGCCCCGACCCAGCGCTCGCGCCCAGGACAGCGGGAGCCGCCGGGTAACGGTGATCATCAGGTGGATGAGCAGTATTACTGTCCACTCCAACCAGACTGGTTTTGATGAGGCAGCCATAAGTTAGGGTTTTCTGCAGGTAATCTTCCGGAAAATTGATTTTGAAATGAGCATCACAGTTATACTAACCCTTCACACTGATTTTGGGCTGTTTCCGTGGTTCCCGCGACATTTCAAGACGTAATCCTGCGACTGCAGGACTATTGGGCCGGCCATGGGTGCGTTGTACTGCAACCGCTAGATATGGAGGTTGGCGCCGGGACTTTTCACCCAGCGACATTCCTGCGCGCCTTGGGCCCGGAAAACTGGAACGCCGCTTATGTCCAGCCCAGCAGGCGGCCCGCAGATGGCCGGTACGGAGAAAATCCCAACCGCCTTCAGCATTACTATCAGTTTCAGGTCGTCATGAAGCCGTCGCCCGACGATTTTCAGGCGCTCTATCTCGGCAGCCTTTACGCACTGGGGATTGACCCGCTGGAACACGACATCCGCTTTGTTGAAGACAACTGGGAGTCACCAACGCTGGGGGCTTGGGGTCTGGGCTGGGAAGTCTGGCTGAACGGCATGGAGGTCAGCCAATTTACCTACTTTCAGCAGGCGGGTGGACTGGAGTGTTATCCGGTAACCGGAGAGTTGACTTATGGCCTGGAGCGTATCGCCATGTATTTGCAAGACGTCGACTCTGTGTACGATCTGGTTTGGGCCGATACGCCCTCAGGCGCAGTGACCTACGGTGACGTCTACCACCAAAATGAAGTGGAAATGTCCGCTTACAACTTTCTAGAGGCCGATGTCGATAATTTATTCTCACAGTTTGAGTTCTACGAGAAAGAAGCTCACCGATTGGCAGAGAAAAAACTCCCTTTGCCGGCCTATGAATATGTGATGAAAGCGTCCCACACGTTTAATTTGCTCGACGCGCGTCATGCGATAGGCGTTACGGAACGCCAGCGTTATATCCTCAGGGTGCGCACATTGGCCAGAGCGGCCGCCAACGCCTATGTTGCCGCAAGGGGCGCTTTAGGATTTCCAATGGCGGATGCTGATCTCGCCGCTGATGCCTTGGCGGCACTCGAAGCGCATAGCGGTGCCCCGGCATGAGCACCGAAGACCTGCTATTTGAATTGGGCACCGAGGAGCTACCTGCGGGCGAAATAGCCGGTATGGCGAAGGCGCTGGTCAGCTCAGTTGTCAAAGATCTTGAGCAATACGCACTGGGTTATTCCCAGGTAGAGCAGTTCTCAACGCCGCGCCGCCTCGCTGTTCTAGTGCGCGAGGTGACTATCCGAGGGCCCGACCAAGAGCGACATATCGTTGGTCCGCCTGTGAGTGCCGCTCGCGATCAACATGGGGAGTGGACTGCTGCTGCGGAGGGCTTTGCGCGCAAACAAGGCATCGATACGTCGGCGCTCACCATTTCCGAGGAAAACGGCATCGAGCGTATCGCCGCTCACATCACCCAAAGAGGAGTGAGCGCCAGGGAAGTAATCCCTGACATTATTAAAAATGCTGTTAGTGCCATACCGGTATCGAAGCGCATGCGGTGGGGTCGCTCGCGAGACGAGTTTTTGCGTCCGGTACAGTGGCTGGTGCTACTTTTTGGTGAAGAAATCTTGCCCTATCAGCAGTTTGGGCTTACCAGCGGCAGGGAAAGTCGGGGGCACCGCTTTCACCACAACGAGGCAGTGCCTCTGCCAAAGGCCGGCGACTACGCCGCCCTACTTCGTGACGCAAAGGTGATTGCAGATGAGGCGGAGCGCAGACGCATGATTGCTGAACAAGTTACCGCGCTCGGCACTTCGACGGAAGTTGTCGCCCTCTCTGACGATCTGCTTGACGAGGTAACCGGACTGGTTGAGTGGCCAGTAGCGTTACGCGGCAGCTTTGACCCAGCGTTTTTGGAGGTCCCAGAAACAGCGCTCATTTCCGCGATGAAGAGCCATCAAAAATACTTTCACCTCAATGACGC
Source organism: Luminiphilus sp. (assembly GCA_038112515.1). Classification (GTDB taxonomy): domain Bacteria; phylum Pseudomonadota; class Gammaproteobacteria; order Pseudomonadales; family Halieaceae; genus Luminiphilus. Next base: position 55,663 of record JAYNNB010000001.1, read on the forward strand.
CAACACGGGAAAGTTGTTACCGGCATTTATCACCGTCGCCAATATCAACAGCAAAGCACCCGAGCGCGTGATTGCCGGCAACGAGCGGGTCATTCGCCCGCGGCTTGCAGACGCTGCGTTTTTCTTTGCCAATGACAAGCGTGTCTCTCTGTCCTCCAGACAATCACGTTTGTCCGGTGTCATTTTTCAACAGGCGCTGGGCAGCTTGCTGGACAAAACCGAACGCATGACAAGCTTGGCCATCGCAATCGCTGAGATGATTGGCGCAGACACATCGGTCACCTCACGGGGCGCGACACTTGCGAAGTGCGACCTGGTATCGGAAATGGTGCTCGAATTCCCTGAGTTACAAGGCACTGCTGGAGCACAATACGCGCTCAGTGATGGAGAACCGGCCACTGTGGCACAGGCCATTGAGGAGCATTATCTGCCCCGATTTGCCGGTGACACGCTGCCAGCATCTGCGGAGGGCAGCGCGCTCGCGTTGGCTGATCGTTTGGATACGCTGGTCGGCATTTTTGGTATTGGCGAGCCGCCCACCGGATCGAAAGATCCATTCGCGCTCCGCAGAGCCTCTCTCGCCGTCATTCGTATTCTCATCAGTCTCAAACAACCCGTATCACTGCATGAACTGCTGGACTTTGCCCGAGGACAGCATACGGCATCACTGGCAGAGGACGCTGCCAATGTAGTGCTGCATTACATTTTCGAGCGGCTGAATAACTGGTATGCAGAGCAAGGCGTGTCGGGCGATGTTGTCCGCGCGGTGTTGGCATCAAGCGACAGTGATCTCTTCGATATCGACCTTCGTGTCAACGCGCTGGCTAGCTTCTCCTCCACCGATACTGCGAAGGAGCTCGCCGCTGCGAACAAGCGAGTCGCCAATCTACTGGCAAAAGCAGAGTCAGACGATCTCCCATCACCGGACGTCACAAAGTTTGAAGAGGATGCCGAGCGCGCCCTTCACGCGCTGATGCTAGCGACAAGAGAGAAGCTCAACCCGCTGATCGCGGAGCGAGATTACGAGTCTGCGCTCAGTGAACTAGCAACTCTGAAACAACCAGTTGACGACTTTTTCAACGCGGTAATGGTCAATGCCGATGATCCTGTGGTGCGCCTGAACCGACTCGCGCTGCTGCATCAGTTACGGGGACTGTTCATGCAAATCGCCGATATAGCGCTACTCTCTTCAGGGGCTGAATGAGCGCAGATCCTCAGTTTTTGGTGGGCGTTCTTGCAGCGGGCAATATCGTTTTGCTAATCGGCGTTATGTTGCTGAGTCGCGGAAGAAAAGAACTGATCTCGCTCCGAGAATTATCTACCGAGCAACGCACAACCGTTTACCTGGCGGAAAATCGAGCGACATCCCTGGAGTCTGAGGTTTTGTCGCTCAATAAAGAGCTCGCCACCCTGAATGCTCAGCTTAGTGCCCAGAGCGCAACCCTTGCTGAGCGCGAGTCCAGTCATCAAAACCAAATGAAATGGTTAGAAGCATCGCGCACCGCGCTGCGATCAGAGCTCGAGGTCGTGGGCCAGAAACTCCTTGCGTCCTCCGGAAAGGCGCTCGAGAGCACTAATCAGAAAAGTTTGGACAGCCTTTTGAAGCCCCTTGCAGAAAAAATCGATCAGTTCCAGAACCGCGTCAACCAAGTACACACCGATATGGTGCGCAACAGCGCTTCTCTCTCCGAGCAGATCAAACATCTCGAGTCAGTGGGAGTATCCATGTCAGACGAGGCTCACAACCTGACCCGCGCACTGAAGGGTGATAAAAAATTAGTGGGCAACTGGGGAGAAGCTCAACTCGAAAAAACATTGGAGTTGGCGGGCTTGCGGCGTGGGGAACATTACGACGCCCAGGTGACGGTAAAAGATGCGCAAGGTGACCGACACGTGCCGGATTTTGTTATCCGGCTACCCGAAGGGAAGAATTTAGTGATCGACAGTAAAGTCTCTTTGGTCGATTACGAACGAGCCGTCACCGCTGAATCAGACGGCGAGCGCGCCAGCGCGCTGCAAGCTCATGGAAAAGCCGTTAAGAGTCATATCGACGCCCTTTCAGCAAAGGATTACGCCAATCTTCCGGGCATGGACAGTCCCGATTTTGTATTAATGTTCATGCCCGTGGAACCTGCTTATATCGAAGTGATGCGCAGTCAACGCGAATTATTTAACCACGGCTACCAGAAGAATGTGGTTTTAGTTTCACACACGACGCTGATGCCAATTCTGAGAACCGTCGCTAATTTATGGATGGTCGAGCACAGCAACCGCGAAGCGAGAGAAATTAGCGATCGCGCAGGTGATATTTACAACACCGTGTGTCTGCTGGGTGATCGCCTGCAAGCACTGGGGTCGTCAATGACCACGGCAACGCAAAAATATAACGAGGCGGTGCGGGCTGTTCAGGGCAAGCAAGGTTTAGCAGGGAAGGTTGCCCGCTTTCAAACCCTCTCCAAAAAGGCGAACAAAACTTTCCCCAAGGCACTAGGGCCCATCGATCCTGAGATAGAGCCTGTCGCCCTGGACCGCCAGCTCACAGCAGAAAACGATCCCGAGTCAGGCGAATAGCTGCAGCATTGTCGGGACAGGCTGGTCAAACATCCAAATTAGCGACGGCCAAGGCGTTTTGCTCAATAAACTCCCTGCGAGGCTCGACGTCGTCTCCCATCAGGGTTGAAAACATCTGGTCCGCCAGAAACGCATCCTCTATCGTCACTTGCAGCATCCGCCGCGCTCCCGGATCCATGGTGGTTTCCCAGAGTTGGCCGGGATTCATCTCACCCAAACCCTTGTATCGCTGAATGGTGCACCCTTTGCGCGCCTCTGCCAGCAACCAATTAAGGCCCTCAGCAAAATCCTGTGTATCGAAACGCTTTTCGCCTCTCTGAAAAAACCCGTCGGTCTCCAGTAGACCCTGCAATTGATCACCGAGCGACCTCAGTGCCAGATACTCAGAAGAGCCGAAGAAGCCGCGCCCCAATGCGGTATCGGAAGCGACGCTGTGCGCTGTGCGCCGCACAACCGGATAAAACGTGCCGCGCTCTGGGTCCTGCCGAACAAACACTTCATAGCTGACAGACTTGTCTTTCAGAGATAGTAAGCGCTCACTTAGCTCGGAAGAGAACCCGCTTACCCTGTCTTCAGCAGCCAGCGACTCCACGGCGAGCGTGGAGACCTGGAGCAGCGACCATAAGACATCACGGGGATAAACCCGGGCAAGCCGCTCAATATCGGATGCCACACGCTGATACGCCAACACGAGATCAGCCAATGCCGCACCGGCCAGCGGTGGGGCGCCCGCGTTGGTAAACAGCGCCGCCTCCTCGAGAGCTGACTGAGTCAGGTATTCGGCTAACGCCGGTTCATCTTTTAAATATCGACTCTGTTTACCTCGGGCCAATTTATACAGCGGCGGCTGGGCGATATATACATGGCCCCGCTCTATCAACTCTGGCATCTGTCTGAAGAAAAACGTCAGTAGCAGCGTTCTGATGTGGGAGCCATCCACATCGGCGTCAGTCATGATGATGATCCGGTGATAGCGCAATTTTTCGGGGTCGAATTCGTCCTTACCGATGCCGCATCCCAAAGCAGTGACCAAAGTCCCCACCTCTGCAGAGCCCAACATTTTGTCGAACCGCGCCTTTTCTACGTTTAGTATCTTGCCCTTGAGCGGCAGTATCGCCTGAAAGCGACGGTCTCGGCCCTGCTTGGCAGACCCGCCGGCCGAATCGCCCTCCACAAGGTAGAGTTCGCTCAGGGCGGGGTCTCGCTCCTGACAATCAGCCAGCTTGCCCGGCAAGCCTGCAATATCCAAGGCCCCCTTGCGCCGGGTCATTTCTCTGGCCTTGCGCGCGGCCTCTCTCGCCCTGGCAGCGTCAATCATCTTGCCCACAACCAACTTGGCATCCACCGGATTCTCCAACAAGAAGTCATTGAAGAATTGGTTCATTGCTTGTTCAACCGCGCCTTTAACCTCGCTGGAGACCAATTTGTCCTTGGTTTGGGAGGAAAATTTGGGGTCTGGGACTTTGACTGAAACGATGGCCGTGAGCCCTTCCCGGGCATCGTCTCCTGTCGTAGAAACCTTTGCTTTCTTTGCAAGTCCTTCTTTTTCAATATAATTATTTAGGCAACGGGTAAGCCCTGCCCTGAAGCCGGCGAGATGCGTGCCACCATCACGCTGCGGAATGTTGTTGGTGTAGCAATAAAGCCCCTCCTGGAAGCCATCGTTCCACTGCAGCGCGACCTCGACCTCCACGCCTTCCTCGGCTTGGGCCTGAAAATGGCAGACCTTGGCAATGGGCGTTTTGCTTTGATTAAGGAATTCAACAAAAGCCCGAAGACCGCCTTCATAGGCAAATAACTCTTCTTCGCCGCTGCGCTCATCTTTGAGAAAAATTCTCACGCCGCTGTTCAAAAACGCCAGCTCTCTGAGACGCTTGCCCAATACATCGTAGTGAAATGCAATATTGCTGAAAGTCTCGGGTGAGGGGGTAAAACGGACGGAGGTCCCCGTCTCTGTGGTTTCTCCCACCACCGCCAGAGGTGCTTGCGGCACACCGTGGACATAATTTTGCTCAAATAACTGCCCCTTGCGCCGAATAGTCAGCTGCAACGAAGAAGACAGCGCATTCACTACGGATACGCCAACGCCATGCAGCCCGCCGGAGACTTTGTAGGTGTTATCGTCGAACTTCCCGCCAGCATGGAGGACCGTCATGATGACCTCGGCGGCAGACACCCCTTCCTCGTGCTGCTCCGTCGGGATGCCCCTGCCATTATCGGACACGGAAACAGACTCATCGGGGTGAATCACGATGTCGATCTGGCTACAGTGGCCCGCGAGCGCCTCATCAATACTGTTATCGACCAGCTCAAAAACCATATGATGAAGACCGGTGCCATCATCTGTGTCACCGATGTACATTCCGGGCCGTTTTCTGACCGCGTCGAGGCCTTTCAGTACGGTGATGCT
>JAYNNB010000001.1:60743-102535 GCA_038112515.1 Luminiphilus sp.
CTCATCGGCTCATCGCCCCAAGCCCTCTCCAGCGAGGCGCGATCTACCGCCGTCATAATCACCTGTCGTCCGCCTCTCAGCTGCGCACAGACGCTAGCGCAATGGCGCGCATCCAGCTCTGCGGGCAGGTCGTCAATCAAATACAAAGGCGGCACCCGAGAGGCCTCCTCAATGATTTGCCCCTGAGCCAGCTTCAGCGCCACTAGCAGCAGCTTCATTTGTCCGCGCGACAAAACCTCCGCAGCAGGCACGCGGTTCACGCTGAGCCGGAGGTCTGCCCGGTGCGGCCCGGACTGGGTAAATCCTTGGGCAGCATCGCTATCAGCGCTCTTCTCCAGGGCAACCTCGAGCGACTCCCTTCGATCCCAGCCAGCACGAAATGCAATCTCTACGCCAGCTAAATCAGACGAAACAGCCGGCGCAAGCTGTTTTAATTTTCCGGCATAACGCTCTACAGCGCTCAATCGCGCCTGCGTAAGGCGCTCACCCGTGTCAGCCAGCTCCCGACGCCATGCCTCATCAGACGAAAGTATACCACGGCGCAACCCACTATTTCTCTGCCGAAGCGAATGAGAATAACGCTTCCAAAGGGGCAAAAAAGCTTGTTCCACGTGGAACAGGGTGCCGTCGAGCAGCCGGCGACGGCCCTCTGGCGCCCCCGTTAACAACGACAAACCATCGGTGTCTAATAAAACCAGCGGCAACTGCTGCGCCAACTCTGACAGAGAGGGAATTGAGTCGCCATTGACCTTGGCGCGCACTTGACCGTCGCGATGCTTTTCTATCCCCATCACAAACCGCCGGCCGCCCCGATTTACTTGCCCAACCACTCGGCAGGAAGCCGCGCCGTGCTGAATAATCGGTTTCGATTGGTGAGTCCGGAAGGAGCGGCCCACACCCAGCAAGTGAACCGCTTCGAGGAAGCTCGTTTTGCCAGAGCCATTAGCGCCGAAAAGGGCGGTAGCGCCACTCCCGAGGCTCACATCAAGCGCCGCTAAATTGCGAACTCGCTTGATCTCGATATGCTCAAGCATTCAAGCAAGAGCAAATCAGAGGCGCATTGGCATGACAACGTAAAGTCTTTCTGGCTCCTCGTCAGAGGGCGGCTCCGCATGCTCCAGTAGCGCTGAACTGGCCTCGTCTGACAAGCTCAGGCGGACCTGTTTTTGACTCAGAGCAGAGAGCACATCCAGCAAGTAGCTCACGTTAAAACCAATTTCCATCTCGGCGCCAGCATACTCAACCGCCACGACCTCCTCGGCCTGCTCCTGCTCCGGATTGTTCGCGGTGATATCAAGGCTGTCCTGAGATAACCTAAGCCGAACCCCGCGATATTTTTCGTTAGACAGGATCGCTGTGCGAGTAAATGCCTGCTTCAGTTCCGCTCGGTCTCCCACCACCAACTTGTCGGGATTTTTCGGGATTACGCGCTCATAATCGGGGAACTTGCCGTCAACTAGCTTGGAAGTGAAAGTGAACTGGTCCGTTGTCGCGCGGATGTGATTGGTGCCTATGGACAGGGAAATGGGCGCAGGGCCCTCTAGCAAGCGCGATAACTCCAAAACACCCTTGCGGGGAATAATAACCCCCAGGTCCGCCGCTTCTACACGATTTGGTGCGGTCGCGAGCGCCAGTCGATGCCCATCTGTGGCAACCACCCGCAACCGCCCGCCCAACACTTCAAAGTACAGGCCGTTAAGGTAATAACGCACATCCTGCTGCGCCATCGCGAAAGCGGTGCTGTCAATGAGTTGCTTAACGAGCGACTGCGGCATCCCTAGCGTCGTGTCTGCCGCGCTCGCATCCACCGTCGGAAAATCCGAAGCCGGCAAAGTCGAGAGGGTAAAGCGGCTTCGACCCGCTTTCACGGTTGCTTTGCCCGCCTCAACAGCAAATTCTATATTAGAACCCTCTGGCAGAGACTTACAAATATCAACCAGCTTCCGCGCAGGTACCGTGACCTCGCCGTCCACGCCTGCGGCATCCAAATCCAATCGCCCGATGAGCTCAACCTCCAGATCCGTGCCGGTTAAGGACAATCTGGTGCCATCAAGTGCAATCAAAACGTTAGAGAGAATCGGCAGAGTTTGCCTTCTCTCTACCACTCCCGCTACCAAATTCAAAGGCTTGATCAGCGTGTCACGGGCTATCGAGAATTTCATGTCTTCAAACTCAAGTTGTAGTGTTGGAATAGGGCGTCAGCAACAACTGATGGCAGCGCAACGTTACGTCGTCAGGGAGCGAAGTAGATTCTGGTAATCCTCGCTGATATCAGAGTTAGTGTCTCGCAACTCCTTTATCTTACGACATGCGTGGAGCACTGTCGTATGGTCTCTCCCGCCAAAGGCATCTCCAATCTCCGGGAGGCTATGTTGGGTCAACTCCTTTGCCAGCGCCATGGCAACCTGCCGCGGTCTGGCGACGCTCCTGTTGCGGCGCTTTGACATCAGGTCGGCTACCTTGATCTTGTAATACTCCGCCACTTTCCGCTTGATGTTGTCCAGCGAAACCTGCTTGTCCTGCAACGCCAGCAAGTCTTTCAAGCTATCTTTGATGAGCTCAATGTCGAAGGGGCGACCCGTAAAATTGGCGCTTGCAATAACCCGTTTGAGCGCACCCTCAAGCTCCCTGACGTTGGAGCGAATGCGCTGAGCAATGAAGAAAGCAGCGTCGGGAGCCAACGAAATGTGGCTTTGCTCCGCTTTTTTCATCAGTATCGCCACGCGCGTCTCAAGGTCGGGCGGCTCCACCGCTACCGTTAACCCCCAACCAAACCGCGACTTCAGACGCTCTTCAACGCCATCTATCTCTTTTGGGTAGCGATCACAGGTCAGGATCATCTGCTGACCGCCCTCAAGCAACGCGTTAAAGGTGTGAAAAAACTCCTCTTGAGAGCGATCTTTGTTGGCAAAAAATTGAATATCGTCAATCAACAGCGCATCAACGGATCGGTAAAAGCGCTTGAAATCGTTGATTGCGTTGAGCTGCAGCGCTTTTACCATATCGGCCACAAAACGCTCGGAGTGGAGATAAATAATTTTTGCCTCTGGATTTTGACGCCGCATAGCGTTGCCCACAGCATGCATCAAGTGGGTCTTACCAAGCCCGACGCCACCGTACAAAAAGAGCGGGTTATAGGACGCACCAGGGTGCTCCGCCACTTGTTGCGCAGCCGCAAGCGCTAACTGGTTGCTTTTACCTTCAACAAAACGCTCAAAAGTATAGCCTTCAACGAGACTCGACGAGGTCACCAGCGCCGCAGGCGCAGGCTTCGGCGACGAGCGAACCGCGGGCTGACTGACCACACCCATCCGCTGAACTGGCCTCTCTACCGACAAAACAGGTCTCGCGCCGCCCGCAACATCATCCGCGACGGTCACCGACACCTGAGCAAGGGCGGGAGACACGACGTCCATGAGATAGGAGGCAATCAAAGGAACATATCGCTCGACCACGAAATCTCGAATAAATCGATTAGGTGCAGACAGCGTCAAACCGGTGTCGTGCCACTCGGCCTGCAGAGGGCGAATCCAGGTATTAAATTGCTGCTGTGGAATGTCTCCGCCCAGGCGGTGCAGACAATGCTGCCAGGGATTCGAAATCGGCTGAGGGGCTGCCAACGCTTTTGCTCCTTCAAGGTGTTATTTTGCTTTTTCATCGGTCCACTAATGCCGGACAACTCTGCCGCCACATCCTGGCAGCGTGCGCACGGGCTGGGATCTCGCGGCGATGCGTAGTTATCCACACCGCAACAGTGTTATCAACATCTTTTTTATTTATATATAACAATTATTTAGATACAAAAGCGGCGCTTACAAAACATATCTTGCTTTTGCAACAAAATTTTTAGGTGGGCTGTGTACAGCCTGTGTATAACTTTTGGTTAAGCTGTGATTTGTCGCCAACCGAGCCTATGCGACGATATCGCCAACCTGCTGTATGTAAGCGCTCGCTTACTATGTCTGGCTTGGTTTTTGGGGTGCTCGAGCATTGCGCTAGCCCGGTTTTTTTGTTCTTCGGGCAAGCGCCCAAGTGGATGATAAAAAAACAGGGCCGTCGGCGGGCGCGCCAAATGAATCAGCGTGCGGTTGCCAATCGCATCTGGCACACCTATAATCCGCGCCCCCAAGCGCTGGACCCGCTACCCTTGACGCGAAGTCTGCGCGGTAAAGTTGCTCAAACAACAATCTGTCAGTAGGTCGATGCCATGAAACGTACATTCCAACCCAGCGTCCTGAAGCGAAAGCGCGCGCATGGTTTTCGCGCCCGAATGGCTACCAAAAATGGCCGACAGGTATTGGCGCGACGCAGGGCTCGTGGGCGCCGCAAGCTCTCTGCATAAGTTCCAAAGCGCGGGGCACGATTAAGTGACCCATGCCCGGATTTCCCTTATCCGCCAGGCTCTCAGAGCCACACCATTACGCCTGCGTTTTTGACGCCGCCAAAATTCGCGTCAGTAACGCTTCCTTTCTCGTGTTGGCCATTCCCTCTGTTGCAGAGAGATCTCGCGTCGGCATCGTAGTCGCCAAAAAAAATGTACGTCGGGCAGTGCGGCGAAATCGCCTAAAACGCATCATCAGAGAACACTTCCGACAATCCACGCTCATTATTCCTCTCGATCTGGTCATTTTGGCGAGAGCCCCTGCTGACCAACTCTCCAGCCCTTTACTCTGGAAGGATCTTGAGCAACTGTGGCAACGCATTAATAACAAGGCCGCAAGCCTATGAGATGGCTAGGCTACGTTGACCAGTGTATAGCAAAGAGCTTGTCCCTCATGATCCGCGGCTATCAACTCACGCTGAGCCCCTGGCTGGGACGATGGTGCCGCTTTACGCCAACTTGTTCACAATACGGGATTGACGCACTGGCGACTCACGGTACCCTTGCCGGCTGTTGGCTGATTGCTCGCAGACTCTCGCGCTGCCATCCCTGGTGTACAGGCGGCTACGACCCCGTTCCGGAACCGCGGCCGTTCCGACAACCAGATTGAGACCGAAAATATGGACATCCCTCGATACGCGCTAATCGCCGCCAGTCTCCTGCTAGGCCTAATGCTGTTGGGCGAGTGGACGCGATTTACGGAAAGCGAGCAAGCGTTGATACCACCGAGCCCCATTGTCGAGTCCCTGGCGCCGGATAATACCGCTTCTTGGGCGGACACCGACGCAAGCCGCCCGAGTATGTCGACTGAGGGTGACATACCCAGCGCCGAAGATATCGCGCTGCCGCAAGGCACCAGAACGGACAGTATTACCAGCTCTGATACGGGTTCTTTGGTGACCGTAAAAACCGACGTGCTCAACGTGGTCATTGACCTCCAGGGTGGTGATGTCGTTGGTGCAGCGTTCCGGGATTATCCAAAAACACTCGATGACCCCTCTGACCCTTTTGTGTTACTCGAGAGAAACGCACAAAGAATCTATATTGCTCAATCTGGCCTCGTTGGCCCTGACGGTATCGACCAAAAAAATCGCGCTGTGTATCAAGCTGCACAGTCAACCTACGAACTGTCCGACGGTGATTCACTTGATGTGGACTTGCTATACCAGGGTGAGAATGACGCACTCGCCGTAGTAAAGAGATTCCGGTTCGAACGCGGTAGTCACAGCATTTCTGTTACTCATGAAGTAAGCAACCTCTCGAACCGCGATTCTGAGTTCTCACCATTTGCGCAACTCAAGCGCGACAGTTCGCCTGCGCCATCCGATAACAATTCTGGGATGGGCATGCGTCCTTTTTTGGGATCCGCGCTCACCCACACTGATCAGCGTTTCGAAAAGTTTGATTTCGAGGAAATGGCGGACAACCCCTTTAAAGCGGATTTAGAAGGTGGCTGGATCGCGATGCTTCAGCATTACTTTGTAAGCGCATGGGTCCCCGCTGCAACAGAAACACACCGGTTTAGAACGCGCCATACCAGTAACGGATTCAATATTATTGGTTATACCGGTCCCGCCGTTCGCCTTGCGCCCGGGGAGACAACGGCTATCACAAACGTACTCTACGTCGGCCCAAAAAATCAGGCTGTGCTCTCCGCTCTCGCACCTCATCTCGATCTCGTTGTCGATTACGGCTGGCTATGGTGGATCGCGCAGCCACTTTTCTGGTTGCTCACGCTGATCCAGTCGGCGGTGGTTAACTGGGGCATCGCTATCATTATTCTTACGCTGCTCGTCAAACTCGCATTTTTTCGGCTCTCTGCCGCAGGCTACAAATCGATGGCGAGAATGAGAAAAGTACAGCCTCGCATCATTGCCATTCGCGACGAATACGCGAATGACAAAGCCAAGCAGTCGCAGGCAATGATGGAGCTCTATAAAAAAGAAAAAATTAATCCCTTGGGCGGGTGCTTTCCCATCCTGGTTCAGATGCCCGTATTTATCGCCCTGTATTGGGTGCTTATGGAATCAGTCGAACTTCGGCAAGCGCCATTTGCATTGTGGATCCAAGATCTGTCGATTATGGACCCCTACTTTGTTCTGCCCATCTTGATGGGAGCGAGCATGTATTACATGCAAAAACTCAACCCGGCTCCACCGGATCCGATGCAAGCGAAAATTATGCAGTGGATGCCAATCGTTTTTACCTTCTTTTTTCTGTGGTTCCCCGCTGGATTGGTGCTGTATTGGCTCTGCAACAATCTCCTTTCTATGGCCCAGCAATACATCATCAATCAACGTATTGAAAATGGCAGTCTCTGACGCCCCATGGATCAGCAAGCCGAACTGATTAAAACGGCCGCCTTGAACGAAGACACAATTGCCGCAGTGGCTACTCCACCCGGCAAGGGGGGGGTAGCCATTATCCGGCTCTCCGGGGCTGACGCCTGGGTCATTGCACAACAATTATGCGGACGTCCGCTGCACGCCAAAACGCCCGCTCTCTGTAACTTTACCTTCCAGAACACGTTTATCGATCAGGGCCTCGCGTTGTTATTTCAGGGGCCCCGCTCTTTTACCGGCGAAAACGTTGCTGAACTGCACTGCCACGGCGGGGTCGTTATCACCTCAATGCTGCTCGATGCCTGCCTTGCTTTGGGAGCCCGCATGGCACGACCCGGGGAGTTCTCAGAGCGTGCTTTTATGAACGACAAATTGGACCTCGCCCAAGCGGAAGGCCTCGCGGACCTCATCAATGCACCCACCAGACAAGCGGCTCGACAGGCTTCGGCCTCATTGAGAGGAGCGTTTTCCGATGCGGTAAACGCAATAGCAAATGATTTACTACAGCTGAGAATTTACATTGAGGCTGCGATTGATTTTCCAGAAGAAGAAGTGGATTTCCTTTCTGATGGCATCATTCAAGAAAAACTCGCCAGCGTGGCCGATGCATTAGACACACTGATCAAAAATGCCCGACAGGGCGTTCTAATGAGCAAAGCCGTAAGCGTGGTCCTGACTGGCAAACCCAATGTCGGCAAAAGTAGCCTGATGAATCAATTGGCCCGAGATGCAGTGGCCATTGTCACCGATATACCTGGAACAACCCGTGATGTCATTAAGCAAACCCTGAGCTTTGGTGGCATGGTATTTGAGTTCTCGGATACTGCCGGCATCAGAGAGGCTGCCGATGTCATTGAGCAAGAGGGTATTAATAGGGCCAAGAGGGAACTTGATATCGCTGATCTCATCATTGAGGTTATTGATGACACAACAGCAGCAGCTACCCAGGAATGTCGGAACCGGGACGTGCCAACTATCCGCGTCCTTAATAAAATTGACCTTTCCAATCGCGCAGCGGGAGAACAATCCTCCGACGAAGTAACCACTATCGCTGTGTCGGCGATAACCGGAGCCGGTATCAGCGCACTCGAGGCTGCCATATTGGCGAAAGTCGGTGTCTCTCACCCAGACAGCTCAACACCTTTCAGCGCGAGAGAGCGGCATGTATCGATCCTGCAAGCGACCAGAGAGGCCTTAAATGCGGCCATAGAAACCTTCAGTCAAACCGGCGCTGGAGAAATTTTGGCAGAGGACCTAAGAGCGTCACACGAAACGCTTGGCGCCGTCACAGGTGTCGTAGGAGTCAATGACTTGCTCGGGGAAATTTTCTCTTCTTTTTGCATCGGGAAATAACACCATGTTCCCAACGCGCAACCAAAGGCCTTCCGCCAAAATCCCGTCACCCGAGTAGCGGCGTAATGTCTTCCGGTCGTCTAAAAAGTATTCCACAACATCATCACAGACTGTCAACACCATGAAACAGCCCCACAACGTAATCTCGGATGGTTGGACAAACATTGTGAAAAACACCCACAACAACGGCTTAACAGCCTGTGAGTTTCTTAATTTCTCGACGGATACCGCTTTTCATCCACGGCTTAATACCAGCAAAACCCGCTTTTTTAAGGCCGTTTCGCACAGTGCTTAATTTCTCACAACTAATTGTTTTTAATGGATTTTTGAAGATTATCCTCAGCAAACGACGGGCCTAGTAATAACAGTATTAAAGTACTTTTCTTATAAATAAACTCTTATTAATAGTTAGCCCTACCGCGCTGCGACTATCTTCAAAAGAACATCATTATCTACCGAATACGCTGGTTCATACTGGCGATTGGCCCGTTTATACTCCGCTCCCGCCCATTCAGTAGCGATACAGCAATGCAGCACCCTAACGCATATGACGTCATCGTGATTGGCGGAGGACACGCAGGTACGGAAGCCACCTTGGCCGCTGCTCGTATGGGTGCCCGAACATTACTGATCACTCATGCCATCGATACACTCGGGCAAATGTCCTGCAACCCCGCTATTGGGGGTATTGGCAAAAGCCATCTAGTGAGAGAAGTGGATGCCATGGGTGGGGTGATGGCGCGGGCCACTGATCTCTCCGGAATCCAGTTCCGGGTATTGAACTCGAGAAAAGGTCCCGCAGTTAGGGCGACGCGTGCGCAAGCAGATCGGGTCCTCTATCGCCAGGCGATCCGCAGCACGCTGGAAAATGCAGGCAATGTCCAGATTTTCCAGGATGCCGTAGAAGATATAAGGGTTACCGGGGACGCAGTTTCAGGCGTTGTGACTCGCACCGGTATTATTTTTTCAGCGAAGGCGGTTGTCCTGACGGCGGGCACATTTCTTAACGGGAAAATGCACGTCGGCACATCGCAAGCGTCCGGTGGACGAATGGGTGACGCAGCCTCTATCGGGCTCGCGGAGCGTCTCAGAGAAGTTTGTCCGCGTGTCGGTCGCCTTAAAACGGGGACTCCCCCTCGTATTGATGCCAGATCGGTCAATTTTGGCGCCATGGCGGAACAATGGGGCGACAATCCCCGTCCAGTAATGTCTTTTTTTGGGCAACGCGAGAATCACCCCGAGCAACGGTGTTGCTGGATTACAGAAACGAACGAACAAACACACGAGCTGATTCGTGCCGGCCTTGATCGATCCCCTTTGTTTGGTGGGGTCATTGAAGGTGTAGGACCACGATATTGCCCCAGTATCGAAGATAAGATTCACCGCTTTTCTGATAAGACTTCGCATCAGATTTTTATTGAACCGGAAGGCCTCACGTCGCACGAGTTATATCCCAACGGCATTTCTACTTCCCTGCCTTTTGATGTGCAGCTGAATTTGGTGAGGTCTATCAAAGGACTGGAAAATGCCCACATTACCCGGCCCGGATATGCAATTGAGTATGATTACTTTGACCCTCGTGACCTGCGGCATAGCCTGGAAACTAAAACCGTCTCCGGTTTGTTTTTTGCCGGCCAAATTAATGGCACAACGGGTTATGAGGAAGCGGCTGCACAAGGTCTGGTAGCAGGCATCAATGCGGTGTGCCGGGTCAGGGGGCGAGCGCCCTGGGAGCCAAGACGCGATGAAGCCTATATTGGTGTGCTGGTTGATGACTTGGTGACGCTTGGAACCACTGAACCCTATCGCATGTTTACTTCTCGCGCCGAATATCGCTTGCAGTTGAGGGAGGACAATGCCGATCTCAGATTGACTGAACAGGGCTGGGCGCTGGGTGTTGTCGGCGAGAAGCAGTGGCAGCTTTTTTCTGATAAGAGAGAAGCTATCAGTCGGGAAAAGCAGCGCTTGGAGGTGCATTATGTGCAACCCGACTCGACGACGGCGGAGAGGATAAAACCGCTACTGGAAAAGCCACTGAATCGAGAATACTCCTTGGCCGATTTGCTCAAGAGACCGGAGATCACGGCCGCGATGTTATACGATGCCGCTCCTCCAACTGAGCCCGTAGAGGAGTCTGTCGCTGAACAGGTAGCGATTCAGCTCAAATATGCGGGTTACATTGATCGGCAGCAGCAGGATATTGCGCGTTTGCATCGACATGAGGCCATGGAGATTCCGGGAGATCTCGACTTTTTTAAAGTCGAAGGGTTGTCCCATGAAATCTGCCAAAAACTGACTGAAATTCGACCCAACAATCTGGCGCGAGCGGGGAGGGTGCCTGGCGTAACGCCCGCCGCGATGTCCTTGTTACTGGTATACCTGAAAAAGCGAGCAACGAAGGCATCGTCACGCGCGACAGCGAATGGTTGAAGGCGAAGCTCAATTTCTCAGATCAGCCACCGGGTCTCTCGGTCTTGCTCTGAGTGATACTCAGCTCGAAAAGTTACTCCAATACGTTGATTTGCTCGAAAAATGGAATCGGGCATATAACCTGACTGCGATTCGTCACCGCCAGGAAATCTTAGTAAGGCATGTCTTGGAAAGCCTTGCGGTAACACCGCTCATTGAGGGATCTAACCGATTGGATGTGGGAACGGGCGCGGGTATTCCCGGCATTCCTCTTGCGATAGCGGTCAGCGACCATTGCTACACGTTGCTTGACAGCAATGGAAAAAAAACGCGATTTTTGGCCGAGGTGAAAAGACAGTTAGGTTTAACTAACATCCGCATTGAAACTGCGCGGGTCGAATCCTGGATACCAGATATCGATTACGATGCAATTTTGACGAGAGCGTTCGCGGATCTGCGAACAACGCTAACCAGAATAGATCACTTACTGAACAATGAGGGGTCGCTGTACACCATGACAACGGATAGTGCTGCCGAGGTCAGTCGAGCGATCCCGGAAAACCTATATTTACAAGACGCTCGGGAAATCAGGGTGCCCGGGCAGGACTGGTCTTTCAATGTAATGCGGATTCGGCGAAGCCGGGGTGAGACGTCATGAAGGTTGTCGCAGTAGCCAATCAAAAGGGCGGTGTGGGAAAAACGACAACTAGCGTCAATCTCTCGGCGGCTTTGGCTGCGATGGACAAAAGAGTGCTGCTGGTCGACCTTGATCCGCAGGGGAATGCCTCGGTGTCCGTTGGCATTAACAAAGGAGAGCTGGTTGCCAGCACTTACGAGTTGCTGGTGGAAGCACAGCCATTGGAGGAGGTTGCCCTTTCTTTACCCCGCCTTCGTATGGATGTGGTGCCCGCTAACGGTGACTTAACGGCCGCCGAAGTCGCCTTGTTGGCCATGGAAGACCGAGAACAGCGCCTAAACCTGGCTTTGCAAGCCGGTACCGAGAAGTACGATTTTGTCATCATAGATTGTCCTCCCTCTTTAAATATGCTCACACTCAACGCGCTCGTTGCCGCCAACTCTGTGCTCATTACCATGCAGTGCGAGTATTTTGCGCTAGAGGGCCTATCGGCCCTGCTAGAGACGATTAACACGATTAATCAAACAGTGAATCCGGCCCTGCGTATCGAGGGAATTTTGCGCACCCTTTATGATCCTCGGAATGCGCTGACCAACGAAGTTTCTGAGCAGCTCCACCAGCATTTCGAGGGCTTGGTTTACCGAACGGTAATCCCGCGGAATGTGCGTTTGGCGGAAGCTCCCAGCCATGGCCTGCCTGGAATCGTCTATGATCGCCTGGCAAGGGGCGCAACTGCTTATATGGCGTTGGCTGGGGAGTTTATGCGCCGGCAAGAACACCACCCTAGGGACAATATTTGATGGTGCAGAAGCGAAAATTAAATCGAGGGTTGGAGGCGCTGCTCGGGTCCGGGGCTATTATCAAGCAACAACAAGGCGTTGCTGACAAGAGTAATGAGGAGCATCGCCCCGACGCCTCGACGGTGGTCGCAGAGCTCCCCATCGAACAGTTGCAGCGCGGTGTTTACCAGCCCCGCGCAGCGTTTGACCCAGAGGCGCTAGATACGCTGGCAGCGAGTATCGAGACCCAAGGAATTTTGCAGCCAGTCGTTGTTCGCCCTCTGGGTAATCAACGATACGAAATTCTGTCGGGAGAGCGTCGCTGGCGAGCCGCACAGCTGGTTGGCCTGGATAAAGTGCCCGTCGTTGTTAAGGAAGTGTCCGATGAGGACGCCATTGCCATTGCCCTGATTGAAAATATTCAAAGGGAAGACCTCAATCCCGTAGAGGAGGCTGTGGGTTTGAAACGGCTTCAGGATGAGTTTGGACTCAGCCAGGAGCAAATAGCGGCCGCAGTGGGCCGGTCGCGTTCCGCTGTTGCGAACAGTCTTCGACTGCTGAATTTGCACAGCGATGTGCAAGCCATGTTGGGTCAGGGGCAAATTGAAGTGGGGCATGCCAAGGTCCTACTGGGTCTCGAAAGTTCGGAACAAGTAAAGGCGGCTCGACAGGTCGCTAAGCGAGGACTTTCGGTCCGGCAAACAGAGGTTTTGGTCAAAGGTTGGTCAGCGGATAAGGGGGCCCCGCCGCACAAGGACCCCAATGTCAGCCGGCTCGAGCAGGATTTAGGCGACCGCCTCGGTGCGCGAGTCAGAATTCATCACCAGCTGAACGGCCGAGGTCGATTGGAAATACAGTACACGACCCTCGACGAGCTAGACGGGATTCTAAAAAAATTCAAATAAAAGCTATGTGTTGAAGGGTTTTAGGCTTTCATCTACACTCCGTCCCGCATGAGAGGGGGGCTGGGTTGATCTTGGCCAAATACGCTGTCTCCGGACCTTTCGCGACAACACGCAAGCGGCTCCTAAAAGCTGTGATGACAACAACAGCGTTGGTCGGTGTGATAGCGGGTTTAGCGGGCGCGATAAGCGGCGTTCGAATTTCTCTGGACATGTTGCTGGGCGCGTGTGTTGTGTTGTTGCCAAGCGGCTGGATGGCGTTGAGTCTCACTTCTGAGCGGTCAGCCTTTAGCCCTGTATGGCTCGGTGCAGCGCGTTACGGTCTGGCAACTATGGGCTTTGCTGTCCTGTTTGCCTTGAGGCCGGACAGCGAGCCGCTAGCAGTGCTGGCGGGTAGTGCAATAGCGTTACTTTTGCCCTCCGCGCTCATTGCGCGCACCAAATGGTCCGGCCAGAACGGCCGAATTGAGTAGTAGAGAGTAAGCCCCTTTGGGCATAGGAGCATCGCGGCGATAATGGCGGCAAATGGCGACAGTCAGACCGTATCTGAGTATATCGTTCATCACCTCACCAACTTGACTTATGGCAAGTTGCCAGAGGGATATGAGCGCTTTGACGGTAGCGTGGTTGCCTCTGGAGGGCAGTGGACGCTGGCGCATGGCGCCGATGAAATAGCCGCCATGGGTTTTAATGCTGTCCACGTCGATTCCATGTTGTGGTCGGTGGGCTTGGGCATCATTTTTTGTTGGCTGTTCCGGCGCGTCGCGGTGCAAGCGTCCGCAGGCATTCCCTCGGGCTGGGTCAACTTTGTTGAGATGGTTGTTGAGTTTATCGATGGCACCGTCAAAGACACTTTTCATGGGCGGAATCCACTCATCGCGCCTTTGGCGCTGACCATCTTCGTCTGGGTCTTTTTGATGAATCTAATGGACCTGATACCAGTGGATTTAATTCCCCATGGCCTGATGTTAGCCGGTGTTGAGTATCAAAAAATCGTGCCCTCTACGGACCCGAACATCACGATGGGGATGGCCATCGGCGTGTTTGTTTTGATGCTTTTTTATTCGATAAAAGTAAAAGGGTTCGGCTTTGTCAAAGAACTGACGATGAACCCCTTTAACCACCCTCTTTTTATACCCGTCAATCTGTTTATGGAGGTCGTGGGTTTGCTGGCTAATGCTTTTTAACTGTGCTTGCGACTTTTCGGCTATATGTATGCTGGTGAGATGATTTTTATTCTGATCGCCGCATTGTTCAGCGTAGGGCTATTTTGGCTATTGCCCGCCGCGTTATTACAGATCGGCTGGGCGATTTTCCACATTTTGGTGATCACCCTGCAGGCCTTCATCTTTATGGTTCTTACCATCGTGTACCTGAGTATGGCGCACGAAGACCATTGATTTTCACTGTGTACTTTAGGAGACAACCATGGAACTGATTTACGTTGCCGCCGCCATCATGATGGGTTTAGGTGGAATGGGCGCCGCTATAGGCGTTGGCATTCTGGGCGGCAAATTAATTGAGGGTTCTGCGCGACAGCCCGAGCTAGCCCCGAAACTACAAGGCACTTTCTTTTTGGGTGCCGGCCTGGTCGACGCTATTCCAATTATTGGTGTGGGTATCGCCATGTACCTGATTTTTGTGGTCGCGGGCTAAAAGCCTTCCTTTTTCTGGGGCGCTATTGGACGGGTCCCCTGAACACCACAGGAGCAGCGTGTGAATATTAATCTCACTTTGATCGGGCAACTCGTCGCGTTTGTCGCGTTCGTCGCTTTTTGCATGCGTTACGTATGGCCCCCGATTACTGCGGCGATGGCGGAGCGCCAGAGCAAGATTGCAGAGGGGCTTGCGGCGGCGGATCGAGCCGGCCACGACCTTGAGTTGGCTCAGAAGCGAGCAACCGAGCAGTTGGCGGAGGCCAAGCGTGAGGCGGCGGGCATTATCGAGGCGGCCAATAAGCGAGCTCAGGCCGTCGTCGACGAAGCGAAACAAGCAGCCGTTGCGGAGTCAGAGCGGGTCAAGGCGGCGGCTTCGGCGGAAATAGAGCAAGAGCGTGCGCGGGCACAAGAGCAGCTGATGTCGCAAGTGAGCGCATTGGCTGTGGCCGGGGCTGAGAAAATTCTCAGTGCCGAGATAGACGCCGAGAAGCATGCCGATTTGCTCAAGACACTCTCAGCGGGATCATAATCTGTGATCGAGCCGACCACACTTGCCAGACCGTACGCGCGCGCTGCTTTTGAGCACGCCCGCGCGGCGGACCAGCTGGTCATTTGGAGAGACTCGCTGGCGCAGCTTGCGGCTTTGACCGAGGAGCCAAAGGTGGCCGCCTCACTCAGGCGACCGGATCAGACGGCTGCGCAGCGCGCCGCGACGCTGATGGATTTGGTGGGCGATACGCTGCCGGCGGCCGTGGGCAATTTGCTGCACGTTCTGGCCGACAATGGCCGATTGACCCTGCTACCGGAGGTATCAGCGCTTTTTGAGCAGTTTAAGCAGTCGGTAGAAAGCGCGGTCGCGGTCCATGTGATCTCTGCCTATCCCCTTAGCGAAACCGAGTCCGATCTGCTCGCAGAATCAATGGAGGCCCGGCTGGCACGAAGCGTCACCCTGACTTCTGAAACCGACCCCTCTTTACTGGGAGGGGCTCTTATTCGAGCCAATGATCTGGTGATCGACGGCTCTATTCGCGGCCGCCTGAATAAACTGGCCGGCTCGCTGAATCAATGACAGAGGATTAGTCATGCAACAGCTCAACCCCTCGGAAATCAGCGACCTCATCAAGCAGCGGATCGACGCGCTTGAAGTCACCTCGCAGGCGACCAATGAGGGCACTATTGTGTCGGTCACCGACGGCATTATCCGTATTCACGGCCTTACAGAGGTTCAATACGGTGAGATGATTGAATTTGACGGCGGCGTTTTTGGCTTGGCGCTCAACCTCGAGCGTGACTCGGTCGGCGCGGTGGTGCTGGGCGACTACAAGCAATTGGCTGAAGGTCAGACCTGCCGCTGCACGGGCCGCATCCTTGAGGTGCCCGTCGGGCCTGAGCTTCAGGGCCGGGTGGTTGATTCTTTGGGTAACCCCATTGATGGCAAGGGCGCCATTGAAACTAAAATGACAGACGCGATCGAGAAGATCGCCCCCGGGGTTATTGCGCGTCAATCAGTTGATCAGCCGGTTCAGATTGGACTCAAAGCCATCGACGCCATGGTGCCGATTGGGCGAGGTCAGAGAGAGCTGATCATCGGTGATCGCCAGGTCGGAAAGACCGCGATTGCAGTTGATGCCATCATCAACCAGAAAGGCACCGGCATAAAATGTATTTATGTGGCGGTGGGGCAGAAGGCCTCCTCTGTCGCTTCCGTGGTTCGCAAGCTTGAAGAGCATGGCGCCATGGAGCACACAATTGTTGTGGCGGCCAATGCGTCGGATCCTGCCGCCATGCAGTATCTGGCGCCGTTTGCCGGCTGTACCATGGGTGAGTACTACCGCGATCGAGGCGAGGACGCGCTCATTATCTATGACGACCTCTCCAAGCAGGCGGTGGCGTATCGACAAATTTCCTTGCTGCTGCGGCGACCTCCTGGTCGAGAGGCTTACCCTGGCGACGTTTTCTACCTGCACTCCCGCCTCCTAGAGCGTGCGGCGCGCGTTAACGCAGACTATGTGGAGCAATTCACAGATGGCGCGGTGAAAGGCCAAACCGGGTCGCTGACGGCGCTTCCGGTCATTGAGACTCAGGCAGGCGATGTTTCCGCCTTTGTTCCGACCAACGTGATCTCTATTACCGACGGCCAGATTTTCCTTGAGGCCGATATGTTCAATGCCGGCATTCGCCCGGCAATGAACGCAGGTATTTCTGTCTCTCGAGTGGGGGGCGCGGCGCAGACCAAAATTGTTAAGAAGCTCTCTGGCGGCATCAGAACGGCGCTGGCGCAGTACCGAGAATTGGCGGCGTTCTCACAGTTTGCCTCGGACCTTGACGACGCGACTAAAGCGCAGCTGGAGCACGGCGAGCGCATTACCGAATTGATGAAGCAAAAGCAGTATGCCCCTCTGTCAATCGCTGAAATGGGGGTGCTGCTGTACGCGGGAAATGAGGGTTATTTACGCGACGTCGAGGTCGCAAAAATCGGCGATTTTGAAGCTGCGCTATTGAGCTACATGCGCGCCGAATGTGCCGATGTTATGCGCCAGATTGAGACAGACGGTGATTGGAATGACGAGCGCGAAGCGGCTTTCAAGTCAGCCATAGAAGCTTTCAAATCCTCTCAAACCTGGTAACCCGATATGGCAGTCGGCAAGGAAATCCGCACCAAGATCTCGAGTATTCAGAGTACTCAAAAGATCACTAGCGCCATGGAAATGGTCGCCGCGAGCAAGATGCGTCGCGCCCAGGATCGCATGGAGTTGGGCAAGCCCTACGCGCAGCGTATGCGGGCGGTTGTGGGACACATTGCCAATGCCACACCGGAATACCGGCACGCGTATATGCAGGAGCGCGAAATCAAGCGCGCCGGATACATCATTGTTTCGACCGACCGAGGGCTGTGTGGCGGCCTGAACATTAATCTGTTTAAAGCCGCCATTCAGTCCATGCGCGCGCAGCAGGATAACGGAGTAGAGGTTGAGCTTTGCCTCGTGGGGGCTAAGGCGGCGGGCTTCTTCGCCAGCGTCGGCGGCAACGTTACCGCTTCTGTGAGGGACCTTGGCGAGGAGCCCTCGATTGAAGATTTAATCGGTGGCGTTAAAACCATGCTCGATGCTTATACGGATGGTCGTATTGATGCGTTATTTCTTGCGGGCAATGATTTCGTTAACACCATGACGCAGGCGCCGCGGGTGGATCAGCTGTTGCCGCTGAAACCGGAGGAGAATGCCTCCCTGTCGCATCATTGGGATTACATATACGAGCCGGACGCGCGCGAATTGCTCGATGCATTAATGATTCGCTACATCGAATCTTTGGTGTACCAAGCGGTGGTTGAAAATGGCGCTTGCGAGCAGGCTGCGCGCATGATCGCCATGAAGAATGCCACTGACAACGCCGGCGAGCTGATCGACGAACTGCAGCTCGTCTACAACAAAGCCAGACAGGCAGCGATTACGCAAGAGTTGGCAGAAATAGTGGGCGGTGCCGCGGCCATTGGCTAAGGCGTGTGACCGCAAAAGAACAAGTGGCGGCGAGCTCGCCATAGCAGATTTGAAATGAGGACCGAAAAATGAGTAGCGGAAAGGTCGTACAGGTTATCGGCGCGGTAATCGACGTGGAGTTCCCTCGCGACAGCGTGCCACAGGTGTATGACGCACTGACAGTCGCCGAAAAGGGTTTGACGCTTGAAGTGCAGCAGCAGCTGGGAGATGGCGTCGTGCGCGCTATTGCGATGGGTCCTTCGGAGGGCGTGAGCCGCGGGCTCAGCGTTGAAAATACCGGCGCGCCCATATCGGTCCCGGTCGGCACAGAAACGCTGGGTCGCATCATGGATGTATTGGGCAACCCTATCGACGAAAAGGGCCCCATTGGAGAGCAAGAGCGTGCCGCGATTCACCGCGCCGCGCCTACGTATGAAGAGCTCGCTGCATCGGATGAGCTGTTGGAAACCGGCATCAAGGTGATCGACCTGGTTTGTCCTTTTGCCAAGGGCGGCAAAGTGGGTCTGTTTGGTGGTGCCGGTGTCGGCAAGACCGTCAATATGATGGAGCTGATCAACAACATCGCCACTGAGCACTCGGGCCTCTCGGTGTTTGCCGGCGTGGGTGAGCGGACTCGCGAGGGCAACGACTTTTATTACGAGATGCAAGAATCCGGCGTTGTTAACGTCGAAGAGATGAGCAAGTCAAAAGTGGCAATGGTCTATGGTCAGATGAACGAGCCGCCGGGCAACCGCCTGCGCGTCGCGCTGACAGGACTGACCATGGCAGAGCGCTTCCGCGATGAAGGGCGGGACGTGCTGTTGTTTGTTGACAATATCTACCGATATACCCTCGCTGGAACAGAGGTATCTGCACTCTTGGGGCGCATGCCCTCGGCAGTGGGGTACCAGCCGACGTTGGCGGAGGAAATGGGCGTTCTGCAGGAGCGGATTACCTCAACCAAGACCGGCTCAATTACTTCAATTCAAGCGGTTTACGTACCGGCGGATGACTTGACCGACCCCTCTCCTGCGACCACGTTTGCCCACCTTGACTCCACGGTGGTACTGAGCCGGGACATCGCTGCCAAGGGTATCTACCCCGCGGTTGACCCGCTGGATTCGACTTCCCGACAGCTGGATCCCCTGATTATTGGGCAGGAGCATTATGATGTGGCGCGGGGCGTTCAGACCGTGTTGCAGCGCTATAAGGAGCTTAAAGACATCATTGCCATTCTGGGCATGGACGAGCTCTCTGAGGAAGATAAGCTGATTGTTGCGCGGGCGAGAAAAATCGAGCGCTTCCTGTCTCAGCCGTTTCACGTGGCAGAAGTCTTCACCGGATCTCCCGGCATTTACGTGTCTTTAAAGGACACGATTGCTGGCTTTAAGGGCATTCTTGCGGGCGACTATGACCAATTACCTGAGCAGGCGTTCTACATGGTGGGCTCCATTGAGCAGGCGGTAGAGAAGGCCGCCAAGCTGTAAGGCGCTGAGGGAGCTGAGGGATGGCAATGACCCTACATTGCGATATTGTCAGTGCTGAGGCGCAGATTTACTCGGGCCTGGTAGAGCTACTGGTTGCGACCGGCGTGGAAGGAGAGCTAGGCGTGTGTTTTGGCCATGCTGCGCTGCTGACGCGTCTGATTCCTGGCCCCATTCGCATTGTCGAACAAGGTGGCGCCGAACAGGTGTACTACGCATCGGGCGGCTTTATTGAAGTGCAAGGGGATGTCGTTACGGTGTTGGCGGACACGGCAGTGCGCGCAGACGATATTGACGAAGCTGCTGCCGAACTCGCGAGAAAGGACGCCGAGGAGACGCTGGCTAATCAACAGGGTGAAATCGATTACGGCCGTGCCTCTGCGCAGCTTGCCGAGGCGACCGCTCAGTTGGCGACTTTGCGAAAGGTTAAAAATCGCGCTGGACGCGGGTAATTCATCCCCCAACCCATTAATTTCCGGTGTTTATTGTGCCATTGGCCGCTTCTCGCTTGCAAAAAGCGCGTTGGTCATCATTATGGGGTCAACCTAGTCATCTAATAACCGGGCGTCACTATGCTTGAGGTCATTATTCTGGCGGCTGGATCCGGCAGCCGGATGCAATCCAGTACCGCCAAGGTCCTTCACCGGTTAGCAGGTCAGCCATTAATCTGTCATGTGTTGGGCACAGCGCGACAACTGGGCGCCAGCCGCATACACGTGGTGGTCGGTCACGACGCCGACGCGGTTCAAGCAGAGGTATCCGCCCCCGATGTGCAGTGTCATCTCCAGCGTGAGCAATTGGGGACCGGACATGCCGTGCAGCAGGCCATTGATCATTGCGAGGCCGACAGCACCGTTTTAGTGTTGTTTGGTGATGTTCCTCTCGTTCGCGAGGATTCCCTAATTCCCGTGATTCGCGCCGCTTCGTCAGGGCTGGCCATGTTGTCTTCGTATCTACCGGATCCAACGGGATACGGCCGCGTGCTGCGCGATGCGGGTGGTGCTTTTCAGGCTGTGGTCGAAGAACGTGACGCCACTCCCGATCAAAGACAGCTCAGCGAGATCAATACGGGGGTTCTTGCAGCCCCCGCCGCCGTGTTTTGCCAGTATCTGGAGCGAGTCACTAACGATAATGCACAGGGCGAATATTACCTCCCGGACGTACTGAAGCTGGCTACCGCCGACGGTGCGCCTGTGACGGTGGTGGCATCAGATCATGCGCTGGATTGTCTGGGCGTCAACACCCCCCAGCAGCTGGAGCAGCTGGAGCGGTTGCACCAGGCGGCTTTAGCTGAACAGCTGATGTCCCAAGGCGTGCTCGTCGCTGATCGCGCACGCATAGATATCCGCGGCGTTTTGCAATGTGACCGCGATGTGCGCATTGACGTTAACACGGTATTTGAAGGAACCGTTTCATTGGCAAACGGAGTCACCATCGGCGCTAACAGTGTGATTGTAAACAGCCGTATCGGCGAGGGCGCGCAAGTCCATCCATTCACGCATATCGAGGGTGCAGATATAAAAGCCGGCGCAAGTGTGGGGCCCTTTGCGCGCATACGTCCGGGCACGGTGATAGATGAACAGGCGAAAGTGGGGAACTTTGTAGAAATCAAAAATACCCATCTCGGGCACGGCGCCAAGGCGAGCCATCTGGCTTATCTTGGCGACGCCGATGTCGGGCCGAAAAGTAACGTGGGTGCCGGCACTATTACCTGCAATTACGATGGCGCCAATAAATATCGCACCGTGTTGGGGGAGTCGGTTTTTGTCGGATCTAACAGCACATTGGTTGCCCCCATTACTATTGATTCCGGCGGCTTTATCGCTGCGGGCTCTACGATTACCGATGATGTGAAAGCAGATCAATTGGCGGTTGCGAGGGGCAGGCAGCGCAACGTAGACGGGTGGCGACGGCCAACCAAACCGGAGGCGGCAGATTAATGTGCGGTATTGTCGCGGTAACGGCGCGTAGGGATTGCACCGAAATTTTGTTAGAGGGCCTCCGAAGGCTCGAATACCGCGGTTATGATTCGGCGGGATTTGCACTGATAGATAGCGGCGGCAAACTACAGAGCCACAAGCGTCAGGGCCGTGTGGCTGCACTGGAGGAAGCCCAGCGGGCGGCGCCTATTCACGGTGGTGTGGGGATTGCCCATACGCGCTGGGCCACCCACGGAGAACCGTCGGTTGCCAATGCGCACCCCCATATTGCCGCGCAGCGTATCGCTGTCGTTCATAACGGCATTATTGAGAATCACGCAGCACTGCGAGAGGCGCTCATTGCAGAGGGCTCCGAGTTTCTCTCTGACACCGACACCGAAGTTGCTGCGCACCTGATTGCCCGCGCCGTGGAGCAGGAGGGCGATTTGCTCTTGGCCGTCAAAAAGTCTGTTCGGCAACTGGAAGGCGCCTATGCGCTTGCGATTATTGACCGGCAGGCCCCCGATACGGTGGTTGTGGCGCGACAAGGCAGTCCGTTGGTTGTGGGTGTCGGTATTGGCGAGAACTTCGCCGGGTCGGACACGCTCGCACTGAAATCGGTTACCGACACCTTTGTTTATTTGGAAGACGGCGATATTGCCGCGTTAACGGCAGACAGTTATACGATTTACGATGCCGCTGGTGCCCCGGCTGAACGTGCCGCCACGCGGCTGGCGCTACAAAGCGATGAGGACGACCTCGGCGAGCATGAGCACTACATGCTCAAAGAGATTTATGAGCAGCCAGCAAGGCTCAGGGATACCGCGGGTTCCGGTTTGCCCTCCGACCAACTGTTCGGGGCGCGCGCTGCGGCGCTGTTTCCCCAGGTGGCGGCGGTGCAAATTTTGGCCTGCGGGACCAGCTACCATGCGGGCCTTGTGGCACGTCACTGGATTGAGTCTGTGGCGGGCCTGCCGTGTCAGGTGGAGGTGGCCTCCGAGTACCGCTATCGAGACTCTGTGACGCTACCCAATACCTTGGTTGTGGGTATATCCCAGTCGGGTGAGACGGCGGATACGTTGGCCGCGTTGCAGCACGTAGACGCCGATCGGGTTTTGGCCCGACTCGCTATTTGTAATGTGGACCACAGCGCCATGGTGCGGGAATGCGAACTGGTTTATTTGACTCAAGCGGGTGCAGAAATTGGTGTCGCTTCGACCAAGGCATTCACGACGCAGTTAGTTGCCCTCCTTCAGCTCATGGCCTGTCTGGCGCGACATCATGCGCCGGCGCGACTGGCAGAGATGGACGTTGCCAGCGCCTTGCAGGAAATCGAGCCAACTGCGGTCCGCGTGCTGGAACAGGATGGCTTGATAAAAACGCTCTCGCGGCGTTTTACCAACAAGCATCATGCGCTTTTTCTGGGCAGGGGTATTTATCATCCGATAGCGTTAGAAGGAGCGCTCAAGCTCAAGGAGATTTCTTACATTCATGCCGAGGCCTATCCCGCGGGTGAGCTAAAACATGGCCCGCTGGCGCTGGTGGATGACGACATGCCGGTTGTTGCGGTGGCGCCTGATGATCGCTTGATGGAAAAACTGCGCTCTAACCTCGAGGAAGTGCGCGCACGCGGCGGCCAGTTGTTCGTTTTCGCCAGTGAAAAGGCAGGTTACGAGTCGGGGCCGGGCTGCGAGGTATTGGAACTGCCCGCATGTAGTCCCTTGGTGGGCCCTATCGCCTACACGATCGCGTTGCAGTTGCTGTCATATCACGTGGCTGTGGCCAAGGGCACTGACGTCGATAAGCCCCGAAATCTCGCTAAGAGCGTGACCGTTGAATAACTATGCGCGGTGACCCCGACAATGCAAAAGATCGCGAACATTGGATCGGTGTGGGTACAGCGATCGGCGCGATCGTTTTTGTTGCTACAAACGAACCCGTTTGGATAGCGGTAGGCGTAGCCATTGGGGCTGCGTTGGATTGGCGAAAACCAAAATAGCGCAACGAGAATTCACGCTGCGCACCTTCCGGCCCAAGAATTGAAGCAACGCGCGCCCTTATAGCATCCGCTGAGGGTCGCGCTGCAACGTCAATCGGGATTAGCGGCCTTATAGGCGCGAATCGCGGCATTAAAGTCTGCGGCCACTTGCTCTTCGCGTGACACCGCTGCGTTATAGTCTGCCGCTGCAAGCGCATACCGCTCCTGCGCGTCTTCTTCACCCTCGTCGACCAAATTTTGCTCTGTCGCCATTTGCTCATCGACACAGGCCAAATAGTCGGCATTGGACGCCTGAAATGCTTTTACTTCAGTTTGTGCCGCGATCATATCTTCCAATGAGGCGCTCTCGCCGTCAGGCACGATGGGTGTCGCGGGTGCATCGCAGGCGATGGTTGCGCTAACGGGGAAGGTCAGCAGACTCACGGTTAACAGGGCAGTTTTAATTTTCATTGTCGTTCCTTATGTGCGGGGTTCGGTATAGCCACTTCTATCAGTGATCAGCCGCTCTTTGACTGACACCACCGGGTCCAATGGCGCCGTGACGCCTCATCACTGTTTATACCAATGAACGCCTTGGGAATAAACCGGTTATCCAATGACTGCGAGCACATCGCTTCTGGTGGTTAGGCGCATTCCGTTACACTGCAGCCATGGATGTCTCAGATATTTTAAACCCGCTTAATGCCGCCCAGCGTGAGGCGGTGACCGCGTCAGGGGGCAATTTGCTGGTGCTAGCGGGCGCGGGCTCCGGCAAAACCCGAGTGCTGGTTCATCGCATTGCCTGGTTGATTCGTGCCGAGGGATTTTCTGCTCACGCTGTGTTGGCGGTGACCTTCACCAACAAAGCGGCGCGTGAGATGCGGGGCCGCATTGAGGACATGCTGCAGATGCCGACCCACGGACTCTGGGTGGGCACGTTCCATGGTCTTGCGCACCGGCTACTCAAGTCGCACTGGCAGGAGGCAGGGCTACCCCAGCAATTCCAAATCCTAGATAGCGACGATCAGTTGAGAGTCGTAAAACGCATCTGTCGGGAGCTGGATCTTGATGAGGCCCGCTGGCCACCGAAACAGGCGCAATGGTTTATCAACGCGCAAAAGGATGAGGGGCTTCGTGCCCGTCATGTTGAGGCGCCCGAGGGCGATTTATACGCGAAGACCATGTTGCGCATTTATGCCGCCTATGAAGAGACCTGTGAGCGCGGCGGCCTGGTGGACTTTGCAGAGCTCTTGCTACGAGCCCACGAACTCTGGTTAAAGTCGCCAGAGACACTAATGCATTATCAGCAACGCTTTAAGACTATTTTGGTAGACGAGTTTCAGGATACCAATACGATTCAGTACGCTTGGCTGCGGGTTTTGGCGGGCCGGTCGATCCCCGTGGTGGCCGTGGGCGACGATGATCAATCCATTTACGGTTGGCGCGGCGCCAGAGTGGAGAATATTCAGCGATTTAGCGAGGATTTTGAGGGCACGGTTACGGTGCGTCTGGAGCAAAATTATCGCTCCACAGCGACTATTCTGGATGCCGCCAACGGCCTCATCGCCCGCAATGCCGGTCGGCTCGGCAAAAACCTGTGGACGGAAGGTGAACGCGGCGATCCGATCACACTCTATGCCGGGTTCAACGAGCAGGACGAGGCCCGCTACATCGTCGAGCAGGCAGAGAAATGGTTTGCCGACGGCGAGCCGCGGCGATCCATCGCCATTCTTTATCGCTCCAATGCGCAGTCCCGAGTGTTGGAGGAATCTTTACTGCGGGAGGGAATTCCTTACCGGATATATGGCGGGCAGCGATTCTACGAGCGATTGGAGATTCGCAATGCCCTGGCTTACCTGCGCCTCGCGCAGACCCGCCACGACGATCCGGCCTTGGAGCGAGTATTGAATACCCCTCCCCGGGGCATCGGCAGCAAAACGGTAGAGAAGCTCAGGGAAGTCGCTCGCGCAGAACAAGTCTCGCTGTGGCGAGCCAGTAGCCTTGTTGTGGAGCGGGAGCTGCTGCCGGCCAGAGCCCTTACCGCCTTGGCCAAATTTCAGGCGCTGATCGACGATTTTGAGCGCGCCGCCGAGACCCTCTCCCTCAATGAACTTACGGAGCACGTGATCGCCGTATCGGGGCTTCTGGATTATCACCGTGCCGAAAAAGGAGAGCGGGGTCAGGCGCGCGTCGAAAACCTGCAGGAATTGATTACCGCCACACGGTTGTTTGAGCCAGAGGATGAGACGATTTCTCCCCTTCAGGCGTTTCTCGACAGTGCAGCGCTGGATGCAGGTGAAGGCCAGGCAGACCCTTACGAGGACAGTGTTCAAATGATGACCCTGCACTCGGCAAAAGGCCTCGAATTTCCTCTGGTCTTCATTGCCGGCATGGAGGAGAACCTTTTTCCCCATCAGATGTCCCTCGAGGAGCCTGGCCGGCTAGAGGAGGAGCGGCGACTGGCTTACGTGGGTATTACTCGAGCCATGAAAAAATTGGTGGTCACCTACGCGGAAAATCGCCGACTTCACGGCGGCGATATGTACAACACTCCCTCACGATTTATCCGGGAGATCCCCGGGGAGTTGATAGAGGAGGTGCGCCTAAACGGCTCGGTAGCGCGGCCCCTCGGCTCTTTGGCTCGTTCCTCGCTCGCGGAGCCACCCCCTGAGGGCATTGATTTGGGTAAACGCGTTCTGCATCAGGTGTTTGGAGAGGGAGTGATTACCCAGTTTGAGGGACAAGGCAGCAACGCGCGAGTCGAGGTGAGTTTCAGCGAAGGTAGCAAGTGGCTTGTGCTTCAATACGCCAACCTGACCGTGCTATGAGGTAGCGCCATGGGTGAAAAACAGATCTTGCCGGTGGCGGTAGTCGCGTTGACCGGCGCTTTGGTCACAGTGATTGCACTTTGGACCCTTGAACGGGTTGGTAAGCCCCACGCGGATCAAGTGTTAGACCCTGGTTCTGGAGAGCAGCCTACTAGCGAGGTGATTGAGTGGAAGCTCGTGACGACCTGGCCAAAGGGGCTGCCGGGTCTGGGAGCGGCACCCGAGAATTTCGCACAGCGAGTCAATGAGGCCTCCGGCGGGCGGCTCCGCATTAAAGTCTTCGGGGCGGGAGAAATCGTGCCCGCTTTTGAAGTATTCGATGCGGTTTCAGGAGGGGTTGCTGAGGTGGGGCACGGTGCCGCCTATTATTGGAAGGGGAAAATTCCTGCCGCGGTTTTCTATACGGCGGTGCCTTTTGGCATGACGGCTCAGGAGGTTAACGGCTGGCTGCACTACGGTGGCGGTTTGACCTTGTGGCGTGAGCTCTATGCCCCGTTTGGTGTGATCCCCTTCGCGGGGGGGAGTACCGGGGTGCAAATGGCCGGTTGGTTTAACAAGCGGCTCAACAGCCGAGAGGACCTTGTCGGCTTAAAAATGCGCATTCCCGGGTTGGCTGGAGAGGTATTTGACGCCGCTGGTGGATCTGCCGTGCGCATCGCCGGCGGAGAGGTTTATACCTCTATGCAGACCGGCGTGATTGATGCTGTGGAATGGGTAGGACCCTACAACGATAGGACGCTTGGGCTGATGGAGGTGGGTGAGTATTACTATTATCCGGGGTGGCACGAACCGGGCGCTATGCTGGAAACGATAGTCAATGCCGACGCACTTGCGGCACTGCCAGAGGATTTACAGGCGATTGTCAGGATCGCGGCTCGCGCCACTAATACCGATATGCTCGATGACTTTACCGCTAACAATAGCGAGTCATTGCAGATTCTCCTAAGCGACTTCGACACCCAAGTTCTGCCGTTGCCAGATGATGTGATGGATGCCCTGTACGAACAGAGCCAAGCAGCGATTCAGGCGCTGATTGATACGGACCCTATGGCTAAAAAAATCGCGGCATCCTATTTCGTCTTTTTGGAGAAGGTGCGCACCTATCACGAAATTTCAGAACGCGCTTATCTCAACGGCAGGGACCGCGTGCTGCCCCCGGTTGATCTTACTGCGGAATAGGCCGAGTCAGTTTGTTTTCATCGATGGCCACATAGATGAATTCACCCTCGGTCACCTTGATTGGCTCTCCGTCCTGCCGTGAGTTAATCCATACCTCCACTAAAATTCGAACCGAACTACGGCCCGTCTCCAGCACATCACAGTAGCAGCTAACCACCGCGCCAACGTGCACCGGCGTCAGAAAAGACATGCCCTCTATCGCTACGGTTGCCACCCTTCCCCCGGCGAGCTCGGAGGCCGTGATACTGCCAGCCAGATCCATTTGAGAAAGCAACCAACCACCAAAGATATCGCCATTGGCATTGGTGTCTTTCGGCATGGCGATCGTTTGTAAAGCCAACTCACCGTAGGGTAGCGGGTTGGTATCGAGCTCTTCGACAGACATGATGGACCTTATCGTTGTGGTTAAATTTGAGTCGCTGGGCGGGTAAACGTCTGCTTGACCTGAGTCGCCAGCATTACATTATCGCCCCAATATTCCGGGTAGCCAAAGCACGATGTTGGGCCACCACCACATCACCAGCAATAGTAATAGCTGCATAGCAACAAACGGCAAGACACCGCTGTAAATGTCACGGGTGTTGACGGATTCGGGCGCGACGCCTCGGAGATAGAATAAAGCGAAGCCAAAGGGCGGCGTCAGGAAGGAGGTCTGTAGATTGACTGCAATCATCACCCCCAGCCAGATGGGGTCGAACCCCATCGACAGCAGAATCGGGCCCACTACCGGGACGACTACAAAGGTGATCTCGATAAAATCAAGAATAAAGCCGAGTAAGAACATCACCAACATCACGACAAGCAAAGCAGTGTGGGGGCCACCGCCCAGCTCTTCAAAAAACGATTCGATGAGCAGATCCCCACCGAAGCCCCTGAATACCAGCGAAAATACCGCAGCGCCAATCAAGATCAGGAACACCATGGAGGTGGTGTAGAGCGTTGATCGGGAGATATCTTGCAGGCTGGCTAGAGTCAGTGCGCCTCGGTTAAACGCGAGTGCCATCGCGCCCACGGCGCCAACACCGGCAGCTTCTGTAGGCGTCGCGGCGCCCAAAAGAATTGAGCCCAGCACCAGCGCGATGAGTCCCACCGGGGGCAGCACGGCGACCACTGCCGAGTTGAGGTCGGTGTTTTCAACGGTCGCTGGTGGTGCGCTGGCAGGCTGGAGGGTGGCGCGGATCAGGAGATAGGTCAGATAGAACAGCACCAGCAAAAAGCCAGGCACCATCGCCCCGACAAAAAGGTCGCCGACCGAGACCGTCTGGGTGTTGATGATGTTCATTCTCAGCTGCGCTTGTTGGTAAGACGCTGACATAATGTCGCCCAACAGCACCAAGGCAATCGACGGCGGTATGATTTGTCCCAGCGTGCCTGTTGCACAGATAGTGCCAGTGGCGAGTTGAGGGTGATAACCCGCGCGCAGCATCGTCGGCAGCGCTAAGACTCCCATGGTAATGACGGTGGCGCCCACGATGCCCGTGCTGGCAGCGAGCAGGGCGCCCACCACTACCACCGCCACACCTAACCCGCCTGATCGTGCACCAAAAAGCCCGGCCATATGAGAGAGTAAATCCTCTGCGATTTTCGCGCGCTCCAGGGTGACCCCCATCATGATGAAAAGCGGGACCGCCAGTAGGGTTTCGTTGCCCATGGTGCCGAAGATGCGACCCGTCAGCGCGGTCAGATAATCCGGATCAAAGTGACCCAGGAGGATGCCGAGAGACGCAAAGCCCAAAGCCGTTCCGCCCAACGTTAGCGCAACGGGGAACCCCAGCAACAAAGTGCAGCAGACCACCAGAAACATCGCCAGCGCGAGTTGCCCCTCCATTAAACGGGCTCCTCTGTCCGCAACAGGCGGATGCCGCTGAAAATCTGTGACCCTGCCTGTAGCCCAAGCAAGAGCGCCATGGTCGGAATCAGTGTTTTTAAAATAAAAACGAAGGGGAGTCCGCCGGGCTCGGGGGACGCTTCGCGCGCGCTCCAACTGTCGATGACGTAACCGAGAGAGCCCCACCCTATTAGCGCGCACAGTGGCAGCGTAAACACAACATGACCCAGGGTATTCACCCAGGCACGCTGTCGGGGCGTGAAATTCCGATAAAAAATATCGACTCGAACGTGCTGTTCTGCCCTCAGTGCGATCGCCGCACCCAGCATGAACAGCGCGGCGTGAAGATATTGAACAGCCTCTTGCGCCGCGATTGCGCCGGTACTGAAGCCGTAGCGAAGGAGCACAATACAGAACACCAGTCCTGCCATCACGGGGACACACCACGCGACCGCGTGCTCTAGACGGATCATTAAGTGATCAATTATTCCCGCAGGAGGGGGGTGATTCATGATCCGGATACCGTGGTTTTTATCAGAGGCGTGCAAGGTTATCATTCTGGCTTCAGAGATTGCATAAGAGGCGAACCCGTGCTGTCTGTTTTGTCCCCCGCCAAGACGCTGGATTACGAAACCCAGCCGACGACGCGCAAGGCGACCCAACCCCTATTTATTGATGAAGCGGCCTCCTTGATCAGTGATGCACAGCGACTCGATCCGGAAGAGATTCAGGGCTTGATGGGCGTTTCTGCGAATATTGCGGCGCTGAACCATGAGCGCTTCATGAACTGGCAGCCCGCGTTTTCGCTCAAGAATGCCAAGCAAGCCGTATTGGCGTTTAAGGGAGATGTCTATACCGGACTGGCGGCCGAGACCCTGAATGCTGCCGAATTGGCCTTTGCTCAAAAGCATTTGCGGATTTTGTCGGGCCTTTATGGGCTGCTACGGCCGCTGGATCTCATGCAACCCTATCGCCTAGAGATGGGCCTGCCTTTCGCCAACAGTGGCGGCAAAAATCTCTATGAATTTTGGGGTACGCGGATTGCTGAGGTTCTTGGGAAGCACCTCAAGGCAAGCGGCAGTCCAATTCTCGTTAATCTGGCGTCCAACGAGTACTTCAAGGCGGTTAAAAGTGCGTCGCTTCAGGCAGAGATTATTACGCCGCAATTTCGTGACCTGAAAAACGGTCAGTACAAGATGATTTCTTTTTTTGCCAAGAAAGCGCGCGGGGTCATGGCCCGATATATTGTTCAGGAGGGCCTGAACGAGCCCGAAGGACTGAAGGATTTCAAAGGTGACGGCTATTACTTCAGCGCCAAAGATTCTGACAGCACCACTTGGGTTTTTCTGCGAGATAAGGCGCCGAAGGCGGGCTAATTTTCGGTTTGCTTAAACGGTAGCAAGGTCGATGCTTCTCGCTGGTAGGCCCGCACATGCGCGCGTTCCTGCTTGGCAAAGTCCGCCACTGCCTCCCGGAGCCGCTGGTCCACAATCCAGTGATTGGAATAGGTCAGGATAGGCTCAAAACCGCGCTGAATCTTATGCTCTCCCTGCGCACCTGGGTCAAAACGAGAAAGGCCTGCTGCTATACAGTACTCAATGCCGCAGTAATAGCAGGCTTCGAAGTGCAGGTAGTCATATTCTGCGAGGCAGCCCCAGTAGCGGCCATACAGGGTGTCCTGGCCCTCAAAAAATAGCGCCGCAGCGACAGCTTGGCCCTTGAGCTCGGCAATCACCATGATTGGGCTGTCCCCGAGCGAGGGACAGGTGTCGGTGAAGAACTGTTCGGTCAGGTAGCCACCGTGTCCAGACCTTTTGGCATAGGTCGTTTGATAGCAGCGGTGAAAAAACAGCCAGTCCTCCTGAGATATGGCATCCCCTTTGAGCGTTTTTAGGACCAAACCCTGACGGCTAACCTGTTCTCGTTCGCGCTTCAAATTTTTGCGTTTTCGACTGCTGAAGCGATCAAGAAAATCCTGAAAATCGCGGTATCCCCGGTTGAACCAATGAAACTGTGTGGTCAGCCGCTGTGGCATCCCACATTGCGACAGTCGATCCGATTCAGCCCCGTCGATAAACAGGACGTGCCAGCTTGATACATCGAGCTTTTCACAGAGGGCCTGTACTCCCAGCGCCATGAGTTCGAAATCTTCGTCAGCTTGCTGCTCCAGACCGAAGCGCTGGCCTGTCGCGGGGGTAAAAGGGATTGCGGTGACCAGTTTCGGGTAGTAATCGAGCCCCATCCTTTGCCAGGCGTCGGCCCACGACCAATCAAATACATACTCGCCGTAGCTGTGGGTCTTCAGATAAGCGGGCACTAAACCTAGTAAATTTCCGTCGTGTTCAAAGCCGATGTGCGCCGGCTGCCAGCCGCTCTGGGCTGTCGTACAACCCGATGACTCCAGCCCGCGAAGAAAGGGCCAACTCAGGAATGGCTCGCTTTGATCAAAATAGGCTCGCCAAGTGGCGGAGCCAATGTCCTCCAGTGAGCGGTAAGTGGTGGCGGAAAGTGCCTTCAATTGACAGGAAGCGCTGCGTTATCACCGAGCCAAAAGTGGGCACACATCCCAATCAAAACGATCAGCCCAATCCATTTGCTCTGGTTGAAAGCGGCGAAACAGCCTGCGGTATCTCGCTCTCGGATAAGCCACAAATGCCAGCCGAACATCAAAGCGACACCAACGATGGCCAGATGGTAAAAACGCCCGAGCTCAAAAGCCACCCCACAGCGCCAGAAGGCGAATAAGCAAAGGCACTGCAGAGCGGCGATGATCCTGACATCGAGCTCCCCGAAAAGGATGGCAGTGGATTTGATCCCGATCGTGAGGTCATCCTCTCGATCCACCATGGCATATTGCGTGTCGTAAATAAGCGTCCAGAGCACGTTGGCAGCAAATAACCACCAAAGTTCGTGGGGTAGTGCCGACTGGCTTGCCGCAAACGCCATCGGGATACTCCATGAAAAGGCGAGGCCCAATACCACTTGTGGCCAATGCGTGATGCGCTTCATGAAGGGATAGACCAGCGCCAGAGCGGCCCCGACTACCGATAGTTTGACAGTGAGCGGATTGGTGAGTGCCACCAGTATAAGCGCCAGTATCAGCAGTGCGACCAATAGACCGACCGCCTCTTTCACCGACAGGGTTCCGGTCACCAGTGGTCGCAGACGAGTTCGCTCCACAAAGCCGTCGAGATTTCGATCAGCGAGATCATTGGCAATACATCCCGCGGCCCGCATTACAATGGCGCCGGCCACGAAAATGCTCAATATCGACAAGGGTGGGTGGCCCTGGTTCGCGAGAACCACGCCCCAGAGCGTCGGCGCGAGCAGCAAAAGCGCGCCAATGGGCTTATGGAAGCGCATGAGCTCGATGGCGCCTCGCCATTTGCCCGTGGCTCCGCTGCGATGAGCGATTGTAGGGGTCGATTCCATGATTGCGGCGGTGCCGTCGACAACAAGCACACAGTCTAGCGGGGACGGCGGAGTGATGCGACAGCGAAGCTTTAAACGCGAGCGAAGTCCGCTCTCGGGCCGGCCCAGCGATCAATCAGTGCTTGAGCCCTCGCGGCATCTTGTGTGTAAAGCTTACCGGCGATTGCCTGCGCCTCTGTCAGCAGAGATTCGTGCTCGGGCAGTAGGGCAATTCTGAATTGCGCCATGCCAGTTTGTCTTGTACCCAATAATTCTCCAGGGCCTCTGATGCGAAGGTCTGCTTCCGCTATCACAAAGCCATCGTGTGTCTGTTGCATGACTTGCAGCCGTTCCCGGGCCGTTTCCGAGAGTGGCTGTCGATAGAGCAGCAAGCAGTGGCTTTCAACGGCGCCGCGGCCGACACGGCCGCGAAGCTGGTGCAGCTGAGCCAAACCGAGCCGCTCGGCGTTATCGATAATCATCAGGCTGGCGTTTGGTACGTCTACCCCTACCTCAATCACCGTCGTGGCAACCAATAGCTGAATCAAACCTGCTTTGAAGCGCGCCATGACCTCGGCTTTTTCAGCGGCGTTCATGCGACCGTGAACCAGCCCTATGCTGATATCAGGGAGTGACGCCCCAAGGTAATCTTTGGTTGCCTCCGCTGCTTCCAGATCCAGAAAGTCACTCTCCTCAATGGCTGTGCAAACCCAGTAGGCCTGTCTTCCAGTCAGGCAGGCCGCCCCTACCCGGCGAATGACCGCTTCCCTCCTATCATTATCGATAAGGGTTGTGGTCACTGGAGTGCGGCCCGGCGGGAGCTCATCGATCACCGAGCAATCCAAGTCGCCATAGGTGACCATGGCCAGCGAGCGAGGAATCGGTGTGGCAGTCAGCGCCAGTTGATGGGGGTGGCCGCCATCGACGCCTTTGGCTGCGAGATTGAGTCTTTGGTGCACGCCAAATCGGTGCTGCTCGTCCACGACAATTAAACCAAGGCGATGAAAAACCACTTCATCCTGAAACAACGCATGTGTTCCCACTAGAATCGTCGCGGTCCCTGCCGCCAGCTCATCTAAAACGGCTTTCCGCGCCTTGCCTTTTATGCGACCACTTAACCAGCCCACACGCAGCCCGAGTGGCGCGAACCACGCTTCAAGGTTTTGAAAGTGCTGTTCTGCAAGCAACTCCGTGGGCGCCATAAATGCGACCTGGTAGCCGGCTGCCACGGTGTCGAGAATTGCCCTGGCCGCGACCAAGGTCTTACCAGACCCGACATCTCCCTGTACCAAACGAAGCATTGGATTGCCCAGCGCCATATCGTGGGCCAGCTCCCCGGCAACGCGCTCTTGTGCCGCTGTTGGCGAGAAGGGAAGCTGTTTTAAGAATTGTTCGGATAATGAAGAAAATCCAGCGATACGAGGCGCGGAGTGTCGCCGTTCCCGGTCGCGAACCCCCTGCACGGTCAGCTGGTGGGCGATCAGTTCCTCGCGAGCGAGCCGTAACTGAGCCGGGTGGAGCCCCTGCTGAATGTCGCTCAGTGCAGCGCCAGCTGGCGGGTTATGGAGGAATCCAATCGCCTCGTGAAGGGTGATTTGATCGTCGGTGATTCCCGCTAAGAGATCCTCAGGTGGCGCCTTGTGGAGCATATTCATTGCTTGCTGACACAGGTTACGCCAGGTTGTTTGCCCGAGACCACTCACGGTGGGATAGACGGGCGTCAGAGCGTTCTCCAGCAGGTTCCCGGTGTCACCCAGCCTATATTCCGGGTGAATCATTTCGACACTGCCGGATAAGTGCCTCACTGTCCCGTACAGCTGTATGGGCAGTCCCGGTCGAAATTGCGCGACCTGAGCCTGGCGAAAGTGAAAAAACCGGACGGTTAAGACCCCGGTAGCGTCTTCGACTTTGACGACCAACGTGCGGCGTCTTCCCATCGTGACGGCGGCGGCGAGCACGTCACCCTTGATCACGACATCACGCTGATCAGGGGCGGCAACGATCGGTGTGATACGGGTGCGGTCTTGATAGCGCAGGGGGAAATGAAAAAGCAGATCTTCGAGGGAGTGAATGCCAATCTCTGCGAGTCGCAGTTTTAACTTGTCTCCCACGCCGCGAAGTAACGTGACCGGGTTATGTAAGATGCTGTCGCTCACAGATTTTCCGATGCCACGAGATGACGTGCTAGGCTGGTATCTTAGCGATTCTTCAGGGTGAGCGCGAAGCCATGAGGTTACTGATTCTCGGCTGCGGCGATATTGGCACGCGCGTAGGTCTCGCGCTGGCAAGTGCCGATTGGTGCGTGACTGCGGCTCGGCGAACCCCAGCAAAGCTACCGGAAGCATTCACGCGGCTGCAGATTGACTTGACCCAGCCAGAGACCTTTGAGGCTCTGGGAGAGTGCCAACCCGATTACGTGCTTGTGACACCTACCCCCCAATCTTTTGATGCAGCCGGTTACCGGCTTGGTTTCTTGGGTGCGGCTCAGCATGTGGTGGCACAGCCGTGGTTGCAGCGCTGTCGTAGGGTCTTTTGGGTATCTTCGACGCGGGTTTATCGGGAGGCGGCCGGAGGCTGGGTAGACGAGAACGCGGCGCTCAATGTGCAAGAAGCCGAGGCGGTCGCAATGATCAGTGCCGAAGCCACTGTGCGGCGTTCCGCGACGACGAGCGTAATTAGGCCTGCCGGTGTCTATGGCAACCCTGATGGCATGCTGGTGAGAAAGGTGCTCGCGGGCAGGGGAAGTGCGCCCGGTGCATCTTTCGGCAACCGCATTCATCGGGAGGACTTATCCCGGTTACTGGTTCATTGCCTGTTGCGGGATGCGCACGGCGAGCACGTCCCGCCGACGATTCTCGCTTGCGATAACGATGCCACACCTACCCACGCCATTGAACGATGGCTGGCTCAGGAATGGGGTATCCCATTGGTTGAGGAGACGGCCAGCCGGCGTCCGAGAGCCAACCGGCGATGCCGTGCTGATTTGCTCAAAAAACTGGGGTTTGAACTGAATTATCCAACGTGGCGCGAAGGTTATGCTCAAGTACTCGCCGCGCGCGATGGACAGAACTGACAGCGCGGCGTGGCGGCTTTAGAGGGCTAAAATTGCCTCGACCTCTATCCGGGCGCCCTTGGGAAGGGCAGCGACCTGAACACAGGCCCGCGCCGGGAAGGGTTCCGCGAAGTGAGCAGCCATAACGGTGTTGACGGCGTTGAAATCACCGAGATCGGTCAGCGAGATGTTGATTTTGACAGCATCATCCAGCTCGCCACCGGCTGCCTCAGCGATAGCGCGGAGATTACTAAAGACCTGAGTCGCCTCCGCCGTAATATCACCTTCAACCATCTCCATAGTCTCAGGGACGAGGGGTATTTGTCCGGAAATCCAGACGGTATTGCCCACTTTGATGCCTTGTGAATATGGACCGATGGCTTTCGGCGCAGATTGGGTAGCGATAACGGCTCGGTTGGACACGGCTTAACCCCTGAATATCTAACGAGGCGCCTATTGAATACGTGTCTTGGAGCCCTCGCAACTCGGTGTCGGTGTTATTTTTTTCCCGCTCGGTGCTTGTTGGCATCCTTAGCGACGTGAGCTACGCATTACCTTAAGTACGCCATCCACAGTTCTCAGTCGCCGCATCACGCGGGCCAAGTGGGTCCGACTTGTTACCTGAAGCTCCAGATCAACAAAGGTGAACTCAACGTCTTTGTTTTGCGTGGCAATGCGGTCGATGTTGAGCCCAATGGCGCTGAGCCGAGTGGCCAGAACCGCGATCATGCCGCGCCGGTTCTCCACTTGTACGCGTATGGCAGCTGGATACGCGCGTTCGATCTCCTCATCCCAATGCAGTGAAATGAGGCGGTCAGGCTGCTCCCTGAGCTCGGCGAGGTTGCGGCAGTTATCGCGATGGACCATCAAGCCCCT
The DNA here is from genome assembly GCA_038112515.1 of Luminiphilus sp. Classification (GTDB taxonomy): domain Bacteria; phylum Pseudomonadota; class Gammaproteobacteria; order Pseudomonadales; family Halieaceae; genus Luminiphilus. The sequence goes on from JAYNNB010000001.1 coordinate 97,236, forward strand.
CTCTTGGCCGAGATAACCTTGAATAGCATCTCCCGGTAGCGGGCAGCAGCATTTGGCGTAGGTGACGCCTACCCCCTCGGTGCCGCGAATGCCGAGGGTCGCATTCTCGCCCGCGACGGCGGAATCATCTTGTTGGTTTGTCAGGTGGGCGACGGCGATATGAGGCAGGGTATTCCCCAGCGCCACGTCTACCAACAGCGCTTCCAGATCCGACTTCCCCATAGCCGCCAAAGCCGCTTGCAGCGTATCTTCATCGATACCGCTTAGACGGAACTGCTTGGTCATCAAGGCTCGATCCAGCAGATTCCTGCCCAGCGCTAAAGCGTCCTCGCGGCGCTGATCTTTAAGAAAATGGCGAATATGGGTGCGAGCCCTCGCGGTTACGACCCAGTTCAACCAAGAAGGGCTGGGCCTCCCGGATGGAGAGGTCACGATTTCTACGGTCACGCCGCTCTCAAGTGGCTCCGAGAGGGGAACCAGCTGTTTGGCCACCCGCGCCGCAACACAATGATTGCCGATATCACTGTGTACTGCATAGGCAAAGTCGAGCGCGCACGCGCCTTTGGGCAGCTCAAGAATATCTCCCCTTGGAGTGAATACATAAACTTCATCAGGGAACAGATCGATCTTGACGTTTTCGATAAATTCTAACGAGTCGCCGGCCCGCTGCTGCATCTCCAGAAGCCCCTGAACCCACTCGCGGGCGCGGGTGTGAGAGATGCTGGCCCCCGTTTCCTCGCTTTTATACAGCCAGTGTGCAGCAATGCCGTTGTTCGCCATATCCTCCATTTCATGGGTGCGGATTTGAATTTCGATTGGGACACCGTGCATGCCTTTGAGAACGGTGTGTAACGATTGATACCCGTTCGCTTTTGGAATTGCGATGTAGTCCTTGAACTCTCCCGGCACTGGTTTGTACAAACTGTGCACCATGCCCAGTGCGCGATAACAATCGTCCACCGAGTCCACTAACAGCCGAAAAGCAAACATATCCATGACTTCAGAGAAGCTTTTGCGCTTTGCTTTCATTTTCTTGTAGATGCTGAAGAGATGCTTTTCCCGCCCTACGACGGTGGCATTGAGGCCCTCGCGGTTCAGCGTCTGGCTCAGCTGGCTTTTGATCTGATCAATCAAATGTGTACGGTTGCCGCGCGCCGCGCGCCGCGCCGCTTCCAGACGACGCGCGCGCATGGGATAGAGCGCTTTGAGGCCCAGATCCTCAAACTCCATACGCACTTCATTCATGCCGAGGCGCATGGCAATGGGTGCGTATATATCGAGAGTCTCGCTGGCAATGCGCTTTATTTTTTCGCGGTTCAGCACGCCCAGTGTGCGCATGTTGTGCAGGCGATCTGCGAGCTTGACCAGAATGACACGGATATCCTTTGCCATCGCCAAGGTCATTTTTTGAAAGTTTTCCGCTTGTCGCAGCTCTACCGAGTCAAACTCGACATGAGTGAGCTTGCTGACGCCATCCACAAGTTCTGCGACTTCCTCGCCAAATTGCGCCCCGATATCATCTTTGCTGACGCCGGTGTCCTCTATGACATCGTGCAAAAGCGCCGCCATGAGGCTTTGCGCGTCCATGTGCATACGGGCAAGAATGCTGGCAACAGCAAGCGGATGTGTAACGTAGGGCTCTCCGCTTCGTCGGGTCTGGCCGTAGTGGGCCTGTTCCGAGTAATAGTAGGCGCGGCGAACCCGCTGAGCTTGTTCCAGTGGTAGGTAGTCAGCTATCAGCTGCTCAAACGCGGCCAGCGAGCTGTTCGCGAAAGGGGTGACACTTTCATTACGGGCACGCGCCTCGCGCGAGCCGAAGCGGGGCGCAAAGCCCGGGAGGGAGTTGCTGAGGGTCTGGAGTGTAGACGCCACCACCGCCAGCGGTCCTCGTAATCAGAGAAGCGGCGTTTCGAAGCTGGCGGCCAATTCTTCTTCTGCTTCGATTTCGCTCTCGCGAGCCAGCACCTCGGGAGTGATTAGGCCCTCGGCGATCTCTCGTAGTGCGATGACGGTAGCCTTATCCGAAGCGTCTTCGACCAAGGGGTCACGGCCGCCAATGGCCATCTGGCGGGCCCGTTTGGACGCCAACATGACTAACTCAAAACGGTTCTCGACATTGTCCAAACAATCTTCAACGGTAACTCTGGCCATAACAACGTAGTCTCCTGAAACGCACCGCTTATTTTTCGCGGCCGCGCAGTATAGCGCAGGAACGGTCTCTGCAACGTGCTCTCTGTGTAAATTTGGCAGTTCGGCGGGCTTAACACCAACTTAAGTTGGCATCAGGTGAGCAATCAATTCGCTCAGTGCCGCGCGCTGTTGGCTGATGCGCAGTCGCAAGGACCTAACTACCGCCTGTAGCTCCATGAGCGCCACATTGAAATCTTCGTTGATGATCAGATAGTCCGCTTCTTCCCAGTGGGACATTTCTGCCTGAGCTGCTGCCATGCGAACTTCGATAGTGTCTTCGTTGTCTTGGCCCCTCGCCTCGAGTCGGGCTTTCAGTGACTCGATGGAGGGAGGCAGTATAAAGGCCCACGCGCTATCAGGTAGTACCTTGCGCACCTGCTGTGCCCCCTGCCAATCGATTTCAAGGATCACGTCGGCGCCTTGGGCAAGGCGCGTCTCCAGTTGGGCAATACCGGTGCCATAGTAGTGGCCAAAAACTTCGGCCCACTCAAAAAAAGCCCCCTTATCGCGGAGTGATAAAAATTCTGCTTCGGATACAAAAAAATAGTTGGCGCCGTCTTGCTCACCCGGGCGCTTTGGGCGGGTGGTATGTGATACCGACACCTCGATCCGGTCGTCGGCGTCGATCAGCGCTTTAATGAGAGAAGTCTTGCCGGCGCCGCTGGGCGCGGAGATGATCAAGAGTTGTCCTTTGGGAGGCTTAATATCCACGTCGGTCATTTACTCAATATTCTGTATTTGTTCGCGCATTTGTTCGATCAGTACTTTGAACTCAACCGAAGTATTGGTTGTGCTGAGGGCGGTGGATTTGGATCCGAGAGTATTCGCTTCCCGATTCAGTTCCTGCATCAGAAAGTCGAGTCGTCGACCACAGGGCACGTTTCCGCTGAGGGCGGTTTCAATGGCATCCAGATGAGCGCCCAGGCGATCCATCTCTTCCTCGACATCGGCACGTTGCAGGATGTAAACGATTTCTTCTTCGAGCCTGTTCGCGTCGGCCTCGATATCCAAGGCGTCTAATCTGCTTAACAGTTTTTGTCGATGCGCTGTTTGCAATGCGGGGAGCTCTGCGCGCAAGACCTCAAGCTCGGTGCGAATGGCGGTGCAACGCTCCTGTACCATCACGGCTAACTTTTGTCCTTCTGCACGGCGCTGTTCCCGTAACTCCGAGAGACATTGATCGAGCGCTTCGGTGGTCGCGGACCGCAAAGCTTCGGTGTCAGAGGCTTGCTCAACCAGTACGCCCGGTGCCAGTAGCACCGATAACTGATCCGGTGTCTTGGATTCGGGCAATGCCTCAGAAATTTCAGCAAATGCCGATTGAAAGGCTTCGAGTCGCTCCCGGTCTATCGTAACTGGGGAGTAACTGGCATTCTCATGAGCCCGTATCGTCAGCTCAAGCTTTCCCCGCGAAAAAGCTTTGTTCACTTGTTCTCGAAGCGCAGCCTCGTATTCTCTCATTGTCTCGGGCATGCGAAATTGGATATCGAGGAAGCGGTTGTTGACAGAACGACATTCGACGGTGACCGTTTGTGCCTCCGTTGATACACTTCCCCGGGCAAACCCCGTCATACTTTGAGTCACGGCATCTTCCTGCGATCCAACCCGTCATTAGTGTAACAGCAACAAGGGGTTAGGAATGCTGGACCCCATCAGGAGAGACGATATGAGCGAGCCAGTTGCTCGGCCCAGCGGCCGCGCACACCACGAGATGCGCCCGATTCATTTTGAGCGAGGTTTTACCTGTCACGCAGAAGGCTCAGTGCTCGTCTCCTTTGGTGATACCAAAGTGATCTGTACCGCCAGTGTTAGCAACGGTGTACCGGGGTTTCTGCGCGGCAAGGGAGAAGGTTGGTTGACTGCCGAGTACGGCATGTTGCCGCGCTCGACGGGTTCGAGAATGGACCGAGAGGCGGCGCGTGGCAAACAAAGCGGGCGGACCGTAGAGATTCAGCGCCTGATTGGTCGATCCCTGCGCGCAGCCCTGGATCTGCGTTTGCTGGGCGAGCGCACATTGACGGTGGATTGTGACGTTATACAGGCTGATGGCGGCACTCGAACTGCCGCCATATCCGGTGCTTGTGTCGCTGTGGTGGATGCGCTGAATGTCTTGCAGCGCTCAGGGGATCTCGTTGCTGACCCGTTGCGACATCTGGTTTGCGCGGTCTCAGTGGGAGTTTGGAATGGGATGCCGGTGGTTGATTTGGATTACGCCGAGGACTCTCGGGCCGATAGCGATATGAATGTAGTTTTGACAGAGACCGGTGGGTTGGTTGAGGTTCAGGGCACCGCCGAGGGTGCCACTTTTACGAGAGAGGAGTTGGGCGACCTGATGGACCTCGCCACCGCGGCAGGGTCTGATATCACTGCCGCTCAGCGCCGCGCACTGAGTGACGGCTAGAGCCTGATATCGTAATCAATAATGACGGGCGCATGGTGAGAGAAGGCCTCCTCATCATAGATTTTCGCCGCACTCACGCGATCGACAAGTAGCTCCGAGATGATCTGCGTGTCGGTTCTTAGCCCGCCTGCCTCATCCCCGTCTGGCCACCATGTATAGGCGTCGGGCTCCTGGTCCATGACCTTAAACGCGTCTGCATAGCCAGAGTCATAAAGGTCTAAAAGCCAGCCTCGCTCTGTCGCCGACAAGCCAGGCAGTGCGACACCATTACCGGCATCCTCGGCGTCAGCGTGGTGAGACGTCAGTTCCCAGCCTCCGCACAAAATGTAACCTCTTCTTTTTTGTCGCACTTTCGCTAGATGCGCGCTGAATTGTGACAAAAAGCTGAGCTTGGTTTCCATTTCCTTCGCGCCACCTCTGCCACCGGGAACGAGTACGGATCCGACACTGAACTCATCGTAATCGGCCTGAATGTACAGACCCTGAGAGTCGAAACCGTCGAAACCAAGCCCCCAGATGATGGCTTTCGGTAGCGTGCGACAGTAAATGGCCACTCCGTTACGCCGAGGATCGTCGTAATGATCGAGGAAATAAGGGTGATAACCCTCAGGAAAAAAAGCGTCGTCTCGCAGTTGGTGCTCCGCGCACTGGGTATCCTGAAGGCAGATGATGTCCGCGTCTTGAGCAAACAGCCATTTGAGACAGCCCG
>JAYNNB010000002.1:0-1852 GCA_038112515.1 Luminiphilus sp.
CAGCCCAGTTATCCACTGACTCAACGCCTGCGCGGAGGTCAAGCAAATCGACTGCGCTGCGAGAAGAGTAGTTGTTGGGCTCCCACCAGGTCTCACCCAGGTGCTGCCAGTCCGCACGAGCGAAAAACTCCATATCGCCACCGCCCACTGGGGCCCGGAACTGCAGGCCAACATTGCCCGTGACTTCGCTGACTAGCGGTGCTTGATTGCCCAGCCAGTCGGCGGTGGGTGCTTCCGTGATTTCGCTGTCTGTCAGCCCCAAGCCAAAGTTTAGTGTGAAGTACTCACCCAGCAGGGCGGTGCCTTCGATTTCCAGACCGGTGTACTCGGCCTCAGGTACGCTACCCAGGTTCTGCGTATTGGTATTGGGGTCATAGAAGAAGAAGTAAGCGCCCTCGAGTTCGTTGAAGAACAGTGCGGCAGACAGTCGCAGGCGACCATCCATCAAATCACCCTTCGCACCGACTTCGAAGTTCGTTGAGATCTGCTCGTCGAAAATATCGTTGATGCCGGGGTACTGAATCGCGGTACCCACACCCGTCTGGTTAAAGCCGCCACTGCGAAAGCCGCGGCTGATGTCGCCGTAGACGACCCAGTTATCATTTGGTCTCCAGCGCAGCGTTGCTTTTGGTTGAAAGGCATCCCAGCTTTCTTTGCGCTTTTCACCATAAACGATGCCCAATCCCGTGGTGTCATAAAGCGGGGGCGTCAAGGCTGTGTTTTCACGCTCATCGTGGTCGTAGCGAGCGGCCAGGCTTAGCTCAAGATTATCGGTGATGTCGAACGCCACCTGTCCGAACACCGCCCAGGCGAAATTGTCCTGCTCATCCGCCAGAATTCCCAATTGCGGACTGGGGTCTGCAGGGTTAACGAACACCGAATCGCGGAAGTCTCTCTGTACGTTGAATACGCCGAGGCCCCGGTCGATCTGCGAGCCGGTCGAAATGTAGCGGTCGGTAGAAATAAAATAGGCACCGGCGATCCATTGAGGGCCCGATTCGTTGTTGCCAGTGAAGCGAATCTCCTGACTCACTGATTCGACCTCGAGGTACTGGTTCTGAGACAGATCGGTGTATGCATCGCCGGTCAGGAACTTGATGTACCCGCCGAAGGGGTCATTATTGAAGTAGTTGTAGGGATGCTCTCTCGGTAGAAAATTAAACTGGTCCCCGCTCGAGGTTTCTTCGAGATCATCGTACGCGGTGACACCGCTCAGCGTCGCAAAGCCGAGATCGTAGTCGAACTTGAAGCTCGCGCTCGTAAATTCCCGCTCGTTGTAGCCGGGGTTGTTCACCTGAACCGGTATGTCAGTGTCGTCTGCTTCTACGTCAATGATGAAGTAAAACGCCTGGGTCTCCAGCTTGGAGTAGCTGACCCGGAAATCGGTGCTCAGTCGGTCGCTCACGTCCCAATTGAGGCGAGCGCGCATCGAGGTGTCTTTATAAGGATCGGCTTCTTCGCCCAGATAGGCGTTGTCGATATAGCCGTCGTTGTCCATGTAACTGCCGGCGAGTCGATATTTTACCGAGCCGTCATCTGACAACGGGCCACCAACATAGCCTTTGACGCTCCATCCGGGTGCCGATTCTGCGCCGATGCGAATCTCTCCCTCGTGCTCATCACCAGGGGCTTTGGTCGTGATAGTGATCGCGCCGCCAATGGCATTTCGGCCATAAATGGCGCCCTGCGGGCCACGCAGTACTTCTACCTGCTCAATGTCGAACAACTGCTGATTGAGCTGAGAGGGATTTGAGAGCAACACCCCATCGATGACCACTGCCGCGGCTAGTTCCGAGTTTCGCGCAGATGAGATGCCGCGAATGTTGAGAAAGGAGTTACCCGTGCTTTGTGT
>JAYNNB010000002.1:1862-19329 GCA_038112515.1 Luminiphilus sp.
GTGTTTGTACGAGGGTCACGTTGGGCGTGAGATCGACAAAATCTTGGGGCGTCTGAATTCCGCTGGAGCGGATATCGGATTCGGTAAACGCTTTTACGGAGACCGGGCTCTCCGCCAGCGATTCTGATCTCATTCGTGCAGTGACCACAACTTCTTCCAAGGTTGCTTGGGCGTGCACTTCGAGAGTAGCGATCGCTGCTACGACCGAAGCCATTATGCGTTGACGGGTGAATATCATGAAATGTCCTCTCCTGCGGTGTGGCATCATTGTTGTATTTTCGATATGCGAAGTTTTGGTCACATTCCGAAACTACAGATTGTACTGTATCGTGCGCGATCCAGATCACCCCTGTATGCGCGACTGAGAAGGTCGATGAGAGGATATTCGCTATGGCAGAAAGCAAGACTTCGCGGCCCCACACCGAGATCTGCGGCTTCGACGCAGACAACATCGTGTTGCGAGGGCAAGACCTTGTAGAAGAGGTCATGGGGGTTCACACCATGACCAGTGCGTTTTTGCTTCAGGCGCTAGGTAAACCCCCTACCGCCCGGCAAGTCGAGCTGGTTGATTTGGTCCTGGTTACCATTATGGAGCATGGGCTGACACCGAGCGTGGTGGCGTCTCGGCTGACACTGCACGGTGCGCCGGAATCCCTTCAGGGGGCTGTGGCGGCAGGGCTGCTAGGGGTTGGTGATCGCTATGCTGGCACCGCGGCGCTTTGCGGCGCTGTGCTGGAGTCGCTGTTGATCGAAGACGGTGTCGAGGTGGCCGCTAAAGCGTTAGTGGCCGATTATCGAAGCCGCGGAGAACCAGTGCCCGGTTTTGGGCATCCTATTCATACCGGCTGCGACCCGAGAGTTGAAAAATTGCTCGCTTATATTGACGAGAGCAGCGAGGCCTTAGCGGCATCTCGGGCGTTGGAGGTCGCGCTATCTGAGTCCCTCGGCAGGCCGTTAGTCATGAACGTCAGTACCGCGCTTGCCGTTGTAATGCTCGACGCAGGGTTACCGGCGGCGATTATGCGTGGTGTGGTCCTAATCGCACGCTGTGCTGGCTTGGTGGGCCATTTGCTGGAAGAGATCGAAAAACCGGTGGGTAACGCGCTATGGCGTGGCGCCGAGGGTGCCGTTGATTACCATTCAGACTGATTGATTTTATGCAGCGTATCGTCAGGGATGTGCCACTGGGAGATGGGTTGCTGTCTATCAGTGTATGGGAACCAGTATCGCCCCTTTTTACCTTACTGTGCTTTCACGGCTGGACCCTGGACCAACGCTCCTTTGTCGGCCAACACATCCTCGCGGAGCACGGTATAAGGCTTGTGACTTTTGACCGGCGAGGTTTTGGGTCAAATGCGCTCCCTCCCGGGCTCGACCGAGAGCTTGCGGATGTTGAGCACTTGCTACACCACTTGCCGGAGCCCGTTTACGGGTACGGTGTCTCCCAAGGCGCGCGTTTATTACTGCGCTACGCCGCTCAAGCGCCGACAAATTTGGCGGGACTTATCATTCAAGGCGGGTTGGTCGACGGATTGCCGGTGGAGGACGATGAAATTCCTTATGAACACTACGCTTCATTGCTGGAGGCTGGTAATCAAAAGGCTTTTTCGCAAGAGTGGCTGGCACATCCTCTGATGCGATCAGGTGTGCCCTCCGGCATGCTGCCAGCGGTGGCTGACCTCGTTACGGGGTACGAGGGGCGCGACCTTGTCGGTCGGGTGCAGAATTCAACTCACCTTGATCTTACGGAGATGTTGCCCCGCGTATGTGCTACTGGTGTCACACCACTCTGGGTAATTGAAGCGGAACAGGAGTCTGAGACACGGCGTGCCCATGCGCGCTTTCTGATTGAGGAATGTGGTGGGGTGGCGGTACCGATGCCGGGTGGTCATCTTTGCCAATTCACCCATGCCGACGTATTCAATCGGCGATTGCTGGGGGCGCTACGCGGTGTTAGTCATCGAGCGGATGGCGGCGAGTAGAGCAGGGGCCGCTCTCAGCCGTTGACTGATTCTGTCTGCAGTCGTTCGCATCTCGTCGAGACGATCCCTCACAAATAGGCCCGTATCAATCTGGTTTGTGGTTGCCGAGCTATTGATTGCCCCAACGACGCCATATCCTGGCACTTTGACCGGCAGCGCCAAAGAAGTGATGCCGTATTCGAGCTCGTCGCTGATAAAGGCGTATCCGCGTTGGCGAGCGTCGATAATGGCTGAAAAAAGTGCGTCCGGGTCCGTGATGGTTTTCTCTGTCATTGCGGTCACGGGATGTCGATTAATGAACTGCCGGATCTCATGGTCTTGCCAAGTGGATAATATGCTCCGCCCGGTAGACGTGAGTAGCGCTGGAAATCGTGTCCCCGTATTCGCTTGTAACCGGAGCACGCGCTGCGTCGAAATATGCGTGATGTAGAGCACATCGCTGCCGCTAATGACAGTGAACGAAGCGCTATGCCCGGTCTTGGTGCGGAGCTGTTGAAGGGCGGGTCGGATGGTATTGTCCAGATCGAAGGTCTCATTAAACAACGTGGCGAATACCAGCACCTCTGGCCTTAACGTAAACCGGCCGTCTATTTTGCCGACGTAGCCTAAATCGCACAGTGTGAGTAAACAGCGTCGGGCAACAGCCGCATTAAGACCTGTCCGCTTGGCGACTTCGGAAAGAGTCATGCTCGGGGTCTCTCTGGAAAAACTGGTGAGTACTGTCAGCCCTTTGGTGAGGGTAGACAGATGTTCACGTGATTTTGGAGCGCTCATATTGTCTGGCCGGATTGGGGTGCCGATCTCTTATTCGTTAACAAGCGCCGTCGCTTTCATTTCGTCAAGGGCGCGTTCTAGTTCATCCACGAGGTCGTTAAATGTGGCGATCGTTGCTTCGATGGGCGCGGTTGTAGTCATGTCAATGCCGGCCTTCTTGAGAAGTTCGATGGGGTAGTCATTTGATCCTGATTTCAGCATGGTGAGGTAGCGTTTCCTCGCCGGCTCACCCTCCTCAAGAATTTGCTTTGCCAACGCAGTTGCCGCGACGAAGGAGGTCGCGTACTGATAAACATAAAAATTGTCACTGCGCAGGAAATGAGGAATACGGCTCCACTCAATTTGGTTTAGCTCATCTGCGTACACAGCGTCTCCATAGTAGGCATTGAACACCTCGGCGTAGATTTCATTGAGTACCTCCGCCGTCAAGGCGGCACCTGATTCAACAAGCTGGTGCGCTCGCGCCTCAAAATCGGCAAATGAGGCTTGTCGATAAAATCCACCGCGAAATTCGTCGAGGTAAGCGCTTAAAAGATAAGCGCGCTCGGCTGCGGATTCTGCTTCGAGCAGCATCTTTTGCATCAGAATGGCTTCATTAGTCATCGAAGCAATTTCAGCAATAAAGGTCCGGTAGTCGCCGTATACCTGCGGCTGTGTTTTGCGCGTGAGGTAGCTGTGAATGGAGTGCCCGTACTCATGAGCTAACGTTGAGACATTGTTTAAGGTGCCTTCATAGTTCATCGAGAGGTAGGGCTTGGAGGTGTAGGTTCCCCAGCTGTAAGCGCCGCCGCGTTTGCCGCGATTTGCCATTGCGTCGACCCAGCCTTCCTCAAAGCCCTTCCAGTAAACATCAATATATTCTTGCCCCAGTGGCGTCAGCGCATCTGCAACGATCTGCTTGGCTTCTTCGAAATCAATATCTTTCAACGTGGGAGGGACGATGGGCGCATACATGTCCCATATTTCAAGACGCTCCACACCCAATGCTTTTTGCCGCAAACGCAGATAGCGTTGCAGAGGTCCACTCCCTTCTCGTGCTGTGGCAATTAGGTTTTCAAAGACGGCCTTCGGGATGGCATTGCTGTATGTGGCATGGTCCAGCCGGGACTCAAAGCCTCGCGCGTGAGCAAAAAAAACTCTGCTCTTTACGTGTCCTTCGTAATTTGCTGCCAGTGTATGGTTGAGCGTCCTATAACCCCTGAACAAGCCTTTCCACGCGTCCTCTCGAACCTGTCTATTGGTCGAGTGAAGGAAGGCGCCGTAACGAGAGTCAGTCAGTTCGACTTCAGTGCCCTGCTCATCCCGAATGCTGCCAAATTTCAGGTCAGAGCTATCTATGGCGGTAAAAACGCTATCGAACTTGTCGAGAGGGTCCGAAGCCATTGCTAGCAACTTTTCTTCTTTCTCTGAGAGCGTGTAGGGGCGCATGCGCGCCATTTCTGCTAAATAGTGGGCGTAAATTTCAAGGCCAGACGTAGTCGCAATGAATTGGTTGAGTGTCTCTTCTGGTATTGCCAAGAGTTCAGGCGAGAAATAGGCAAGCGCTTGCTGATACTGGGAGTAGAGGCCCTGCGCCTCGGAGAGGCGAGCAGCATTTTCTGAAACTCGAGTGTCCTCGTAGCTCTTCAGGCCCGCGTAAACATAGAGGTTGGCAACGATCGTCTCAACGGTTTGTATGAATTCAATGGCCTCAAGCAGGTGATCGCCGCTAAGCCCCAACCTACCTTTGAAGCGGCTTATTTCAGGAAGCATCGCTAAAAATCGAACCCTGTCGGCTTGCCAGGCTGCAGCGTCCGCATACATGGCGGTCAAGTCCCATTTGTACTTGTCGTCAATCTGCGCGCGTTCGGGCACTTCCTCGGCTGTGCCCTTGATGCTCACTGCGGTGAGTGTCAAAAACGCTATGACGTGCAGGGAGCGAAGGGATCGGTGCTTCATCATCAGGAAGTCCTCGGGTGCCTTAGGTCGTGGCAGGCTGGGCTGGATTCATTGCCAAGTTTAGCGTGTGGCTGGCCTAGCCGAAGCGTTGGGCCCTGAAAAATTTTGCGGCTTCAAAGTCGTTGGGGTGCCAAATTGACGCAGGCAGGAGCGAATCGCTGGCCACCCGATGCCTGTAAATAGGTATCCAGGCCCGATACGGCGACAACGCCAACGCGTTCTAGGTCGAGACTGCCGTCTTCGCGCTGCGCCTCGGTTGGAAAGCTCAGATGGGTGATCTCGCCAATTAGCAGGTTCGTGCCGTTAATACTCAGCACATGGTGCTCACGAAGTTCACACACAACCGTGAGCGCAGCGCCCTCGACAAAGGGTGCGGCAATGCCGTCTTTCCATTCGACGCCAAAGCCACAGGCATCAAATTCCGAGGCCCCGCGCGGGTAAGAGGCGGATGTTTGGTGCGCGTTCGCGGCCTGTTGCAGTGAGAAACTATTCAGCGTCCAGCTTCCGGTTGTCAGAATATTGTCCAGCGTATGCCGCTCGCTTTGGGCTGAAGATGGTCTCAGGATCAGCGCAAGTAATGGTGGGTTTGATCCCAGGTGGAAGTGAGACGTGACCATCGCCAGATTGGTGTGACCGTTGCTGTCGCAAGTGCCTACCAGCATGCCGGGCTTGTATCCGGGTAGGCTGTTGATGAGCATCGCTCTGGGAGTTCGCTCCAATGCGGCGATGTCATCGCTCGCCAGCGCGCTCCAGCGCGTTTCTTCGGTCCCGCCGCTGTTACTCATGCTGCCCGTAGCGCTTTGCAAACCGCTTATCTGCCCATTTTCGGTAAAGCCAGTCAGCCGTCGGCTTTATTAGGGGCCACGATAGGACACGCCAAAAAAAACCGATTCTTGTGTGTTGCCACGCTGCGATATTGGCGTCGAGGCCCACAATCCAGTCGTCACCCCGCCGTAGGTGGAGTGATTTCAATAGTGCGGCTTGGCTCGGTGTATGGTCATTAACGGTGAGGTCATGAATGTTCCGTAACACGAGTTGATCGGATTTCAAGCGCGCGAGATGGGCCATTTCGCGGTTGCACAGTGGGCAGCTGCCATCGTAGTAAAGAACATCAGGTTCGCTCATGCACTGGATACGTTGCGGAAGTGGCAGTGGATGGCTACCGACGAGGCGGTGCCCGGCCGCTCGCCGCGCTAAGATTCTGCAATAAGTGCTGAAATGCTCTGTTTGAGGATCACCTCATCGCCTTTTCTGAAGCCGACATGGATTTCGCGAATGTGCCCTGATCGGTCGATTAAATATCCCGAGGGCATGCCTGCAACGCCAAAATTTCTCCCCAAATCGCCAGTCTTGTCTATGGCAATGGGATAGTCGACGGGATAGCGATCGAGAAAATCGAGGGCGTCTTGGTCGACGTAGTCAACACTAATAGCAATTATCTGAAAATCGGTGGCGTCGAATTCTTTGTCGATGCGATTCAGGGCAGGCAAAGACAGCCGGCATGGCCCGCACCAGCTAGCCCAGAAGTCGAGGTACGTGACCTTGCCAAGGTGGCTTGTGTTGGAGATCGAACCGGACCCGTTTGTTATAAGCGGTAACCGCCACTCGGGTTCTGGTATCGGGGTTTCAAGGATGATGTGCGAACCGCGCTCCGCCGCACTCCATCGTGCTACGAATGCAAGGCATAAAAGTCCAAAGACAAGCAGTGGTTTGGGGAGAGGCGGTAGGAAAGATTGGGTTGTCATCACGCGATTAGTCAGTGATCAGCGATTTCTGCCGAGTCTCTCGTGGGCGTCAACCCACTCGTTAACACGAGTAGTTTTGTCCACTCTGGCCGCGCCGGAGAGTGAGAGTTCCCCGGCAACGACCAGCGCGGCGGCGATCTCGCAAAGCTTCAACGCTTTTCCTTGTCCCTCGCAACCCAACATGCGTAGGCACTCGCGCTGGGTGGGAAGGGCGGTACCGCCGCCATAGGTGGCCATAATGAGTGCCGGTAATGTGATGGAAAAAAAGAAATCCCCTTGACGCGTTGCGCGCTGATAGGTGGTGCATTGATTCGACTCGCCGATATTGGCGACGTCCTGACCCGTAGCGAGATAGAGCGCCGCCAGAGCATTTGCAGGATGGTTCGCATTATTGGAGGAATTCGTCAGGATCGCGGACAGCGTAGAGATTTGCTGGCCGTAAGCAATCTGTTCTGGCGCAACGCGCAAATGCTTCATCAGTATTTCTCGCGGCACGGTAATTTCGGCTGTGACACGGCGGCCCCGCGTTTTCAGGAGATTGACCGACGAGGTTTTCTTCTCGGTATCGAAATTGCCTGAAAGCATGTAATGCAACATTTCCGGTCGTTGCTGATTGATCCACTCGCAGGCTACGAAGGTGGCCCGACTGACCATATTTTGCCCAGCTGCGTCGCCGGTTGAGTAATCAAAGCGTGTGAATACCATACTGTGGGCATGGTAACTCTCGATTTCATGGAGCTTGCCAACCGAGGTTGTCGTTTCTGCTTTTGCTTTTATCGCATCGAAGTTGTCCTTCAGCCAAAGCTGAAAGTCTCGCGCCTGCCTGGCATTCCGGAAGATAAAGCAGGGGGATCTTTGCATTGATTCCTGCGAGACGGTTGTCAGCACGCCGCCCGCCTCTTTGATGACCTTCATCCCGCGGTTGTAGGATGCCAACATGGTGCCTTCGACGGTCGCCATCGGGACATAGAATTCCCCCTGAGCGTGTTCGCCATTCACCAGCAAGGGGCCTGCGACTCCAATGGGAATCTGTGCGACGCCCCAGAAGTTCTCAATGTTGCTCTCCATCTCGTGGGGGTCAAAGGAAAACTGTTTGGTATGGTCCAGCTTGGTGCCGGTTTGCTCCTCGATAAAGCGTTGCCGCTCTCCGATAATTTCAGGGCTGTAATCGTCGTCTGCGCTTCGAGGTATTCGAGTTCGGTCAGTCATAAAGCATTAATCCGTGCTTTGGCTTCGTCATATTCGCGCCGTAGTTTAGCGACATAGTCGGCCGTTGTGCCCAACGTTTTTATGGCTCCGATACCTTGTCCGCAGCCCCAGATATTTTTCCACGCTTTGGCTTCGGTATTGCCACCCGAGCCAAAATCCATTTTGCTGGGATCGCTCTCAGGGAGATTGTTGGGATCAAGTCCGGCTGCTTCTATGGAAGGCTTGAGGTAGTTTCCATGCACGCCGGTAAATAAGCTGCTGTAGACGATGTCATCGGCACAGTAATCGACAATTGCCTGTTTGTAGGCCTGCTCTGCATCCGCTTCCTCGGTGGCAATAAAAGCCGAGCCAATATAGCCAAGGTCCGCCCCCATTGCCTGGGCGGCGAGCACTGCGTCTCCCGTTGCGATAGCGCCGGAGAGGAGTAGGGGACCATCAAACCATTCCCTGATTTCCTGAATCAGCGCCATGGGTGAAGTGGTGCCTGCGTGTCCGCCGGCACCGGCAGCGACAGCGATGAGTCCGTCCGCCCCCTTTTCGATCGCTTTTTTTGCGAATCGGTTGTTGATGACATCGTGGAGCACGATTCCGCCGTAGCTGTGCACCATCTCGTTTACCCACTCCTTGGCGCCCAGCGAGGTGATGACGATGGGGACTTTGTACTTAACGCACATGTCCATGTCGTGCTTCAGCCTCGCGTTGGATCCGTGGACGATCTGATTCACGGCGAACGGGGCGGATGGCGCCTCGGGGTGCTCTGCGTCATACGCGGCGAGTTCGGAGGTGATTCGTTCCAGCCACTCCTCGAGCACCGGCTCCGGACGCGCGTTGAGTGCAGGAAAAGAGCCCACGACACCCGCTTTACACTGAGCAATGACCAGGTTGGGATTGGAAATGATAAACAGAGGTGCGCCGACAACTGGTAGTTGCAGGGCCCCTTGCAGTGAGGGTGGCAAGGCCATGGGGGCTGTCTCCTAATCGTTGTAAATTACGTGGCTGCGACCACCATTGGGGTCACGTAACTGCTAGGCAGTGATGCGTCTCAGGTGCAGCTTAGTGGGTGGAAGCCCTGTGCAGTACCGCTGTCGAGGCGCATAATAACGCTCTCGCTGTAAAGTTTCGGCATGTTATATGCCAATAGTTTGCGGTGCAACACAGCCCTCAGAAAAAGATTGGCCGCTATGTACCACCAATACTTCGGACTCGCCGAACCTCCATTTTCAATCGCGGTAAACCCTCGCTACCTCTTTATGAGCGCGAAGCATCGCGACGCGCTGGCGCATCTGTTGTATGGCGTGGGCAGCGGTGGCGGATTTATTCTGCTTACCGGAGAGGTCGGCACCGGAAAAACCACCTTGAACCGATGTCTGCTGGAGCAGCTGCCGAACAATACGGACATCGCGATTATTTTGAATCCAGCGCTAAGTGCGGTCGAACTACTGGCCACGGTTTGCGACGAATTGGCGATTGAATATCCGAAAGGCACGGACAGCTTAAAGGTACTGACCGACGCGCTGCACCAATTTCTGTTAGCCAACTATGCGGCTGATCGTAGGACGGTGTTGATGATTGACGAGGCTCAGCACCTCAGTTTTGACGTTCTTGAGCAAATACGATTGCTCACCAATCTCGAGACAGACGAACGGAAATTGTTACAAATTATTCTCGTTGGGCAGCCAGAGCTGGGTGCGATGCTGGCCCGACCAGAATTGCGACAGCTTAACCAGCGAATTACCGCGCGATTTAATCTGACTGCACTAAACGCGGGAGAGGTTGCTGTTTACATTCATCACCGGCTGCAGATTGCCGGTTTGAGGGATAACCGAGCAGTGTTCGATGATGCTGCAGTGCGCGAAGTGTTTCGGCTAACTGATGGCATTCCGCGCCTGATTAATCTGGTCTGTGACAGGGCGATGACCGGTGCTTATGGGCGAGGGCAGGCTACGGTATCGAGGCGCCTCGTTCGGGAGGCGGCAAGTGAAGTACTGGGTGTTAGCGGTGCCAACGAAGTCCGCGCGCGCAAGGATAGCAAAGACACAGCGCCCCGATTGCTCGTAGCCGGGTTCGTCCTACTGGCGATATTGGCAGGCACGGTTGCCTGGAATTTTTCAGGATTGGAGCGGGATGTGATCGCGATCGACGGAGCGTCTACCCAGCAGCCATTGACGCAGCCTGCTGTCTCGAAACCCTCCGCGGTGCAGACGCCATCGTTTCAAGTTGATCAATGGCAGTTAGATCCCGTTGACGCCGAGGTTGCGCTATGGCGACTCCGTTTCGATGCTCCACTTGAGGGCACTTTGTGTCTCGTAGCAGAGGCTGCCGGTTGGCGGTGTGAGTCGGAGCAATCCGACGTTTGGGATGAGGTAGTAGCCGTGAGGCGCCCCGTAATACTGGACTTGCGTCGCCAGGATGGTTTCGCCGCCGGCGCCGTTCTGCTGCGGATCGAGGGAGAGGTGGCAGTTGTATGGGATGGCGTATCTGCATGTGAGGTTGGCCTACCCTTGCTAACTGAGCGCTGGCGACAGCGTTATCGTTATCTCTGGCAGCCTCCAGAAGGCTGGACGGGGCCACTGGAACTCGGAGACCAAGGGCCAGTGGTAAGAAATGTAGTGGAGGCTTTCGCGCGACTTGACCAATTACCCTCGCCACCATTGGAGATTTTCACTGAGGCCCTGCAGCAACGCGTCATGGCTTTCCAGGCTTCCGCTGGATTGGTGGTGGACGGCGTTATCGGTGCGAGAACGTTGCAGGCGCTCAATGATCAATTGGGTCAGGGCTGGGCGGCAGCATTGACAAAAGATCAGCTTGGTAATGGGTCTGGGGTCGCACCATGTCGCTGATACTCGATGCCCTGAGACGCTCTGAAGCAGAGGATAAAGGAGCCCCGCCCTTAGCGCTGATTGATGACCTCCCGAATAACCGATCGCGATTGCCGCAGATGCTGATCGGCGTACTGGTCGGTTTTTTGACGCTGGCGCTGTTGGTGATGGGTTTTCAGTGGTTGGGGCTTGGCAATTGGGCCGATATAGCATCTTCCGCCGCGATTGATGGTGAGGTCGATATGATGAGCCGGCAGACAGCGATCGAGATAACTGGCGTGCAGGTACCGCAGCAGAAGGCGCCGGGCTTGACTGCAGTCCCGGATGCAAGCCGGAGAGCTGAGGCTGTGGAGCCAATGTCGTCAATTCCGATTGACGAATCGCCCCAAGCCCCGGGGCTCGACGCCGAGAAGCTGGCAGCTTTAAATCATGCTATGTGGCAAGACGCCGAGGCTGCTTTGGCGAAGGAGGCGGGACAGACATCGGGATCGGAAGCTGCTGCGCTAGAGGCTCAGGGAGCCGTGCCGGCGGAACAACGGCGCTCGGAGCCCTCGGCCGTGCTGCCCACCCCGTCAGGAGACGCTTCTCCAATAGATCTTCAGGAGGTGATGGAACGGCTGGCGCGTGATGCGGGCGAGGTAGTGCTCACTCCTCATCCCGCCCCATTGCTTGAAGCGCTAACACAGCAGCAAAAAGATAGGGTCCCCACGATCATCTACACCGCCCATCAATTTGGTGCGAACGACTCGACCTTCGTCGAGCTGAATGGGAGTCGGTTAAGAGAAGGTGAGAGCAGAGAGGGTATTCGGGTTGTAGAAATTCTCGCAGACAGCGTCATCCTCAGTGTTTCGGACACGCAGTTCCGGCTCAAGGCACTGAATTCGTGGGTTAATCTTTGAGCGATTGAAGGTTGCGCTCGGGGAGCAAAAAGGTCGACATGACATGATAGAGGTGTCTCTGCCTGATGAAGGGCGTCAGTAGCGCCTGATCAGTCCGGTTGGCAAACACAGGCACATTTGCCCCAGTATGCTCTTCACTAAAACCGTTGTTTGTCGCGTAGTTGATTCTCATCACGCCACCTTCCGGTGTCTTGAGGCGCGCAGTGTGCCCCGGAGAGTAAATCGGTATCGGGTATTCGGCATAGTGACTGGGTTCGGGCAGGATTTGAGCTGCTTGTGAATGATCGGCCGTGACGATGATCAGCGTATCGGGATGCTGATCTGCAAATTCGAGCGCAAGGAGCAGCGCCTCCTCGAGTTGAGCGATCTCGCCTATTGAGCCGCATGGATTGCGCTTGTGACTCTGTTTGTCGATAGAGGCTGACTCCACCATCAGAAAAAACCCTTGCGGAGTTTTTGCAGACAGATGCTTCAGGGCCGTCTCAGTCATTAAAGCGAGCGAGGGGGTGTCCGCGTACTCGGGATTGGGTTCGCAGGAGAGTGGCTCCGGTTCCTTTACTTCTCCCAGATAGTCAGAAAGATTGTGAAGCCAACTCTTTTCGGCGACTTCGGCGCGTCGGTTGTCCGTGCCTCGCCACCTGACTTTGAGGTTTTCACTGTCGAATAAGCCCAGGACTGGCTGATCTATTGGCAGACCAGCTAGGTCTTCGGACGTGGTAATGACACGGAATCCATTTCGCTCGGCAAGCGATTTAACCGGCTCTCCAGCGACGGTTTCTTGGGCCAGAAACTTCTGACCGCCCCCGAAAAGAACCTGCGCACCACTGACTGTTAGCTGTTCGATAATTGAGCCGGGACCGTTATTTTGGCGGGCATCTTGAGGGCAGCTCGGTTGCGCCACCCCATAATAGGTGCTCCCCATTATTTCTTCAGGACCTTCGCAGCTGCGTGAGGAGACGTGGGCGAGAAAGGAGGCGGGTGTGGCGTCGGTGATCGATGATGTCGTGACGAGACCAACACCCAGTCCAGCGGCAAGGGCCTGCTCGGCGATCGTGGGTAAGTCGCGGTCCTCGATGTCCGTGCCCACTCTACCCACGCTGGTAATGGCGCCGGTAGCTAACGCAGTCGCGGTATTTGCGGAGTCAGCCACATAGGTGGGTTGCCCCTCGGTAGAAAGGGTTTCTACCTGAACTGCTCCGCGAAACGGTAGGGTGTCGACGGTAAGTGTTCCGCTCATCCCGGCAAGATAATTTCGACCCATCGTTACGTGCTGGTCGTCAAACCCATCGCCGATGATCAGGATAAGGTTCTTTGCGCCACCCAGTCCGGCGGATGACGTCGCGGACATCAGCCATGAAACGATCAGGACTGTGATACGCATTGCGGCGGTGTTCATGAGCTCAGCATCCAAAAGGAACCTGCGCAGAATAATGTGGGCCTACCCGATTCACAATCGCCGCTCAATATGCCCAACTTGGCGCGATGCTTGGGATATCGCTGTTCGTTATGGCACACTGCACCGCAGATTTCCCGAGGTCTTTATCTATGTCCGCATTTTTCAGTCGACACGCCGCTGTATTTTTCGCCGGGCTACTGACAGCCACGCTCTCGCCTCTGGCGCTTGCGGAAGCTATTTCCGGGGCAGACACCGCGTGGATGTTAACGTCCACAGCATTGGTGTTGTTTATGACTATCCCTGGCCTATCTCTCTTTTACGCGGGCTTGGTTCGAGTGAAAAACGTCCTTTCGGTATTGATGCAGTGCTTTGCGCTGACGGCATTGATGTCAGTGTTGTGGTTTGTAGTCGGCTATACCCTGGCATTTGGTTCGTCGGGTGTAGCGCAGGGGCCCTGGGTTGGCGATTTGGGCAATTTATTTCTTGCAAAAGTGTCCATGGACAGTGTGAGTGGTTCCATTCCAGAAACGCTTTTTGTCATGTTCCAGTTGACCTTTGCGGTCATTACCCCGGCACTTATTGTTGGAGGTTTTGCAGAGCGGATGCGTTTTTCAGCGATGCTGCTTTTCAGTTCTCTTTGGCTGATTTTGGTCTACGCGCCCGTGTGTCACTGGGTTTGGGGAGGTGGCTGGCTGGGAGAAATGGGGTTGCAGGATTTTGCGGGTGGCGCTGTGGTTCATATCACTGCCGGTGTGGCAGCGTTGGTGGCCGCAATGTCGTTGGGTGGTCGTCGAGGCTTCGGTCAAACTGCCATGCCTCCCCATAACCTGACCATGACCGTCACGGGTGCGGGTATGTTGTGGGTGGGATGGTTTGGTTTTAATGCCGGATCGGCGGTTGCGGCTGATAGCAGTGCGGCCATGGCAATGCTGGTCACGCACCTTTCCGCTGCCTGCGGTTCGCTCGCCTGGATGGGCATGGAGTGGATTCGTCACGGCAAACCGTCGGTGCTGGGCATTGTTACGGGAATGGTCGCGGGCTTGGGGACGATTACGCCTGCCTCGGGCTCTGTAGGCCCTGCGGGCGCCGTCGTGATTGGTTTGTCAGCAGGTGTGATCTGCTACTTTGCCACCATCACCTTGAAGAACCGCCTCGGCATTGATGACAGTCTCGATGTTTTTCCCGTACACGGAGTTGGTGGCATGCTTGGTCTGATCATGGCGGGTATTTTTTGTTCTCCCTCTCTGGGTCTGTTCAGCGGCAATGGCTTCTCCGATGGCGTTGATGGGATTGCGGGTCAATTGGCCGTCCAGCTCACCGGTATCGGTGCGACCTTTGTTTATACGGCTGTGCTCAGCTGGGTATTACTGCGGGTTGTGAATATGGTGGTATCGCTTCGGGTCGATCAGGAAGATGAGACGGCGGGGCTGGATATCGTGCTTCACGATGAGAGAGGTTATGACCTGTAACGATGTTCGCGCTTAGGGTACTGCGCTGAGCTTCACCGAAATACCGAGCCTCTCAAACGACGGTTCACTCTGTTGTATTTCCCAGATGGTCAGGGGATGTGCCTCTCCCCAGTCCCGAGGGAAGGTTAGGGTGAGCGTCTCTCCCGTCGCGCACACCGAGAGATCCGGAATGCTCTCCAACTCCTCGACGTGTTTTAGAATAACGGCGAGCCGCAGCAAGATCATCATTCGGGCCACTCTATGTCTCTTGCGCTCGGGAATGGGCTCTAGGGTCTCGGTTCGTATCTTTCCCTTCAATCCGGCGATCAGAGCGGCCATCACTTCCTGGTCTTGCTGTGCAAATCCGGGCAGGTCACTGTTCAACACGAGATAGGCTGAGTGCTGGGAATAATTTTTCTGGGACACTGAGACACCGACTTCGTGTAACGCGGCCGCCCACATGAGGAGGTCGACCTCGCTTTTAGTAAAGCGCCATTCCAGAGCGGTGGCCGATGCCAGCAGGCCCACCCGATGGCAAACCAGATCAGCAATGGTTTGGTCAACGTTGTAACGTTGCTGCATCGCCAGCACGGTGCGGGTGCGCACGTCTTCGTGGCTTAATCTTCCGATCAAATCATAAATGACGCCCTCTCTCAGAGCGCCCGAAGAAGTGCGCATTTTCTGTATCTGAAGACCATCGAAGATACCCAGAGTGATAGCGAGTCCGGCGGTCACCACGGCCTTTCGGGTATCGCTGAGGCCATCGAGATCTATCTCGTCGACATGATCGAAGCTAAGTAGCCGCTGTTTGAGTTTTTCAAGCGAGTCTCGATCAATGCCGTTCTCTCGCCAGCCAGCTGCCGTGATTAGCGTCTCGATGGCGCGCAGTGTGCCAGAGGATCCCACCGCTTCCTGCCACTGACTGCTGTGGTAGCTGCGCCGAATATGCGACACCTCAATCCGCGCCCTATGGTATGCGGCCTCGAAACCGTCACGATTGATAACGCCCTCGGGCAGGAACATCCGACCATAAGACACACATCCCATCTGCAGACTCTCGAGCTTCTTCGGTTCAAATCGCTCACCCAAAATGAATTCGGTGCTACCGCCGCCGATGTCAATGACCAGTCTGACGTTGGCATCATCCGACAAGGTATGCGCGACACCAAGGTAGATGAGGCGCGCCTCCTCACGGCCGTAGATCACCTCAATGGGCGCGTCCATGATTTGCTCTGCAGGATCTATGAACGCCTGTCGATTCTTGGCTCTGCGCAGTGCGTTGGTGCCAACGATACGTAATTTGTCGGGGGACGTGCTGACAATGAGCTGCTTGAATCGCTCGAGGCATGCAAGGCCCCGGCCGATTGCAGCCTCAGTTAAATGCCCCGAGTCATCGGTTTCGCCCAATTGCACTCGCTCGGCAAGTGCTTGAACAGGCCTCAGCTCTCCGAATTCCGATCGGGCTATCATGAGGTGGAAGGAGTTGCTACCCAGGTCGATCGCGGCCAGTAGCTCGTCGTCTGTGTCGCTCATATCAGTCATCGATGAGCGAAGATGGTGTTTGCAGTGAATCTTCCAATTGGCAGCGCAGTTGTCTGCCTTGAATTGAGGCCTATTTTTGGTAGCACCGAGTGGCTCTCCCAGTCATTCGCGTCATCAGTTCGTAACCTATGGTGCCACAGGATGCAGCCACCGCATCTATTCCTGGATTGCGTCCCCAGAGAATAGCGGGTGTCCCGATGTCTACTGAGTGACAGTCTGTGACGTCGACCGTTAGCATGTCCATTGAGACTCGGCCAACGAGGGGGGCGATTGAGCCGTTGATTTCGACCGGTGTGCCGTCCGGTGCCGACCATGGATACCCGTCTCCGTAACCTACAGGTAACGTTGCGATCACACTGTCTCGCCGAGCGACCCATCGACCGCCGTAACCGACGGACTCTCCGGCGCTAATCTGACGGAGGGCCAGTATGGCTGTTTCAAAGCGCATGGCGGGTTTGAGATCTGCGTTGCCGGCCATGTCGTCGACAAGTCCCCCGTACATCGCGTAACCAACTCTCGCCCAGTCCCCCTCAGTGGCGAGACCTAGTCTGCTTGCCGCAGAGTTGCAAAGACTGACTCCGGTGGGCCAGCTCGAAACGATGTTCCGCCACAGGCTTAGCTGGCTTTCGGTAAGTGCACTCTCCGGCATTTCGGCAGACGCAAGATGCGACATCAATGTCAATTGCGTGCAGCCTTTTTGCATCAACGAGTGCTGAACTGTGGCCAATTCCTGGGGGTTGAGGCCGAGTCGATGCATGCCGGTGTCAATTTTGATCCAAACGTGAGGTAGCGCAGAACGATGCGCCAGGCACCATTCGACTTGATGCGGCGCGTGGAGTGCCGGCCATAGTTCTTGTTCTTCGGCTAGCAAGATGTCATGGGCGGAGTGAGGGCCCTCCAGAATCAGAATCGGCTTGTGAATGCCCGCCGCTCTGAGTGTCAGTGCTTCTTCTGTGAACGCAACCGCGAACGCGTCAACCATCGGTTCGACGTGTTGAGCTACGGGAACCGCGCCGTGCCCATAAGCGTCTGCCTTGACGACTGCCATAAACTGGCTGGTACCGAGCGCAGATTTCAGGATAGCGATGTTGTCGCCGATGGCTGCGAGATCGATAAAAGCGGAAGTAGCTCTGGACATCAGTGCTTGTCAAACCGGTGAAGGTGGAAAAGCCGCTGCGCGGCGGACCAATATGGCCCTGGTTTGCCATCGGCCACGGGTTTGCCATCGATGGCTACGACGGGCGCCAGTTCTTTGGTCGATGAGCTCAGCCAGACCTCATCGGCCGACATGACTGCGTCGCGGCTGACGGGGCCAACGTGTACCTGCCATTCCGTGTGGGTTTCTAAAAACTCGAGACAGAGGCGACGGGTAACGCCGGGCAGCTTTTGGTGATCCAGCTCAGGCGTCAGGATCAGTCCATCTTTTACGACAAATACGTTGCATGCCGCTGCTTCAGTGAGGAGATCCTGCTCATTGAAAAGTAACACCTCCTCAGCGCCTTCATCGATTGCCTCCATCATATGGAGCACATTACCCAGCAGGGCCGTCGACTTGATATGGCATCTCGCCCATCTCGCATCAGAGCGGGTTACTGTAGTGAAGCAGGTTGCTTGATCGATGGATCCGTCGCAGGGGGGATTGATGGGGAAGGCATAAGCAAAAATGGTCGGTGTGGCGTGCTCGGGAAACGCGTGCTGTCGCTTTTCCACAACCC
>JAYNNB010000002.1:19399-68909 GCA_038112515.1 Luminiphilus sp.
GTATATACCCAAATCACCACTGCCATTTAATGCAATTAACTCGTGTAAGACCGCTTTCAAGTCCGAGTCGGATGGCGTGCCACCGAGTTTGATGCCGTCAAGGGAGTTTTTGAGGCGTTCCATGTGGTACCCCATGGCCACCGTTTTACCCGCGTAGCAGGGAATGACTTCGTATACACCATCTCCGAAAAGGAAGCCGCGGTCCATCGGTGATATTTTTGCTTCCCTGA
Organism: Luminiphilus sp.; assembly: GCA_038112515.1. Classification (GTDB taxonomy): domain Bacteria; phylum Pseudomonadota; class Gammaproteobacteria; order Pseudomonadales; family Halieaceae; genus Luminiphilus. The sequence continues at coordinate 19,630 of JAYNNB010000002.1, forward strand.
GGGGGACAAATTCGCCATTCAGATACGCGACTGTCATAGGCTTTTGTCTCGCTGTAGTAGATGGATAATATGGCTTGTGAGCGCGCTGCCGGCGTCCTCTGCAAATCCGTCCTCCGTTGCGATTTGCTGGCCGGTGACCCCGTCTACTGCTCCGGCCGCCACGAGAAAAGACAGATCATTGTGAATGTCCGACGCCATGTCTGGGATAGTGCCAAGCTGAGCGTAGGTCAACGCGCATAGAGCATAGGCGCCCCAGTTTGAAACATCCGCGACGATGAGCTCATCGCAGGTGCTGACTGCAGGATGAATGTCGAGGGCGTCAAGCGCAGCGATTGCCTTGCCCATGCCGAGTTCGTTGCCACCGTCACCAATCGCGATAACCGGGCAGGGCGCGAGTTCCAGGTAAGGTTCGGCAGGCGTGCACTGTGCCGAAATATCTTTGCCCGCCATGTTGTAATACAGCCCATCTTCGGCGGCGCCGGGACGCTCGATGCTGATCACCAAACTGGGTGGCTCCCTCTGATAGAAATCTTGGACTGCATTACGGACTTGTTCCCGTGACCCGGTCGCCAGATCATGGCATCGATACGCTGGGCTAAGACAGCGGGTGACTGTATTGTCAGAGAGGATGGCGGGTATCAGGTTCATCTTTTCACATAGGCGATAGATCGCCATTGCTCCCGCGGGCCCATCCGTCTCAAAAGAGCCAGCCACAGGAAACCCTGTAATGATGTAGACCCTGCCGCGCTGGCTGTGGAGCAGCTCTGCGGCACGCGCCAGATAGCCCGGAACCAGCGCTTTGCGGACATGACTCATTCCGCGGTGATCATGCGCGATCAACTGTAGTTCTATCGCTTCTATCTTGTCGTTACTGATGTAGGCGTTCACGACAGTTTGCTCTCACGGTAGTGATGTTCCAACCAGACAATGCGGTCAGCCTCCTGAGGGGTTATGGCGATAAACTGAGTGCGCTGGCCGGGTCGAGATTGAACCAGGCGTTGGCAGTCGCTACCGATAACTGCACCTGCTTTTGGGTAGCCGCCCACTGTCTGTCGGTCATTCAACAGGATGATCGGTTTACCATCCGGCGGTATCTGTATGGCTCCATAGCAGGTCGCCTCAGAGAGCAGGGTTTTGACGTTCGTCTCGATGGGGTTGCCCTCGAGTGTAATGCCCATGCGGTTGGATCGAGGGGTCACGGAGAAGGTCTGTGATTGCAGGTTTTGGCGAGTTGATTCAGGGAACAGCTCAAATTGGAATCCAGGCACAAATCTAAGAGAAAGGATATCTCGTTGACGGATACCCGGCTCGGATATTTGAAATGGCTGCAGGGTGGGTTTCGCTCGCCCCAACGGTAGGATGTCTCCATCGATCAGGTGCCTTCCTTCTAGGCCGCCCACCCCCTCTCTGGGAGAAGTGCTCCGGCTACCGAGGCAGGGTAATGTTGCGATGCCTCCGGCGATATGGAGGTAACTATAGAGGCCTTGGCCGCTGGCTTTGATGGTGACCATCTCGTTTGCTTCGACTTCAATGACTCTGCCGTTACAGCTGCTCGCCGCGCCAATCGTAATGCTTGCCGGGGCCCCCGTCACGACAAAGTGGCACCGATCCGAGGCTGTGAAAGCCAAGTCGCCGTATACGAACTCCAGTGCCGCTTCATTGTCCTCGTGTCCGAGCAGACGTTGACCAAGATGCATGGCGTATTCGTCCATGGCGCCTCCGGGCGGAATGCCGGATTGCTGATGTCCCGGTCGACCCACATCCTGAACGGTCGTTGCAATACCTGCGCGAATGAGAGTCACTGTTCTCATGCTTTGTCCCGATGGTCCCTCATAGTCTGAAAGTCAGCGAGAGAAATCGGCTCAAATTTGACGGTGTCACCGACAGACAGCAACGCGGCGGGATCCGATGCAAGATTGAAGAGCGATAGAGGGCAGGCACCGATCAGCCGCCAACCGCCCGGTGATGCGCACGGATACACGGCTGTTTGCTGATCTGCGATGGCAACAGACCCAGCGGGTACTTCGCTGCGAGGCGTATCGATCCGTGGCGTGGCCAAGCGCTCATCTACGGTACCCAGATAGCAGAATCCGGGGGCAAAACCGGTGGCGTAGGCGAAATAACTTTGCTCGCTATGCAGCGTTATCACGTCATCCACTGCAAGATTTTTCTGTGCTGCTAGCCATTCAAGATCAGGGGCGACGCTGGGGTGATAAAGCACTGGCAGAGTCACGGTTTTACAGGTGTTTTCCGAGGCATCGGTTTCACTGCGAGCGCGCGAGGCATGTTCCTCCAGCCAGTGATGTGCTCGCTCTCGATCCAGCTTCAAGGGCTTAAATGAGAGGGTCAGTGTGTTGTAGCCAACGATGCTGTCAAGGAGCGCGTCTGCAAACCGGCGTCTGGCAGCGCTCTGAATGGAGAGCAAGTGATGGGTTAGGGAGGGGGAGGGTGCGTGTGAAAAAGCCAGACGCAAACCAAGATCTCCAGCAGGGCCCACGGTAAATTCCATTCACATTTTATCCAGTGCGCCGCGAATGGCTTTGATCATCTTGAGGGCGCCGGGCGTATCACCGTGCACACACAGAGTGTCGGCATTTACGGGGATTCGTTTTCCCTTCGGCGTGCGAAGATTGTCCTGCGCGATCGCCAGTGATTGCTGAGTCGCTTCTTCCAAATTTAACAAGGCATCTGGTTTGTCTCGCGGAATGAGCAGCCCGCGGCTGGTATAGCCCCTGTCTGCAAACGCCTCGTAACGTAGCGTTAGTCCATGGTCTACCGCCAATTGCACGGTTTTGCGATCTCGGGGTGTGGCGAGCACAACGAGAGACAAGTCGGTATGCCAGCCAGCAACGGCTCTCATTACGTCGTTCAGTGTGCCAGGGTCTGAAAGCATCGCGTGGTAGAGAGCGCCATGAGGTTTCACGAAAGTGACACGGGTCCCATAGGTTCTTGCAATTCCATCCAAAGCACCGATCTGATAATGGATTAAATCGATTAGTTCGGGCCCCCGGATGTCCATGGCCCTTCGTCCGAAGCCCTGTAGGTCTGGATATGAGACGTGGGCGCCAATTTCTGTTCCGTGACGACGCGCCAGTGTCACACAGTGCCTCATCGTGCCCGGATCTCCGGCATGGCCCCCACAGGCGATATTAGCGGCGTCAATCAACGGCATGATTGCTGCGTCATCGCCCATCGTCCAGGCGCCGTAACTCTCTCCCATATCGCAGTTCAGGATCAGTCGTTTTGTCATCAGAAAATCGCCAAGTCAGTGTTTTTCAGGTCGGTTACCAGCATGTGGCCGGGTTCATGCGTTACGGCTAGCGGAAGTTTTGCGGCTTGCAGTGCGACTTGTGGCGTCACGCCGCAGGCCCAGAAGACGGGTATCTCTGACGGCTTGACGGTGACCGCGGCACCAAAATCGGGTTTATTCAGATCCGCTATGCCGATTTCTGAAGGATCTCCCAGATGAATGGGCGCGCCATGCACAGACGGAAACCGGGAACAGATCTGTACGGCCCGAATGGCATCAGCGGCTGACATCGGTCGCATACTCACCACCATTGGTCCCGCGAAAGGGCCTGCCTCTGCGCAAGGAATTTGTGTCGTGTACATCGGGACATTGACGCCCTCGGTAATGTTGCGGATCTCGATTCCGGCGTCCAATAGTGCCTCCTCGAAAGAGAAGGAGCAGCCGAGTGCAAAGGCCGTCCAGTCGAGTCTCCAGAGGTCGGATATGTCAGTCACCTGCTCAGCCAAGAGACCGTCGCGCCATACGCGATATTTTGGCAAGTCGGTCCGGATGTCGATGTCGCTTCCCAGCTCGGGCAACTTCGGGTCCCCCATTTCGGGGCTCATGGCCAGCAGTGGGCAGGGTCGAGGATTTCTTTGGCAAAAGGTTTGGAAGTGCTGAGCGGCGCCCGTAGGTAGGATGACCACGTTCGCTTGAACATATCCCGGGGCCAATCCGGACGTCTGGCCGCTGAAGCTTCCATCTCGACATTGGGCTCTGATACTTCGGCCCGATTCCTCGGCGACAACCTCTACCATCTCATTCCCGAAAATGTATAGTGAAGATGCATCATAATCCCAAAAAGAGGTCACTCATGCCCCATTTTTCTGCCTACGCAACGGAAACTCCTGACCGACCCGCTTATATTCTGGGCGCTTCGGGGGAGGTGGTCACCTATCGTGAGCTGGATTGCCGGTCTAACCAGATAGCACACCTACTGCGGCTCTCGGGCGTACAGCGCGGGGACCACATCGCAATGATGATGAAGAATTGCCGCGAGTTTTTGCAGGTTGCTCAGGGGGCGCTTCGGGCGGGGGTCATATTTACCCCCATCAGCACGCATCTCAAACAGGATGAGACCGCGTACATCATCACGAATTGTAAGGCGAAGTTGTTTATTGCCTCTGCGAGCCTTGCCAATGTTGCTACCGAGGCCGCCGCCGCGGCGCAGGGTCTTGGCCGATGCTTGTCTGTAGGTGGAGATATCCCCGGCTTCGAATCGCTCGAGGAGCAACTCAAGGTCTTGCCCGACACGCCCATTTCCGACGAGTTTCTGGGCGCGCCCATGCTGTATTCGTCGGGAACGACGGGCAAGCCAAAGGGCGTGTACTGGAAGCCCCACGCCGATAGCATTCATGCTGATCATCCGATGGCAGGTAGTGTCGGTGCTTTCTTTGGATTCGGTGTCGAGACGATTTATCTGTCGCCCGCGCCGCTCTACCATGCGGCTCCCTTGCACTACAATTTGATGGTGCTGGGCCTGGGTGGCACGTCAGTCATCATGGAACACTTTGATCCAGAGCAGGCGTTAGCGCTGATCGAGCGTTACCGAGCGACACACAGTCAATGGGTGCCCATTATGTTTGTCCGCATGTTGAAGCTCCCGGAGGCAGCGCGACAACGTTTCGACCTTAGTTCCATGAAGTGTGCCATCCACGCTGCGGCACCGTGTCCGATCGATGTGAAAGAAGCCATGATTGATTGGTGGGGGCCGGTGATCGTGGAGTATTACTCGGGTAGTGAGGGCAATGGCTTTACCATTATCGACTCTGCAAACTGGCTGACCCATAAGGGTTCCGTGGGCCAAGCCATCATCGGCGAGCCGCGCATTCTCGGTGAAAATGGTGAGGTGCTGGGCCCAGGTGAGGTGGGTGACGTGTATTTCGCCAATAGTCGACCTTTCGAGTATTTTGACGAACCGGAAAAAACACGCGAAGCCTTCAACGAACAGGGCTGGAGCACCATGGGTGATGTTGGCTATCTCGATGAAGAGGGTTTTCTTTATCTCACCGACCGCAAAAACTTCACCATTATTACGGGGGGGGTGAATGTTTATCCTGCCGAGATCGAAGGGTTACTGATTACGCACTTTAAGGTGGCAGATGTGGCGGTTTTCGGCGTGCCTCATCCAGAGTTTGGCGAAGAGGTGGTTGCTGTAGTGCAGCCGATGGATTGGGCCGATGCGACGGAAGAAACGGCCGAAGAGCTGTCTCTGTGGATGCGTGAACGTCTCTCGACCATAAAAGTCCCGAGGCGAATCGATTTTTTAGAGCAACTGCCGAGGATGGATAATGGCAAGCTCTATAAGCGACATTTGCAGGACGCCTACCGAGCGGCTTCATGAACAATTGATTTGTCAAGCTGGTGGCAGAAGCATTGAGCCTCTATGCTGTGCACTGCGTATTCGTTAACAGACTTCAGTGGCGAGGTGGCGGTAGTTGACGACTAAATCGGAGTTGCGGCAACACGACAGAGACATGGATCTCGCCGTTTCATACGACGAGTGGTTTGCGGCCGCTGAGAAACACGACGCCGCAAGTGGTATGTCCGAGTGGCGTCTTGAGGAGCCCTCTGATCTCTACGATCATGCACAGATACGCTACCGACTGGACCGCTTGCGCAAATTTCGCAAGAGCAAAGATTGGTCAGGCTTGCTATATGCGTTGAACGAAGGCATCCACGGCAATATGGGCGGGATGGGCAAGAGCGTTCTTTACCGGCAAGCGAAGTCTGGTACCAAAGTTCTCATAGAGCAGTATATTCAGGAAATTGACGAGGCACTCCGTTTGTTGGCGGAACTGCCTGACGAGGTCATACCGGTTCAGCAAAAGCTCGATTTTTTCTACCGCAGTAACGTCTGTTACGGCCGTTCTGCGCTGATGCTCAGTGGCGGTGGTGTGTTGGGCTTTTTGCACGTTGGTGTCGTCACCGAACTGCTCAGGCATGGTTTGCTGCCAAGAGTGATATCAGGATCGAGCGCAGGTTCGATTGTAGCGGCAGCGCTGGCCGCCTACACAGATGAAGAGATGCAGCAGCTCGATTTCATCAGACTGTTGGAGTCTGGCGGCAACGATGCCGCTGCTTTGATTCGGAGGTGGTTAATTGGGGTCGGGGATCGCTTCACCGCTGAAAATACCGAGCAACTGATAGCCGCCACGATTCCTGACCTCACCTTTGCAGAGGCCTATGCGAAGACGGGTAGGCAGGTCAGTATCACCGTGGCGCCCGCGGAACCGCATCAGCGGTCCCGCTTGTTGAACGCGGTGTCTTCTCCCAACGTTTATTTGCGCTCCGCTGCAATGGCTTCTTGCGCTATCCCGGGCGTGTTTCCGCCTGTGATGCTGCAGGCAAAGAACGAGCGGGGTGAACCACAGCCTTATCTTCCAGCCCGTCGTTGGGTGGATGGTTCTGTGGCGGATGATCTGCCGGCAAAGCGACTCTCGCGACTATTTTCGACCAATCATTACATTGTCAGCATGGTAAATCCGGTGGCTCGCGCTTTTCTCCCCCGCGAGGAGCGCACGCGGCCGCTCAGACGCGCCGCGTCGTCCTTGGGTATCGGCATCGGTCGGGAAGTGCTCAATTTTTACCGCGGCGTTGCGAAAAAATATGGCGATAATTGGCCAAAATTCAATATGATGCTGCATGGAATTCATGCACTACTTGATCAGGAGTACTCAGGCGACATTAACATCGTCCCTAAATTCCGGTTGCAGAATCCCCTCAAATTGATCAGCCAACCAAGTACCGAAGAGCTGCGTGTGCTGGTTAATGAGGGTAGGCGCGCCACCTTCAGCCGACTGGAGTCCGTGCGTCGTTGCACTCAAATCTCGAGGACGCTCGAAGAGATCCTGCATCGTTTCGAATACGGCGATCTCAGACCTGCAGCCGGCACCTATCGGCGGCCTAAAAGTTCCCGGCGCAGACCTCCTCCCACCGCGGCGCAAATGAAATCCCTGAGAGATGGCGCTGAGCGAAAAGCATCCAAGTCGCGCGCAAAGTCGGTGCCGGTGAAGCGGAATATGGCGCGTGTGCGAGCAAAAAGTAGCGCCGCTTGAGGCCGTCGCTCGGCGGATTAGGGGATGCAGGCGGCGCCCAATGCAGCGAGTGGGCCGACCATGATCGCGCGGCTATCGGCTTCAGCGCTCGAAGCAGTGCCTATCTGAGCGCGCTTTTTAATGCCTTGTAGAATGGCGGCTATTCTGAAAAAGCAAAACGCCATGTAGAAAGACCAATTGTCGATACCGTCACGGCCCGTGCGTCGACAGTACGAGGCAATATAGTCCTCATCCGAAGGCAAACCCAAAGAAGATCGATCTAGGCCCTCCAGGCCAGCAATGCCTCCCTCTCGAGGGAACCGCCAGGCCATTAGTTGGTAGGCGAGATCTGCAAGCGGGTCGCCCAGCGTTGAGAGCTCCCAGTCGAGAATGCCAATGATTCGAGGTTCGGTTGGATGGAATATCATATTGTCTAGGCGGTAGTCTCCGTGCACCAGTGCGACTCGCTCCTCACCCTCCGGGATATGATGAGGCAGCCACTCGATGAGAGCCTCCATATCGGGGACAAGCTCGGTTTCTGATGCTCGATATTGCTTGGTCCATCTCCCAATCTGCCTGGCATAGTAGTTGCCGGGTTTGCCGTAATCAGAGAGGCCCACCGCAGTCACATCAACGCAGTGCAAGGCCGCCAATACGCGATTCATTTCGTCATAAATAGCGGTTCGTTCCTCATTACTGACCTCGGGCACGGCGGGATCCCAGAAGATGCGCCCCTCCAGATGCTCCATGACGTAGAACATTGACCCGATAACGTTGTCGTCGGTGCACAGGGCTACCGCATTCGGCACTGGCACCTCGGTATTGCGCAATGCGTCGAGTACGCGGAACTCACGATCGACTGCATGGGCGGAGGCCAAAAGTTCGCCCGGTGGCTTTCGTCTTAATACGTAATGCGCCTCACCCAGGGTGAGCTTGAAGGTCGGGTTCGATTGTCCGCCGGCGAATTTCTCTGCGCTCAGCCCGCCCGCTATGTTCGGTATCTGCTCGCGAAGCCAAGGTTCCAGTTGAGTCAGGTCTAGGTCTTGTGCACTCATTTTGATCCTCGTTTGCGGGTAGGGTCGCCGCCAAGGGGGCGGCGCGAAGCCAAGCATTTGCTCAGGCTGGCTTACTTGCAAAGCTATTGGCATTATACCTGCCAATACTCGCGCTCCGGCAACTGGTTGTCTGTATTGCGTTAGGGTATCTTGCGCAAGCTTTCGGCTTCAATCTAGGTGTTGATCCCGAACAAAAAAAATCTAAGGGGCAAATGACATATGGGTACTGACCAGGTCATACAGTATTACCGTCAGGCGGTGGAAATGGTGACTGCGCCGGGGGCCTTTCTAGAGGTCACAACGATCGAGGTAGGGGGGCACGCTCTCAAGGCTTATCAGCAGGCACCGGGATCGATGCGAGACCTCTGGCTGCTGGGGCAGGGGTACGGTGACCAGGAGTACATTGTCTACGGCGATGAACGCTGGACCTTTAAACAGGCAGGTCATGTCGTCGCTAGCTTCGCAAACTGGCTGCAAGCAAACGGGGTCGGATCCGGTGATCGGGTGGCAATTGCCATGCGAAATTACCCGGAATGGATATTTGCCTACTGGGGCGTCATTGCCGTGGGTGGTGTGGTGGTTGGCATGAATGCCTGGTGGGTGGCGGACGAAATGGCCTATGCCCTTAATGACTCGAAACCCAAAGTTTTGGTGGCGGATGATCAGAGGCTTTCCGTCTTTGCCGATATTGCGGGCGACTTTCCGGAGGTTGCCGTTGTTGCGGTGAGAGACCACAGTCCACCAATCGCTGCGACGCAGTGGGAGGTGACGGTGGGTGAGTCCAGCGATTTGCCGATGCCAGAGATTCATCCTGACGACGACGCCTGTATTTTCTATACCTCGGGTACTACCGGCCGCCCAAAGGGAGCCCAGCTGACTCACAGGGGTTGTGTGCACAACATCATGAATGTGGCTGCGATGGGGCAGATTTTTGCCACTACTCAGGCAATGAATCGAGGCGATACCGTTGATGCACCAATATCGGCGCCCGCGGCCACGTCTCTGGTTGCAACACCCCTTTTCCACGTCACGGCCAATAACTGTGTTATGCACGGGGCAACAATCAGTGGCGGCAAGCTCGTGCTCATGTACAAGTGGGATATCAGTGAGGCGCTGAAGCTGATTGAGCGTGAAAAAGTGAATACGCTGAGCGCAGTCCCCATGATGACCCGTGAACTGCTTGCGCACCCCGATTTTGCTGATTACGACACCTCCAGTTTGAATTCTCTGGGTGGTGGTGGCGCGGCGATGCATCCTGATCTGCCGAGCAAGGTCGTGGAGTCGACTCAGCGCGCGAAGCCCGCTCAGGGTTATGGCATGACGGAAGTCTGTGGTATCACGACGTACACGACCGGCGATCTTTTTTTGGCTCGGCCACAGAGTTGTGGTCCTTTGGTTCCCACCCTGGAGGGTAAAATCGTTAACGATGCGGGTGAGGCGCTGCCCGCCGGGGAGGCTGGTGAGCTTTTGGTCAAAGGCGCTCCAGTAATAAAAGGCTATCTCAACCGACCCGAAGCAACGGCGGAAACCATTGTGGACGGCTGGTTGCATACCGGCGACATCGGCTATTTCGACGAGGACGGATTTTTGTATTTGGTCGATCGCGCGAAAGACATGATTTTGCGCGGTGGAGAGAATATCTACTGTGCAGAGGTCGAGGGCGCCCTATACACGCATCCCGCGGTACTTGAGACAGTGGCTTTTGCGGTGCCCGATGAACGGCTCGGCGAGGAAGTGGGTGTCGCAGTTCACCTTAAGCCCGGAGCCCTTCTTGATGCGCCAGGTCTCAGAGAGCATATGGCATCGCGACTGGCGGCGTTCAAGGTGCCGAAGTACGTGTGGTTTCTTGCAGAGCCGCTTCCACGTAACGCCAATGGTAAGTTTCTGAAGCGGGAGCTAAAAGAGGTTTTGGATCCCGGGTCTGCGGATTAAAGCCCAGCGCTGCGCGTTTTTTTGCTCGTCTCCTGCGCTAGAAGCCGTCATGGCAACCGTCCGGCAGCATGCCGGCAAATACCGAGGCAAAACCGACGCCGTGAGCCGAGGTCCCAAGGCAAGATTTCGCAAGGATTAGTGATGAACCATTTTGACAGCGCCGAAAAAGGTTCCGGTGCAACTCGATATGCCAATGCAGGAGGGCGCTATGCTCACTAGACAATTTACCGACGAGCAAACAATGTTCCGCGAGGCCTATCGGCGATTTTTGGCTGAAGAGGTCGTTCCTCATATGGAGAGATTTCGCGAGCAAGGCATTGTCGATCGAGAAATCTTTAAGAAGGCCGGCGATAAAGGGTTTTTGATGGTTTGGCCCGAAGAGCGTTTTGGTGGAATGAACGACTACGATATCCGCTGGGAGCAAGTGATCATCGAGGAGTTGGCTTATGCTCGATGCAGTGACTGGTTTGGCTCTCTGCATAGCCGAATTGTTGCGCCCTACATCACGCGTTTCGGCACGGAGGACCAAATTGAGCGTTACATTCCCGGAGCAGTCTCTGGAGATATTATTCTCGCGGTCGCGATGACTGAGCCCGACGCCGGCAGTAATTTGGCGGGTATGCGGACCCATGCCGTCGAACACGATGATCACTGGTTACTTAACGGCCAAAAGACGTACATTTCAAACGGCATCAACTGTGATCTCGTGGTTGTCGCAGCAAAGACCGATCCGCAAAACAATCCCCACGCTATGACGCTTTTTTTGGTCGAATCCGAATGGGAAGGGTTTGAACGTGGACGCAATTTAAAAAAACTGGGTTTGAAAGCTCAGGATACCGCCGAGCTATTTTTTAACGACATTAAAGTCCCCAAAGCCAATGTGTTGGGTGAGGCTCACAAGGGCTTTTATTATCTGATGGAGGGGCTTGCCGAGGAGCGGCTGTTGGGTGCTATGGGCTATCTTGCCGCGGCGCAGCTCTCTTGGGATATCACCGCGGATTTTGTCCGAGAACGCGAAGTGTTTGGTAAGTCGCTGGCCAGTATGCAGAACACCCAATTTAAAATGGCGGAACTGCGCGCGGAGCTGGACATTGCCCAATGCTATGTCGATCAGGCCGCGCTGGCATTTAATGCGGGAAATTTGTCTGCTGAGGATGCCGCTGTCGCAAAGCTAAAGACCTCTGAACTACAGCAGCGCGTTGCTGATGAGGGCCTGCAACTCCATGGCGGCGCCGGTTTTATGGATGAGTACCCGATCAGTCGCCAATCTGCAGATGCCAAAATTGCCACTATTTATGCCGGTAGTTCCGAGATAATGAAGTTGATTATCGGACGGCATTGCCTCGGCGATCATTACGACGCCTTCAATCAGCGCAATTTTTGAGAGGACGAGATGGGGTCTTTAAGTGGTTATAAGATAGTAGAGCTTGCGGGCATCGGGCCTGCGCCCATGGGAGGGATGATTCTGGCCGATATGGGTGCAGAGGTTATCCGTATCGAGCGGCCGGGAGCGGCAGACCCCAAATTGGCAGAGCCCGTCAGCGGCAGAAACAAAAAATCTGTCGTGCTGGATCTAAAGCAACCTGCAGGGCATGCGGCACTCATGAAATTGATCGAGCAAGCAGATGCGCTGATTGACCCTTATCGTCCCGGTGTCTGCGAGAAACTGGGTTTTGGCCCCGAGGCGTGCTTGGCAAAAAACCCCAAGCTCGTATTCGCTCGCATGACCGGTTGGGGGCAGACAGGGCCATTGGCGCAAGCTGCTGGTCACGACTTGAATTACATAGCGATAACCGGTGCGCTGCATGCGATAGGGCGCAGAGGGGAGCGTCCGGTAGTCCCTCTGAATCTTGTCGGTGACTTTGGCGGCGGTGGCATGCTGTTGGTGACGGGCATCCTTGCAGCATTACTGGAAGCCCAGAAGTCGGGGCAGGGGCAGGTGGTCGACGTCGCCATGGTGGACGGCACAGCGCAACTGATGTGGATGATGCAGGGTTTTCAGCAAATAGGGGCCTGGAACGCCGAGGAGCGAGAGGCGAATCTCCTCGATGGCGCAGCACACTTTTACGATACCTACGAGTGTGCGGACGGAAAGTATGTGGCGGTTGGGGCGATCGAGCCGCAGTTCTATGCCGAGTTGCTCTCTCGCGCAAATATCAGCGACCCCCAATTTCAGGCTCAGCACGACACCTCCCAATGGCCTGAGCTGAAAGAAAAGCTGGCATCAGTCTTGAGAACAAAAACGCGGGATGAATGGGATGCGATCATGGCGGGCAGTGACGCATGTTTCGCGCCCGTGCTGACGATGCTTGAGGCGCCGCAGTACCCTGCCAACAGCGAACGCACCGTGTATTCCGATGTGGAGGGCTTGATCCATCCCAGCCCTGCGCCACGGTTTGCGAGGACGCCATCAGAGATTCGCCACGGCACACGCTCCCTCGGGGCCGATACGGTTTCCGTGCTACAGGGAGCGGGGATGTCGGAGACAGAGATGGCTGCAATCTTGGAGTCCGGGGCCGCGGTACAGGCGGAATAAATTTCTTTGGAGGACACGATGAGTGATTACGAAACCATACTGTTAGAAAGAGAGGGCCGAGTAGCCCGGATCTCATTCAACCGACCCGACAAACTGAACAGCTTCAACGGCGCTTTGCGACGTGAGTTTTTGCGTGCCGCGCAGGAAGTCAACGCCGATAATGAGATCTGGGCGGTTGTTCTTACGGGGGCGGGACGCGCGTTTGGAGCGGGTGCTGATCTCTCGGATACGTCTGAGCCGATGCCCAATGGTGGCGAGGGTGTTGAGGATCAATTGAACTCGGAGTACAAGCCCGGTGTTCTCGCGATTCATCATGCAAGAAAGCCTTGGATTGCCGCGATAAACGGGCCCTGTGCGGGCATTTCTTATTCCTACGCTATGGCCTGCGATTTGGTGGTAATGGCGCAAAGTAGCTTTCTTTATCAGCCTTTTGTGGGTATCGGCTTGGTGCCCGATGGCGGTGCAACTTGGTTGCTCCCTCACCTCATTGGTGCCAAACGCGCTTATGAACTGATGGCGTTCGGCGAAAAACTGACTGCGGAAAAAGCCGTGGATTGGGGCTTGGCAAATCAGATCTTTCCTGATGAAGATTTTGCGTCTCACGCTATGAGCTATGCTCAGGAGTTGGCAAATCGTTCGCCCCTGGCCTTGCGTTATACCAAGGAGTCTTTGTCTTTTGCGGCATCGCATAATCTTTCTGATACGATTTCCAAAGAAGCCGCGTTGCAGGCGTTCTGCGTAGAAAGCGATGATTCTAAGGAAGCGATCAAGGCGTTTTTTCAAAAGCGCGCGCCAAACTGGCAGGGGAAATGAATTAGAGGCCGGATTTACTTAGAGCCGCAGGAAAGGGCACTTCCAAGCCCGGGTGGAGCGAAAACGATGTACAGGCAACAGATTGACGTTGATAAAGACGTGCCGGGTTGGAGGTTTTCCGCGCTTATTGCCGGGGTTGTTCTTGGGATTTTCCTCCCCGTCTCAGTCAGTTGTGCCGAGGCGCTCGCGGTTGATGAAAAGCGGGTCTTGTGGGGTGATACTCACCTGCACTCTACTTATTCCTCTGATGCCTTTACCAACGGCAATCTGACCGCTACTCCCGATACTGCTTATCGCTACGCCAAGGGAATTCCAGTCGAGCATCCGGGGCATAAAGCCCGAGTGCAAATTGGTACGCCGCTGGATTTTTTGGTGGTTTCCGACCACGCCGAGTATCTCGGCGTTATAAGAAGTCTTTATTTTAATCCTATGGTGACTGAGGGCTTGTCTCTGCGTGATCGCCTTTGGACGCGCTTTGTACAGTATTTGTTGCGAGACGCGATTGACGAACAGTCCGGGCGCGAGCTGTTCACTTCAATTTTGCCCAAGCCCTCGGATAATGCAGTGGAGGCTATGGAGGGTTGGGACGAGGATCGAGCGAGTGGCTTGATTCCCCGGCAGCCGACGGTGGAAATTGACACCTGGAAGCTGATTACGGATGCGGCTGATGCGCACAACGAGCCGGGTGTTTTTTCAGCCTTGATTGGCTGGGAGTACTCACTGATTCCGGGTGGCGCCAACCTCCATCGCATCGTGATGTCTGACGTCGATGCCGCACAGGCTCAAACCTTTGCACCCTTCGGATTTGATGATAGTTCGTTCCCCAGTGATCTGTGGGCGTGGCTTGAGGAGACCAGTGCGGCTACGGGGGGTAATTTTATCGCTATCCCCCACAATTCGAACATTTCCAAGGGTTCTATGTTTGATGTGCGAGATATTCGTGGTGCTGATATCACCAAGGATTACGCGCAGATTCGTCGATATTGGGAGCCCGTGGTTGAGATTACGCAAATCAAAGGGGATTCCGAGACCCATCCGGCGCTCTCACCCGATGATCCGTTCAGTGATTTTGAAACCTATCCGTATTATATCCAGCGAGAGTGGACAGACTACGTTCCGAAAGAGGGGGACTACATCCGTAGTGCTTTGCGAACGGGCCTTAGTCTGCAGGAAAAAATAGGCCTGAATCCCTTTCAATTTGGCGTGATTGGCTCGACCGATGCGCATACAGGACTGCCCTCTGCTGAGGAGCATAACTTTCACGGCAAAATGGCCACTGACTCGGTCCCCTCGAGGAAATCGGGGGGCTGGTCGGACGATGCCCGGGGTACCTTTGGTTGGGGCATGAGTGCCTCGGGACTGGCCGCAGTGTGGGCGACCGACAATACACGTGAGGCGATTCTGGCAGCCATGCGAAGACGGGAGGTATACGCTACGACGGGCCCGCGTATTACGGTGCGCGTCTACGGCGGCTGGGATTTGACCAGAGACATGATGGATGATGCCGCTTATCCCGCGAGTATCGCTCATCGCGCGACGCCTATGGGGGGCGAAATTGTGGGAGCTTCCGAGGGTCGTCAATTTAGTTTGTTGGTGGAGGCGCAAGCTGATCCTAAGGGTGCTTATCTTGACCGAGTTCAGGTCGTAAAAGGTTGGATCGATGCTACCGGGGCGAGCAAAGAAAAGGTTTACGACGTCGCTTGGGCGGGCGAGAACCGTCTGGCGGAGGATGGTCGGTTGGAGCCAGTGGGGGCCAGTGTGGACATGCAAACGGGTTTAACGGCGAATACTATCGGCGTTGCCGGTTTCAGCAAACTATGGATTGACCCTGATTTTGATGCGGGGCAGGCCGCTTTCTATTACGTTCGTGTGCTGCAAATTCCAACCGCGCGTCATTCGCTGTTAGACAAGCTGGCATTGGCTGATCCAACCATAGATACCCGCAGGCCCGACATTATTCAGGAGCGGGCCTACACGTCGGCGATCTGGTACCGACCCTGACATCCAGTTAGACGGCGATGCAAACGCGCAGGCCCTCCAGCATCGGCCTAGTCTGTTGGAGCGCGCTGAGGCACGCCTGCTGCTCTGCTGAAATGACCTCGAGATCGCGTTGGGTGACGCCGGGGTTGATCGTGCTGAGATAAGCGAGCCTGCTAAGCTCGTCTTCATAGAAAATAGTGGCGCTTTTAAGGGCTGCATCGCGACGCTCGGTGAGGGCGTCGACGGCACGTCTGTCGAGTGCGTCCACCAGTGACTCCAGACTCGCCCTCAATTTGCTGAGCACCGCTGCGCTGGTGGCGGTGGGGACGGATTGCAGTGCGCCTGTCAAAAAGGCGGACGACAATTTATCCCCCACCTCTTTGCCGTCCTTCGTTACCAGCATTCGCAAGGGCGTGTAATCGAGGAATTGGCCTGCTTGGAGGTAGCGGGGTGCGAGACATTCGACACGAAATACCGCCTCAAGTAGAAAAGTGCCGGCGGGAACGCCTTTGTGCGAGAAAGTGCCAAGGCAGGCTTTGCCAATATCACTCCCCAAAAGCGCGGCCATTGACTCGATGATGATGGGGTGCTCCCAAGTGAGAAAAACCACGTCTTCACGGGCGAGCGCTGTCGCGCGATCATAAGTCACGGTCGTGCCATCCTCGCTCAGACCGGGTAATTGTCCCGTGACCAAATTTTCAGTCGGTCTGATTAGGGACAGTTTCTCCTCGAGATAGTCCTGATCGATTCCCATTCGATCGAAGAGCAATTCAGTGAAGTCATAAAGTGCGGAGGCCGATTCTCTTTGCTCAAGGCTATTGATAATTTGGCTTCCAATATCTTTGTCATGCGAGTGCCTCTCTAATAGACGGTCTCTCCCGCGTTCAGTTTCAAGTGCTAATTTTTCGCGCCGTTGGCTGGTGGCTTGAATGAGTGTGTTGAGGCTGTGTTTGTCTCGCATCACAGATCGTAGAGTCGATTCAAACTCACTGTAGATCTGATGCCCAAATGAGCAGGTGGCGCAAAATGCGTTGAGGCCTTCATGCAGCCACAGGAATAAGGATTCCTGAGCGGTGCCGATAAAATAGGGGACATGAATGTGGATTTCTGCACCCTGGCCGATTCTGTCTAGCCGTCCGATGCGTTGTTCAAGAAGATCTGGATGGGCGGGCAGGTCAAAGCAGACAAGGTGACGGGCGAATTGGAAATTACGTCCTTCACTACCAATTTCTGAGCAAATCAAAGCTTGGGCCCCACTCACCTCCTCCGCAAAATACGCTGCAGCGCGATCACGCTCAACGAGACTGAGGGCCTCATGAAATGCTGCACAACGGACGCCCGCCTTGAGATGAAGGTGATGCTCCAAAGCCAAAGCGGTTTCCTTTTTTGCACAGATCACCAGAACCTTCTCTGGTCGCAGATCTCTGAGAACGTCCTGAAGCCAAGTGACTCTCGGATCCTCTTCAATCCATTGTGCTTCCTCAAAGGCAAGTTCAGGCTGCAGGGAAAGAGATCCATTGGCGTAAAGAGGCGGCGGAGTCATTGGATAGGAATGGAGATGCCTCTCGGGGAAGCCCCCTACCGCGCGACGTGAATTACGGTATAGCACTCGACCTGTGCCATACCGATCTAGCATCTGCTGAATTTGTGCCTCAGGGGTGCCGCTGCCATCGATTCCTTCGGGTAACTCTGGTTGTGAGCCGGCTTCTATGCGCTCAATGATTTGATTCCAGTGGGCGAACTGAGATTGCTCTTGCAAGAATTGATCAAAGTTGGGAAAGCGTGAAGGGTCGATAAGTCGCAGTCTTTCAAAGTGACTCTCTTGTCCCGCCTGTTCTGGCGTGGCGGTCAGCAGCAACAGCCCCCGCGTTCGTTCTGCCAATTGGGCAACGAATACGCCGAGATCGGACTGCGGGTCGCTAAGCCCGGTAATGTGATGTGCTTCATCGACAATGACCATGTCCCACTGCAGTTCCGCTACGGTGCTTTGCAGCTCTATCTGTTTTGAAAAAAGATTGATCGGAGATATCACTAACGGATTATCTGAGAACTCCTCCTCGGGATCGGCGTCCTCCAGTCGGTGTTCATTCAGGAGTGAAAAGGACAAGTGAAAGCGTCGCTGCATTTCTACCAGCCACTGGTGGGTTAGCGATTCTGGGGTCAGGATCAAAACCCGTGTGACGCGCTGCCGAAGTAGCTGCTGACTGAGAATTAGCCCGGCTTCGATAGTTTTTCCAAGACCCACCTCGTCAGCAAGGAGCACACGGGGCGCTGATCGTTTTCCGATGCTGGCTGCCACGTAAAGCTGGTGGGATAGTAAAGATGTGCGGGGCCCCAAGAGTCCTTGCAGGCCAAAGCCTTCACCAGCGGCGCCGTGCTCTAATGTGATCCGGCGCAAATCAAAGTCGCCGGCTCTGCTTAATTGGTTGTTGAGTAGCCGTTCCGTGGGTGTATTGAGTTCAATGTGTGCGTCGAGTTCCGCTTCATAAACGGTCTGTTCGCGGCCGTCCTCATCTCTCGTGTCGTAGATGGCGAGTCCATCGCGATGTGTCACAGACAATACCGTAAAGTACTGACCGTCTTCTCGAGCCAGCCGGTCACCGCTTTTCAGTAAAAGTCGCGTCAGCGGCGCGCGATCAGTGGCGTATACCCGTTCTTCTTCGACGGCGGGAAAGTGCAGTGTGACGCGTCGCTCGTCGACCTGTGTCACGATACCGAGTCCCAACGAGCTATCCGCGTGACTGACCCAGCGTTGGCCGGGTGAAAAAAGTTCGTTCATTATTTAAAAAAAAGCTGATGACTGGTTTCGTGCGCCAGAGCCAAGAATTGTTCGACTTCGAGAGACTTGAGCTCGGCGAGGGTCTTGGCAATGAGTGGAAGGTAGCGGGGTGCGTTGGGTTTTCCGCGATAGGGGGCAGGCGTGAGGTACGGCGCGTCTGTCTCAAGCACAATGCGATCAGGAGGCGTAGCGCGTACAACAGCGCGAACGTTATCGGCATTCTTAAATGTAGTGATACCGTTAAAGCCGAGGACAAAACCTTCTGCCAGGCAAAATTCTGCCAGCGCCAATGAGCTGGTAAAGCTGTGGATCACCCCTTTCTTCGCGAGTGATCGGCTGTGGTTTGCGAGTATGGCCCGGGTATCTTCGTCGGCATCGCGGGTATGAATGACCACGGGCAAGTTTTGGTGCGCGGCAATTTGGAGTTGCTCGTCGAATGCCTTAGCTTGAGCGGCGCGATTGCTGTGTTCGTAAAAGTAATCTAAGCCGATTTCGCCCAGCGCTACGGTTCTAGCCTGAGAACATCCGGCGTTAACTCTAGCGGCGACTTCCTGATCCCACGAGCTTGCCTCGTGTGGATGAATGCCTTGAGTGCACCATACCTCTGCATGACGGTTGGCTATGTCTTGTACGGTGTCGAGATTATCCGGTGAGACTGCAATCGTTACGATGCGCTCTATGCCTTGACGCACCGCTGCTGCAATTACGGTTTCAAGTAACTCTCCGCTCAGATAGTCGAGGTGGCAGTGTGTTTCAACGATCGGCGTAGAAAAACGCGGGATCGCCTCGTCGGGGGCTCGGGTCATAGGAGGCGCTACAGCTCAGATGAAGTTATTGTCTCACATTTCCGCGATGTGGGCCGTCCATCGACCTCATCCTCGATGCACGGTCCTGAAGCGCATTGCCTGCACCGTTTCGATAATTTCGTGCCATAGCCACTGATGCACAGGTGAGTGCTCGGTTCGCCGGTGTGCGATCAGGGAGTACTGTACGCTGAAGGTGAGATCGACCGGCAGAGTCAGCGCCACGATATCGCGCGTGGCGCCTTCGTTTCGAGCGAGGTAGGCGGGGCAGATAAGCAGGTAGTCAGTCTCTCTCAGAACCTCGAACGCGGTGAGTAAATGAGAGGTTTCCAAAGTGCCTCGGTCGCTTTCGAAAAGACCACGGGCAAGCACTTGGCCGCCAATCAGCTCCTCTCGGTCTGCCACGTACAGAGCAACCTGCGGATATTGTTTCACCAGATCGCTGGTCAGAGTTTGCTCTACCAGGGGATGTTCCTGTCTGACAAATATCGCAAGCGGCGATGCTGCCAGCGGCGCAACGGTATATTCGGGAGGATATTCCTCGCGATGTATCTGAATGGCAAAGTCCAGTTCACCTCGCGCGAGCTGATCAAGTTGGCGCTCGGCTCGAGTAATCGTCCTCAGCCGGAGTCTAGGGGCGCTGGATTGCAGTCGCGCAGATAGTGGGGGCAGTAGCGTGAAGCCGACGTACTCAGAGATAGCGAGGGTGATTTCACCGCGATAAGCGGCAGGAGAAAACTCCCCGGCGTCGAGTAGGCCGTCGATTTGCCCAAGCACTGTTTTTAGGTCTGCCACCAAACCCAAGGCTCTTGGGGTGGGTTGTATGCCTCTTTTACTGCGCACAAATAGCGGATCGTCGAATGTTTCTCGCAGGCGTCCCAGTGTTTTGGACATGGCTGGCTGAGTGATTGACAAGCGGTCTGCGGCTCTGGAGACGCTACCTTCCTCTAGCAATACATACAATGAAACCAATAAGTTAAGGTCTATTCTTGCTAGTCTGTTTAAGTTCATTTCATTATGCCTATAACAGGTAGGACTGAATGTGAGTCGGGAAATACATTAGCCTTATTGGCCACGGTTATGGATAGTAGCAGACAGGTTCCCTGTCGGCAGGTCGCGTTTTGTCCCTTCGAGGCGCAGCCTGACGGGAATGTCGTTTCAGCCTCTGCCCGCCTCTCCGAGGCGGGTTTTTTTTGCGCTATATTGCAACTTGTGTCGAAACGCGGGGCTAGTGTGCGGCATCTTCTGTTTGCGCTGGGGTTTTACAGCGGTCTGGTTTTTGCCGGCACGCCACTCCCTTTTGGACTCGATATTCAGCCCGAATCGTGGACTGATCTCGAAGCACCGTCAGAGCCTGCGACCGCCATCGCGTCTCCGGACCTCGATCAAGCGATTGCCGCATTGGATGCCCAGCAGCGGGAGCTTGGGCCATACCATGCGGATCTGGTGGCCCCCGCCCTTGCCGCCGCGGCTCTGGCAACTGACTCGGGGGAGCTGTCGCGCGCGGAAGCACTTTACGACCGGGCGTTACATGCGGTTCGAGTGAATGATGGTCTGCATGGGGATCAGCAGCTGCCGATTCTGCGTGGTCTTCTCGACCTTTACTTGGTTTCCGGAGACCGACAAGGCTTTGAAAAAAGAGCGGAGTACCAATTCAGATTGCTAGGTTCCGGACTGCCACCATTTAATGGTGCAGAACTCGCTGCGGCGACAGAGTTTTTTGATGTCACCCTTGATGCCCTTATGGATGTTTCGTGGGACGGGAGAGCGAGGGAGCTGCTCCGTTTTCATGACCGATTTGAAGCTATGACGGAATCCGTCTGCGCCGACCCTGAGGTCGGTGGTGAGTGGTGTCAGCCTTTTACCTTTCGCTTGGCGCGTTTCTACTACTTGCTCGAATACAAGCTTGACACCTTTGTCGATGATCCGCGATTCGAGCCACGGGTTGGGGCTGTGGATTGGCAATCGATGGAGCGAGAGCCTCGCCTGGAAGCGCTTCAGCGCCGGTTGTTTCAGGAGGGCGAGGGGTTATTTGATCGATTGCTGGCGCTCAACCCCGATGACCATGACGCCCTGTCGGCATTAGCGGACTGGCATTGGTTCTATCAAAAACGCTCGGCGGCTTTAGACCTTTACCAGAAAGCCTGTCAACTGAGGCCGGAGCGTTTCAGCATGCCCGGCCCCCTTCCGGAGTATCCGGCGCTCAGCGGCTATCCTGCTTTTCGCGGCGATGGCGCGCGGGTGGGTGTCGAGTTGCGGGTCAACGATCGTGGGGTAGCATCCAATATCGTGCTGTCGCCTGCCGATGTGGACGCGTCAGTCAGTATAAGAAGAAAGCTACGTGATACCCGCTTTAGACCCGCACTTGAGAACTGCGATAGCCCTCTTGAGGAGAGCGCGTTAGCAGGCGTGTTTGTGTTTTTGGATTAGTCAGTCGTTGTGTATGACGAGTAGCGCACCCGTAGCCTTTACTGTGCCGCCCAAGCGCCAGTTAAGTAGTTCGCCCCCGTGCTTTTCTATTGCCCGCTCAGCCATTTCGTGGAACGTAGGTCTCTCGGGATCACCAATGACAATGGTTCCGACCCCCGCCGCGATGGCACGATCAATCATTTTGCCCACGGGATCGACTAGTTCGTCCCAAAAACAGATGTCACCACCGACTAGGACATCAATGCCCTCGAGATCTTTGCGGGTGACTTTCTCGAAGCGCTTAACCCATGCTTCCGTGCTGACGCCGTTGAGCTCCGCGACTGCGTTGAGGTAGGGGAAGACGGCGGGATCGGCATCCATTGACAGTGTCGCTGATCCCCACTGCTTGGCGCACCAGATACCTGTAACTCCCCAGCCACAGCCTGCATCGAGAACGCGATCTGTTCGGGATGGCTTGTTCTTTTTCAGGTAATCAATAATAAGACAGCTGGACTTCCAAAGTTTGGTGCCATGAATGCTGGGCTCGTGGCCTGCGCGTTTTACCGCCCGGATACTGGCGTGGCCGGAGTAGGGCATCACTACCCCTCGAAAGCGCCGAACTTTGCTCGCACTGGACTTGCTGCGCGTACTCGAGGTTTTTTTCTTGCCAGTTGTTGATGAAGATTTCGTGGAAGGCATGCCGTTACTCGCTGTGTCGGGGGCGCGAGCTTAGCAAACCTCTCCCAGTCTGGGTATTAGCGTTTAGTGACTTCCTCGGCCTGCAGACCCTTCGGGCCTTCAACAAGGACAAATTCGACTTCCTGACCTTCATTCAAGCTGCGATAGCCATCGCCCTGGATTGCCCGAAAATGAACAAAAATATCGTCGGGCCGATCTGCCATGGTAATAAAGCCGAAGCCCTTCGCGTTGTTAAACCACTTAACGGTTCCTACATGGCGGTCTGACATGACTGAGACTCCACCGTTTTAGAATTATTATCTCGTATAGTGATATCAGGGCTTTACTCAGAACGCAACTCCTCAATTTGTTGTCGCTGCTGTTGAAGCACCTTTAGCGCGGCTTCTGCTTGCTCTAATTTCTTGCGCTCACTCGCCACGATTTCCTCAGGCGCGCGCTCAATAAAGTTGCTATTACTGAGTTTTCCATTGAGCCTTGCTGCATCAGCTTCGATCTTGGCTATTTCTCGATCCAATCGAGACAGTTCAGCTGGGATGTCCACAAGGCCGGCCATAGGTACCCGCACCTCCAGGTCCCCAAATAAGGCCATCAAGCTCGGCGGTGCCGATTCTCGGTCGTCAAGAGCCGTGATGCTGCTACTTTTGGCTAATCGCTGTAAGAAGGCGGCATTCCTGTCGATCCTCACCCGATCCTGTTCTGTCGTGTTGGCGATGGTCACTTCAAGAACGGTTGCAGGCGGTATGTTGGCTTCGGACCTAATCGTCCTGATGGCCACAATAATGCCCTTTAACCACTCGATTTCTGCTTCCGAGTCGGGGTCCTTGGTATCGGGATTGGGGGTTGGCCACGGTGCGAGCATGATGCTGTCCGCGTGATTGCCTGTGATGGGACTTACGTTCTGCCATATTTCTTCCGATACAAACGGCATGAATGGATGAAGCATGCGCAGTGCTTGCTCTAAAATCTCAGCCAAGGTTTGGCGTGTCCCCAGTAATTGCGCCGCCTCTTGTTCCTGCTCCCACAGCACCGGTTTGGATAGCTCGAGGTACCAGTCGCAAAACTCGTTCCAGATGAAGTCGTAAAGCGCTTGTGCGGCCAGGTCAAAGCGGTAAGCCGCCATCGAATCATCGATGGTCTGCAGGGCTGTCTGCAGGCGACTTCGAATCCAGCGGTCCGCGAGCGACAGTGTCCCGCGTTCAGCACTGAGATCGTGCTCCTGTGTATGACTGAGTACGTACCGCGCCGCGTTCCATATTTTGTTGCAAAAGTTTCGATAGCCCTCCATACGCCCAATATCAAACTTGATGTCACGACCCGTGGAAGCCAGTGAGTAAAAGGTGTATCGGAGGGCGTCAGTACCGTAACCGGGAATACCCTCAGGGAATTGTTTTCGAGTGGCTTTCGCAATTTTTTCTGCCAGCTTCGGTTGCATCAAATTCGCGGTGCGCTTACTGAGGAGTGCTTCGAGTTCGATGCCGTCAATGAGGTCGATGGGATCGAGCACGTTGCCCTTGGACTTGGACATTTTCTGTCCTTCGCCATCGCGAACCAGTCCGTGCACGTAAACGGTGTGAAAGGGCACCTCACCCATGAATTCGAGTGACATCATAATCATCCGTGCCACCCAGAAAAAAATGATGTCAAAGCCCGTTACCAATACTGATGCTGGGTGAAAGGTTTCCAAGTCCTTGTTTTTTTGCGGCCATCCCAAAGTCGAGAATGTCCACAGCGCTGAGGAAAACCAGGTGTCCAGCACGTCGTCGTCTTGGGTCAGCGTTAGAGACTCCGGCAAGTTATGCTGTTGTCGGATCTGTTCCTCTGATTCTCCGACGTATACCTGTCCCTGCTCGTCGTACCAGGCCGGAATTCGATGCCCCCACCAAAGCTGACGACTAATGCACCAGTCTTGAATGTCGCGCATCCACGCGAAATAGGTGTTTTCCCATTGCTTGGGTACAAATTGGATATCGCCGTTTTCAACCGCTTTTATCGCTGGTCCAGCTAACTTTTTCGCATCGACATACCATTGCGGAGTTAGCCAAGGTTCAATCACGGCGCCCGACCTGTCTCCCCGAGGTACTTTCAGGGTGTGGGGTTCAATTTTATCGAGCAGGTCCAGAGCAGTTAACTCTGCGATCACCGCCTCTCGCGCCTCGAATCTGTCCAAACCTCGAAATCGCTCTGGCACAGCGTCGTTCAGTGCGGCGCTCGCAGTCAGAATATTGATCTTGGGAAGATTGTGACGTTCGCCCATCGCGTAGTCATTGAAGTCATGGGCGGGTGTGATTTTGACGCAACCTGATCCAAATTCCGGGTCAACGTAGTCGTCTGCAATAATCGGGATACTGCGGCTTGAAAGAGGGAGGTCGATCGTTTTACCAATCAGGTGCTGGTAGCGCTCATCCGCTGGGTGGACCGCGACAGCCGTATCGCCCAGCATGGTTTCAGGACGCGTGGTGGCGACCACCAGATGCCCCTCTCCGGTGCTCAGGGGATAGCGCAGGTGCCATAGTGACCCTTGTTCCTCCTCCTGCACGACCTCGAGATCGGATATGGCCGTATGAAACTGCGGATCCCAATTGACCAGTCGGTGACCGCGGTAGATCAGACCCTTCTCAAACAGATCGATAAACACCCGTTGCACTGCACTCGACAGTCCCGGATCCATCGTGAACCGTTCTCGCTGCCAGTCTGGAGAGGTGCCCAGCCGTCGAAGTTGCTGGGTGATGGCGCCGCCTGATTTTTCTTTCCAGTCCCAAACTCGCTCGACGAATGTCTCTCGTCCCAATGCTTCGCGCGAGGAGCCTTCTGCTTCAAGTTGTCGCTCAACCACCATTTGCGTGGCGATGCCGGCGTGATCCGTGCCGACCTGCCATAAGGTGTTGTAACCCCTCATTCGGTGATAACGAATCAGCGCATCCATGATCGCTTGCTGAAAGCCGTGACCCATGTGAAGTGTTCCCGTCACGTTGGGAGGTGGAATCGGTATGCAGTAAGCAGGGCCATGCCCCGACGGCGCGAAGTATCCAGCCGATTCCCACTTTTGATACCACCGCGCTTCAATGTCGGTTGGAGAGAAATTTTTGTCCATGGTCACTGTCTTGACTGCCTTACTGCCAATTTACGCTGCTCGGAGTTCATGCTTAGCAAGTGGGTAGCCCCGGTCGCGATAGAATCGCCACGCTTCCCTCGATGCCTCGATCGCCTTGCCCTCATTGCCGACAATTTCAGCCATGCGTTCAAAGCGAGAGAAGCAGCCCGGTACCCCATTGGTCGCGTTAATGAGCACATCGTTGCACTCCATCGGCGGCTCTTCATGTCCGACAACCACCGGTTCTAATTGAGCGTCTGTCGCCAGCGAATGAGGCACAAAGCTGGAAGATCTGAAAGACCACAGCGCTGCATCTAGCCGATCTGTTTGTTGCTGGTTCGCGGTTTGTATGAATACGCTATGACCTCGAGATCGGGCCTTCTCTGCCAATCGGCCAACGGCGACCTCCAGCGACAAGCTACCGTCCTCTGGTAACACGTAGAAATCGATTTTTGTCATCAGCGCCCCGAGCGCTCCCTGAGATAGTCCACCAGCATGGGCACGGGTCGGCCTGTGGCACCCTTGGGCGCGCTCCTGAAAGCGGTCCCTGCAATATCAAGGTGCGCCCATTTATAGTCCTCAGCAAACTGAGCGAGAAAGCAGGCTGCAGTGATGCTGCCCGCGCCGCCCGTACCGATGTTTGCGATATCTGCAAAGGGGCTGTCCAGCTGACGGTGGTACTCCTCCCAGATGGGAAAACGCCAACCTCGATCATGACTCCTATCGCCAGCAGCGAGAAGGCTTTCGGCGAGCTGATCGTCGTTCGAGAAGACGCCGGTAGCCTCGTGTCCCAGCGACACGATAATGGCGCCGGTCAGCGTCGCGATATCAACGACTTCTTCTGGCGAAAATCGAGACGCGTAGGTGAGCGCGTCGCACAGCACCAGGCGGCCTTCGGCATCGGTATTCAAGATTTCGATCGTTTTTCCGGACAGGCTGGTCACAACGTCGCCGGGTTTGGTTGCTCTGCCGCTGGGCATGTTTTCCGCCGCAGCAACAATTCCTACGATGTTGATAGGCAGCTTTAGAAGAGCGGCAGCATGAATCGCGCCGAAGACCGAAGCTGCGCCACCCATGTCGAATTTCATTTCATCCATTTTTGCGCCCGGTTTCAGGCTAATGCCGCCCGTGTCGAAAGTTATGCCCTTGCCGACGAGGCAATAAGGTCGTGATTTCGCCACAGTTCCCTGATATTTCATGGTGATTAATCTTGATGGCTGCTCGGAGCCATTGCCCACAGATAGCAATGAGTTCATGCCAAGGTCTGCCATCTTTCGTTCGTCCAGAATCGAGACAGACAGGCTCTGATGTCGTCTTGCGAGCTTGCGAGCCTCCGCAGCGAGATAGCGCGGAGTACAAATATTGCCCGGCAAATTGACCAACTCTCGGGTGAGGTTCGCCCCTTGGCCAGTGGCTGCCCCCGCACTAACGGCGCGCTTGGCCGTCGCGGGGTTGCAGAGATTCGTTGGCGTTATTGAAACTCGACGCAGCGGACGCTCTGGCTTCTTGCGATGGTTGAGTGTCTCGCTGTACTGATAGGCCGAGAGCGTCAGCTGTAACGCGAATTGCTCGAGTAATCTCTCGGGATTTTTAACTTTTTGAGATAATCCTTCGGTCCAAATAATTGCATCTTTGGCGGCACAACCGCTTAGGCTGCGAGAGAGGGACTCTGCTATTTTTTTATCCGAGGCGACGGTACGTTGGCTCAGATCACCGCAACCCACTAATAGCACGCGCTGAATGGAGCCCGCACCGGGAAGCCAGCAAGTAGTGCCACCAGACGGTGAAAAATCGCCGTTGCCTGTCGTTAGAGAGATTGTGCCACCTAGGAATTTATCCAGTGCTTTCATGCGGCTGTTCGAAGACTTGCCTTCTGAGACCAGCACGACCAGCGCCTGAGTTTTAATCTGATTGAGTGGCGTTGCCGCTTTAACGGTTATGTTCAATGCTGACATAAGTAATCCTAGTGCCAATGGAGGTCGGAGTGGGAGGCCGCTAGTGTATGATGACGCGAGGGTGAACGAAATAACCCTGATCGAAATCTGGGCGAATTGATTGGTCGCATGCGTATCCTCCGTTACCTAACGCAAGACATCCTCGTGCATACACTGGCGGTGAGTTTTGTGCTTTTTCTCGTAGTCTTTGCTGGCCGCTTCATTCGTTATTTAGCAGAGGCCGCGGTGGGTTCTCTCACCGGTGACGTTCTCTTGCCAATTATGTTGTTCAAACTACCGGGTTTTTTGGAAATGATCCTGCCGCTGGGTTTGTTCATTGGCATCCTGCTTAGCTTGGGGCGTCTGTACTCGGACAGTGAAATGGTGGTGCTCAAGGCTTGCGGAATAGGCCCGGGTCGATTGGCATTCTATGTATTGATGCCTGCCTCGCTGGTCATGGCAGTGGTCGCGGTGTTGGCGCTCTATGTTGCTCCAGAGGGCTCTGCCCGAGCGCAAGTACTTCTGGATAATCCGCGTTCTGCGGAAGGCCTCCACATGCTGAACGAGGGTCGGTTCAGAAAGCAACGACGCGGTAGTTACGTTACCTATGCGGAACGTATCGACGATAGCGGTCTGATGCACAACATTTTTGTTTTCGAGCGAAGTGAGCGAGACGGTGCTGCTGCCCATATCGCAACCTTCGCGAAAGAGGGTGAAATCGTGCTCGATGAGCAGTCTGGGCGCCGCTACCTTGAGCTGCGCGATGGAAGTCGTTATCGCGGATCTCCGGGGCGGCTAGCGTTAGGGGAAGTCACTTTTGAGCTTTATGGTGAACTCATTCCTGAGTCGAGGAATAGTCTCCGGCGATCGAGCAAGGTGGAGGCTGTGCCAACTGATGTGCTGATGACCAGTGAAGACCCCAAGCTACGCGGTGCGCTGTGGTGGCGACTATCACTCCCGCTGATGGTTCCTGGGGCTGCGCTGATCGCGCTGGCGCTGAGCAAAACGGATGCTCGAAAAGGTCGTTACGCCAAAATTGGCCCCGCGATGTTGGTGTTGCTGGTGTATTTTTTGGGTCTTACACAGGGGCGCGCCGTCATCGAATCGGGGGGTGGTCCTGAGGTGATGTGGGCGGTGCATTTGGCGATGGCGGTGCTGGCCCTATTGTTGTTAAACGTAGAGCGTTTCAGAGGCGTGTTTAAGTCGGCAAATGCGTAAATTTGATTATTACTTGGGCCGATCTGTTCTCGTCGCAACATTGGCTGTGTTGGCGCTTCTGGCGGGATTGGACTCGCTGATCTCTATTATCGATGAGTCCGATGACATTGGTAATGGTTACGAATTTGGGGATGTGCTCGTTTATGTGGGCTATACGGTTCCCAGAAGAATTCACGAGTTTGTTCCGTTTGCGGGGTTGATCGGTGCGTTGGTCGCGTTGGGTCGTCTAGCAGCCTCGAGTGAATTGGTGGTGCTGCGCGCCTCCGGCGTATCGCTTGGTGGGATCGCCGCGATGGTATTGAAACCGGCATTGCTAATGGCGGTATTCGGTTTTGCCGTGGGGGAGTTCGTTGCACCGCATGCCGAGCAACTGGCTATGAGTCATCGAGCCCTGGCGCAGCGCTCAGAGTCTGCGGTGGCGGGCCGGTTTGGTGCTTGGAACCGTGATGGAAATACTTTCATCCATGTCGACGCCGTACAGCGGGGAGGGATTGCCTACGGCGTTACGCTGCTGACTTTTGATGATGATTATCGACTGGTCAAGTCTCTAATCGCTGAGCGCGGCACCTATGCAGATAATTATTGGATGCTAGAACAAGTAAGCTCGACGCACCTCGAAGATGGGTCTACATCGGTGCAACAAGAGACCCTTTGGCGCTGGGATACCGACATCACGCCGGACTTGTTGACGCTGGATGTGGTTGAACCAGAGACGCTACCCATATTGCAGCTGTGGCCCTACGCGCGATATTTGCAGAGACAAGGGATGGTGTTCGTCGACATTGAGCTGGCGTTTTGGAGAAAGTTGTTCCAACCATTGGCGACGCTTGCCTTGGTACTGGTAGCAATGTCTTTTATTTTCGGGCCGCTCCGCGAGGGGACGATGGCCGCGCGGGTCTTTGTCGGGATCATTGTGGGCGTTGTATTCAGGATCAGCCAAGATTTCTTTGGCCCCGCGAGCCTGATTTTTGGTTTCGATCCACTTTTGGCAGCGCTGTCGCCAATTGCAGTCTGTTGGTTTGGTGGCCTGTGGCTTCTGTGGCGTCGAGCCTGATACGCAGAGCTAGTCGGGCTTCGGCAATAGCACCAAAGCTGTACCGGACAGCGTGTCGTGCCAATAACGGTAGCCGGGTGGTATGAACCGCCAAAGAAATCCAGCGCCGCAAATACCGAAAGAAAGCGACGCACCAATCATTCTCAGCGCCACTTGTTGCCAAGTCGGCTGACCACCATCCTCAGAGATCAATTTGATTCGCCATGCCTGCATTCCGAGAGTTTGCCCGCTTTTGCGCCAGAACAGTCCGAAAAATAAAAAAAGAACAAGGCTCCATGACACCCATTGGAGAGGTGCTGGTACGGTTTGTGTCAGGGCGTCATTGGTGGGCCCCCATACGGAGACCCACAGGGCAGTGACGGCCATGAATAGTGGGATGATTAACAAGCTGTCATAGAGTATGGCGAGTAAATGGCGCCACAGAGGTGCTGCTTTTAATTCGGTTCCTTCTGAAAGCGTGCGCATGATTTCTCGGGCAGATGTCTTGATAGATTCGTCGTAAAATAACACGACCGAGTGACGGACTAGACTCATGGCAATCCAAGAAGAAATAACCAGCGCGCTACAGGCCGCGTTCGAGCCCTCTTTTCTTAACGTGGAGAACGAGAGTTACAAACACAATGTCCCCAGCGGATCGGAAAGTCACTTCAAGGTGACGCTGGTCAGTGATAGCTTCGAGGGGAAGACTTCTGTCAAAAGACATCAATCGGTCTATGGCATCTTGGGGGCGTGGCTCGCGGGTGGCGTTCACGCGTTGGCATTACATACCTACACCGCCTCTGAGTGGGCTGCGTCTGAGGGCGCTCCGGCCTCTCCAGATTGCAGAGGCGGAACCGGTAAATGACAGTGCCTAGCCAGCAGCAAGAGCGAGTGGTGGTGGCGCTTTACCGCTTTGTGGGGCTTGACGACTTCGAGGACTTAAAGGCGCCCTTGCTTGCTGTGTGTCAGCAAGCGGATGTGAAAGGCACTTTGTTGCTGGCTCGTGAGGGGATTAACGGCACTATCGCTGGGCCGCGTGAAGGAATTCAGGCTGTTATTGACTGGTTGCGCACAGACCCTCGGTTTGAGGCGCTCGATTGGAAGGAGTCCTTTCACCATACTGATCCCTTTCATCGGATGAAGGTGAAGCTCAAGCGAGAGATTGTCACCATGGGCGTGGCGGATATCGACCCTAATGTTTGCGTTGGACGTTACGCGACACCCGAGCAGTGGAATGCACTGATTGACGATCCCGAGTGTTTGGTGATTGATACCCGTAACGACTACGAGGTAGCCATCGGCAGTTTCAGGGGTGCACTCAACCCCGGCACAAAGAGTTTTCGAGATTTTCCGAAGTGGGCTCGTGATAATTTGCGCCCCGGAGAGCATAAAAAGATTGCCATGTTTTGCACCGGCGGAATCCGGTGCGAGAAGTCCACTTCTTTTCTGGTTTCAGAGGGGTTTTCAGAGGTCTGGCATTTACAGGGAGGAATCCTGAAGTATCTTGAGGAAATCCCTCGGTCAGAATCTCGTTGGGAGGGTGAATGTTTTGTCTTTGATTCCCGGGTTGCGGTTGATCATGATTTGGCAAAAGGCAGCTTCGATCAGTGCTATGCCTGCAGGCACCCCATTACTGAAGAAGAGAAGGCTTCTCGCTATTTTGAGCAAGGCGTATCCTGCCCTCACTGCCACGAAGATTTGACGGTTGAGCGAAGGTTACGACTGAGAGAGCGACAAAAGCAGGTGGATTTGGCAGCTCGGCGAGGTCACCGCCATATTGGTGCGCCCCCACCAGCAAGGCAGAAACGACAGTTTTCGCATTAGGGGCTGAGCAGCAATGGCAGCGCTGCCGTTGGAAAGAAGTAGCTCACGCTCTGACTGTCGCCAGCTGAAATAATCCCGAACACTCGCATGCCGCCACTCGCTGTTCTGCCCACAATAGCGCCGCCGGAAGCACCCTGCTGAACAACGCAATTTGAAGCGACAGGTAGTGACTCATCGTGCGTGACCCTGCAGTCCGGATCGATCAATACAGCGCGCTCTGTAAAGTTCGTGGGGGCGTTTGCAGGCGGTCTTGCAAATCCGACGGCGCTGATGCGTTTCCCCGCTTTTGCCTCAGTGCGGGATATCGGCATCCAGGCAGAAGGCGTCCATTTGTCCGTCCCTCGGAGAACCGCCCAATCCTCCAGCATCGATCCTCCGGAGGCTAAAAGCTCGAGGGATATCGTACCTGTGTCTGTCCTTGCTATCGCGGGTGCAGCCACTTCATCATAGCCTTCAAAGCAGTGCCACGCACTGACTAGCCGCGGGTTGGGTCCGGGTGACACTACGGTGGCGCTACAGCGCTCGATAAAATGCCGCAGATAGCCGTCAACCCGCCGGGTAATTGGCACCTCTATTTCCACGACTGCATGGGCCCAGGCCTCATTCTCGAGCGAAGGGTCAGGGGCCCGATCGGCTCGTGCTGAAAGGGCGATGGAAAATCCCGCGAATAACACCCAAGAGATCCTGATGATTGAATGCGAGGCGGAGAGGGTCATGGGTCATTGCCAGGCTCGGTTGCAAGAGAGGGTTCCGAGGCTACGTGTGTTAAGGGCGGTAGGGAAGTTCTGCCTCACCCGGATTAATTCGCGACGAGGCTGGTGTATGCTCCGCCGCGACGTCTCGTCATCGACGTCGCCAGAGAGCTTTTAGGGAGGGAAGCGTCCTTGGAGTATTCGCAGCAGCAGCTCCGCTCAGGCCTCGCTCTCGCGATTGTGGCTAATATTATTTGGGGCGTGGCCGGTCTTTTCTGGGCCGAAACTCAGCCCGTCGATGCGATGGACGTCGTTGCACACAGGGCGATCTGGAGCCTGCCAATAGCCATGACGATTTTGATCCTAGCAGGTCGACTGCGCTCCACCTGGAAGCTTCTGCAGATCGGCAGTACTTTCTGGTGGAGTTTGTTGGCGGCGGCACTGCTAAGTGTTAACTGGGGCGTATTTGTTTACGCGGTGACCATGGGCCGTGCGACTGAGGCCAGTTTGGGTTACTTCATGCTACCGTTGCTCACTATTGTCGTCGGTAAACTGCTGTTTCATGAGGTTCTGGGGGTTACGCAACGATTCGCGATTGTTCTGGCTGTTTTCGCAGTCATGATTCAGCTATTTGCCTATGGCAGCCTGCCATGGATCAGTCTCACCGTAGCTTCGAGCTTCGCCCTGTATGGCGCCATCAGAAAGAAAATTGCGGCTGATACGATTCAGGGTCTCTTTATTGAGACGTTATGTATGTTTCCTTTCGCGATGGTCTGGCTGTGGGTGACCGAAGGTGCGGGAATGGGGGTTCATGGGTGGAAAGTCGACACGTTCCTGTTGTTGTCCGGGGTGTACACCGCAGCGCCTTTGCTGACCTACATAGCGGCTGCTCGACTGCTGCCGTTGAGCGTGGTGGGCTACACCTCTTATTTGGGGCCTTCCCTCCAATTATTGGTTGCCCAAACGGCTTTGGGTGAGACGATTGACGGCGTTACCACGCTATCTTTTGGCCTGGTATGGCTTGGAGTGGTCTTGGTATCCGGGAGAGGTCTGCTGAGGATGAGACGCGGAAATCGAGGGATGTCCGCATGACTTACGAGGATTCGCGGCCGGATCGGGTGAACCTTTGTCCCGAGTGGCTGGCGCACCTGAAGCCTGCATTCGCCAGCGATTACATGGCTCAACTGAAGGCTTTCCTCAGGGCAGAGAAAGCAGCGGGAAAAGAGATTTACCCTCCAGGGTCTGAGTTTTTCGCCGCACTTGATGCGACACCACCTTCGCGCGCCTCGGTCGTGGTCCTTGGCCAAGACCCATATCACGGCCCTGATCAAGCACATGGGTTGAGTTTTTCGGTGAGGCGGGGACAGCCTATACCGCCTTCGCTGCGCAATATTTTTATCGAGTTACAGGAAGATCTCTCGATTGCTCCGGCGCAGCACGGTGATCTCACCGGCTGGGCGAGACAGGGTGTGCTTTTACTTAATAGCGTTTTATCGGTCGAGAGGGGTTTGCCAGGTTCACATCAGGGCAGGGGATGGGAGTACTTTACCGATGCGGTAATTGCGGTGCTTAACGAGGGTGATCGACCCATCGTGTTTTTGCTGTGGGGAAAGCATGCCCAACAAAAAGGGGCCGTGATCAATCGAGAAAAGCACTGCGTGTTGTCCGCACCGCATCCCTCTCCGCTCTCAGCGCATCGAGGATTTTTCGGCTGTAAGCACTTTAGTCGGGCAAATGACTTTTTACGCGCTCAGGGATATCAGCCCGTCGATTGGTCTGCGAGGGAGTGACAAGCCTCGAGTGATGAGAGCGCGATATCACCTCCAAAGATTAACAGTGGCTCGCTTGCGCTGCCAGGAATCACTTCGATCAGCAAGCCAAGTTGGTTATCCATAGCGAGGATGTTCACGAGACTACCAACGCGCTGCCCCTCCGCATTGGTAATGCCGTCACCAGGGACCAGTTGTCGCGCCGTGCCCTGAGCGGTCGCTCGATACAATCGGCGCTTGGGAGTGCCGCGATAGTGAAGTCGGGCGACAATCTCCTGGCCGGTATAGCAGCCCTTCGCGAAGCTAACCGTTTCATTGAGGTCGTAGTTGAGGTCCTGAGGCAAATACGCTCCCGCGGTGGTTGTTTCCACACGAGCTCGCGCTTGCTCAAAATCAACCTGAGCTAGGGGAACCCTGTTCTCTCGGTCATGCGCCACCGCTGACGCGCCATGCTGCCAGTATTCAGTAAATCCGTCGCCGCGATTGATAATTACCGACGTTAATTCGCCGTCATCTGTCAGTACTTGCACTTGCCCGGGGTCAGTGTGCTGGCTCGATTCATCCAGAGTGCAAGTGATCGTCCATTCCGTTGTCGCAAGCGTGGCTTTTGAGAAAGCAAGGTAGGGTTTAAGGTGTGCCGCTAACTGAGCCATGACCTCGCATCGCCCTCGCAAAAATATCGTATCCCGAGCGGTGACTACCGCCAGTACGTCGGCCAGCACTCTTCCTTTGGGGTTGCAAAACGCTGCGTAAAGATGATCGCCGACTTCCGCTTTTTGGAAGTCAGAAGTCGTTTGTCCCTGGAGGAAAAGAATGGCGTCTGGGCCCTCGAGCCGCAAAATGCAGTCGCTTACATGGCCGTGAGGTCTATTGGCTGGAGGGGAGGTTGTTGCCACGGGTTTATGCGCCTGCTTTTGGACGCCCTATACTACAAGATTCAGGACAAAGTTCAGATCGTTCATATGGATCAGCGAGAGGAATGGAACAGGGCGAAGTGGGCAAGCCGTCGAGGTCTCCTTGAGCTCGATCTTTTGCTCTCGCCATTTGTGGAGAGCCGATTCATCGAGTTGGATACCTCTTTGCGGGGACTATACCGAGAGTTTTTGTATGAAGGCGATCAAGATTTGCTGGAGTGGATCATGCAGCGCGCCCAGCTACGAGATCCGCGATTTCGTCCGGTTGTTGAAGCCATTCGAACTTTTCATCAGCTCGATGATTAACTCGCTAGTACGCGTATTGAGGGAGTTGGTCTACAGCGCCATCAAGCGCCGTGAGTCGATCAAAGTTGGGTGGGATCAGTATGGAGTCTCTCGTCAGCGGTGAAGTGTCGGGGTAGTCAGAATTGAAATGCAGTCCACGGCTCTCTTTTCGACCTGAGGCAGACTCCACCATCAATGCCGCTACTCTGGCGAGATTTCGCATCTCAAGTAGCGGGCGGCTGATCTGAAAGCGGGCGTAGTAGCCTGCTACTTCCCGCTCGAGCAGAAGGATGCGCTGCGCGGCGTACTCGAGCCGGCGAGTGGTCCTGACGATGCCCACGTAATCCCACATCAGGCGCCGCAATTCCTGCCAGTTATGCTGAATAACGACCTCCTCATCTGAATCTCTGACCCTGCTGTCATCCCAAGGCGTTGGGTTGGCATGCTGGGGTGTCAGGGATTCCGATATGTGTTCAGCGGCGGATTGTGCGTAAACGAAACACTCCAACAATGAGTTGCTGGCCATACGATTAGCGCCATGGAGTCCCGTGCAGGCCGATTCCCCTACGACGTAGAGGCCGGGAACGTCAGTGGCGCCGAATTGGTTTACGACCACTCCCCCGCAGGTGTAGTGCGCGGCGGGCACGACCGGGATGCGGTCCTTCGTGATGTCGATGCCTAGCGCAAGGCACCGTTCATAGGCTTTGGGGAAGTGGCGAATAATTAAGTCTCTCGGGCGATGACTAATGTCGAGGTAAACACAGTCAGCGCCGAGTCGTTTCATTTCGTGATCGATCGCGCGCGCAACGATATCTCTGGGGGCCAGCTCGGCCCGATCGTCAAAAGACGGCATGAACCGTGTGTTGTCCTCAAGGTGCAGCGTGGCGCCTTCGCCCCGTAATGCCTCCGTCATCAGGAAGGAGCGACTGTCCGGGTGGTAAAGGCACGTGGGATGAAACTGATTGAACTCAAGGTTTGCGACGCGACATCCGGCCCGCCAAGCCGCAGCAATGCCATCTCCGCTAGCGCCGTCGGGATTTGTAGTATACCGATAGGCTTTACTGGCGCCTCCTGTCGCCAGTACCACAGCGTCAGCCGAGAAAATGTCAACGTTGTGTCCCGCTGCATCGAGCAGATAGGCTCCGCAAACACGGCTTCCACTTTTTATGATATCAACGAGGCACCGGTCCTTAAGTAGCGATATGTTTTCCGCTTCCTCTACGCGAGACATGAGCACCTGGGAAATAGCCCTGCCAGTCTGATCCGCCGCGTGGATCACCCGTCGGTGACTGTGCCCACCCTCCATCGTGAGATGAAACTCGCGGAATTCTGCGTCGGCTTGATCTTCGCGCAAGTCAAAGTGCATGCCCTGATCAATGAGCCATTCCACGCATTGCCGGCTCCGACCGACTGTGAAATGAACCGCGGGTTCATGACATAAGCCCGCGCCGGCAATGAGGGTGTCCGCGACGTGGGCCTCTACCGAGTCTCGATCATGCAAAACCGCGGCCATACCGCCTTGAGCCCAAAAGGTTGATCCCGCGCCAAGCTGGGTTTTGGATACGACAGCGACCGCCACTGAACGGGGTAGCTGCAGGGCAAGACTGAGCCCCGCGGCGCCGCTGCCGACGATCAGCACATCATATCGGTTAATAGTAGACATTTTGTAAGGCCGTCAGAAACGCGGGTGTGAGGTATAGTGGTGATAATAAGTGTTCTGTATCGGGAACTTTTTGCCTTGATCAGGATCATACAGGGCAAGACAGGTTCGGGGAGGAGCTTTCCCGGGGTTTGCAGACGGAATAGGGCGCGTTGGTGACAGCCTCTGACACAGATCAGCAGCTGGTTCAGAGAGCGCAAAGGGGGGATCTTCGGGCCTTTGACCTGTTAGTGCTCAAGTATCAGGCGCGCATTGGCGCTTTGGTGAGTCGCTACGTCAAAGACCCCGGTGAGGTGGAGGACGTCACTCAGGAGGCATTCATCAAAGCCTATAGGGCGCTGGATGGATTCCGAGGAGATAGTGCGTTCTATACATGGCTTTATCGAATTGCGAGTAATGCAGCGAAGAACCATCTGGTTGCCAAGGGGCGGAGGCCTGGTGCGGACACGACGATTGAGGACGCCGAGGCGTTTGAGCCTTCGGAGTTGATCTCCGAGTCAAGCACGCCGGAGGCGGTCGCGATGAGCGAAGAGCTTGCGCAGGTTGTGGCAGAGGCCATGAACGCCTTACCGGAGGAGTTGCGGGCCGCACTGACCCTGAGAGAGTTTGAGGGGCTCAGTTATGATGATATCGCTGCGGTATTGGAGTGCCCGGTAGGGACAGTGAGATCAAGGATATTTCGGGCTCGAGAATCAATAGACGAGCGGGTGAGAGAGCAGATGAGCGAGGAGTTGGGCTTCAGATGACAACCAATGAACAGGACATGGAAGCGCTTTCGGCACTGATGGATGATGAGGCACAAGCGTTGGAGCTCAGAAGAGTGCTCGAGTCGGTCGCTGCGGACCCTGAGCTTCGGGCTCGGTGGCGCCGACAGCAACTGGCTCGTGACTTGATTCGTGGTCGACAAGTAAGTCGACCAGATCTTGATGTGTCTGCAGCCGTACAGCAGAGCCTGAGTGACAACCCAGGCATATCCCGAAACCCCCTTGTGAGCATGGCGGTCGCTGCCTCTGTGACTTTGGCTGTGGTTCTTGGCGGTCAGGCGTTGATTCCAGCTGACCAGGTTCTGCCCCGAACGCTGATTAGTGAGCTCGGCGGTAATGTTTTTCCCGTCTCGGGCGCGCAACCTGTTAGAGCCAGTCTGGAGACTGGCGCGATTCCCGTTGCCAAGACCACGGGTGTTAACGATGAGGCAAAAAGCGTGGACGTGGCGGCGCGCTACGAGCGCTGGGCCCAGGAGCGGTTTCAAGTGTTGAGCCAACATCATGCGGCTGTGGCTTCTCAGAGCCAGCTCGTGCCTTACATCGCCAGAGTCAGAACTGAAAGCCCTGTGGATATTACTCCTACTTCAGAATGAGGCTCAGCTGGTCAGCGGTATTCTTGCTTGCCGTAGCGCAGTGGTACGCCGCTTTTGGATGGGCTCAGGCTGAGCCGGCACCGTGCGCTGCGTCTTCTGACGCTGAGCGCACGTTGGCAGGATTGCTAGCGTCTCATCAGCATATTTCTTTCAGCGGGACTCTGCTTTTTGAGCGGGTAGGGGATCGGCAGTTCATGGATGTGGCGTGGTCGGCACGCTCGGGTGAAGCGCGTTTGCGCCGGCTGAATCGCGCCGCAGATCCAGTGCCAGAATACTGGTCACCGCCGATTCTTAACCTTGCTCGATTTTGCGATGTGTTGCAGTTTTATGTTCCCCGAGTGGAGCCAGGGCGCGTGGTTGCCGGGCGATCGAGTCGCAGGCTGGTATTGCAACCCAAGGATACCCTGCGTTTGGGCTATATCTCTGACCTTGATACCGAAACAGGCTTGCCTCTGGGAATGATGACTATAGATCCTGACGGAAAGGTGTTGGAGCGTTATGAGTTCGCCAGCATCGACCTCAGCGGCGTCAATGAAGTCTATTTGAATCCCGAGGGGGCTTTGGGTGGGCATGCTGCGCATTCTCAGACCCGGGGAAAGGATGTTTTGCCGGGATATTATTTGGTCAGCGAGCCATCAACGCCCGCGGCCTTCGTGGTGAGTGATGGTTTGGCGACGGCATCGGTATTCCTTGAGCCTCTGCCGCCTGGTGCTGCACCGGGTGAGGCCGGGGTCTTTGAGGGCGCGACGCTGACTTACACGAGAGGGGTGCCTGTCCCTGGGCAAAAAGGTGTATTGATTAGCGTGCTGGGCGAAGTGCCGATGGTCACTGCGCGGTTGTTGGCGGACGCGGTTCGTCCGACAAATCAAAATCCGTAGTGGGCTGGTTGCTGGAAACCGGGCGCGTCGTTGCGATTGAATCTGACGCGGTATGGATAGAGGCCGATCGCAGTGCCGCTTGTGGTCGCTGTGCCGCGCGAGCCGGTTGCGGTCAGGGCGCGTTATCAGGATTGCTGCAAAAGGATAAAGGTCGCGTGCGAGCCCTCTCCAGTGTGGCGCTTGACGCCACGGAATGTGTTGTGGGCGATAATGTGTGGGTTAGGGTGCCGGAGGCGTCTGTGCTCACGGGGACTGCGCTTATTTATGGGTTTCCCCTGCTAGTTGGCACGGCGGTGTCCCTCTTGTTGTCCTCCGGCGGGGATGCGTCTGCGGCGGCAGGTTTTTGTCTGGGTACGGTCTCGGGTTTTGCTATCCTTCACCGCATTGCCGTTCGTTTGGGTGGCAAGATGCCGGGCTTTGCCGAGCCGGAGCTGGCAGGCAAGGCCATGGATGATCAGGAACAGCCTGACAAAGTAATCGCAAGGCACTGATTTTACGGTTTTCAATATTGGAGTTCGGCCATGATGGTGCGCGCTATAGGCTTCTTTCTCGTCAGTGTCGCTTTTATGCTCAGAGCGTCGGCGGCGGGATTACCCGATTTCACCGGTATCGTAGCGTCTTCCGCGCCTGCGGTGGTGAAGATTCTGGTGGAGTACGAGTCGGAGAATCTGCGCTATCAAGAGCAGATGGAGGAACTGCCCGAGTATTTGCGGCGATTTTTTGACTTCCGTGGCGGCCCTTCTGTGCCCAGGGAAAGGGCGGGCATGGGGTCTGGTTTCATTATCTCAGAAGACGGATATGTCGTGACCAACAACCATGTTGTGGAAGATGCGCGTCAGATTATGGTGCGGCTCCCGGATCGACAAGAATACGAGGCGACATTAGTCGGAACTGACCCACGGTCGGATCTGGCAGTTCTGAAAATTGCAGCGCAAGACCTGCCTGTACTCCCGCTCGCGGAAGATGATGACGTTAAGGTGGGGCAGTGGGTGCTCGCCATTGGCTCCCCTTTTAGCCTCGACTTCTCAGTAACTGCTGGGATTGTCAGCGCTCTAGGTCGCAGCTTGCCCACGGAAACGGGCGATAACTACGTTCCGTTTATTCAAACCGACGTGGCGATTAACCCCGGCAATTCGGGCGGGCCGCTGTTCAATCTCGATGGTGAGGTTATTGGCGTGAATTCGCAGATCTTTACTCGCTCTGGCGGGTCTATTGGCCTGTCTTTTGCGATTCCCGCCTCCGTGGTACGCAATGTTGTGGCGCAGCTACAGGAGAATGGCGTCGTCGAGAGAGGGTGGCTGGGTGTCAGTATTCAGGACGTGGACCGAAACTTGGCAGATTCCTTTGGCTTGGACAGACCGAGAGGCGCGCTGATCGCTCAGGTTGGCAGCGATTCACCCGCAGAAAAAGCAGGGCTTTTATCTGGAGACATCATCATTGAGTTTGACGGAGAGGAGATTCAGACGTCAGCCGATTTGCCGCATGTTGTCGGTTTGATCGCACCGGGAACCCGGTGCCAGGTGTTGATTGTCCGGGAAGGTGAGGAGACGGTGCTAGAGGTCGAGGTTGGGGGGCTCGCCGCGGATCAGGTCGCGAGAGTGGGTCCCAGCATTATTTCCGACGGTTCCGTGACGATTTTAGGGATGCGGATAGCTCCTGCAGACTCTCAGGCGTTGTCCGAACTCGGCCTTGCTGGCGGTGTGCAGGTTGTGGCGATTGAGCCCGGTTCGCCGGCCGCGGAAGCGGGCGTTAGAGAGGGAGACCTGCTCACCCGTTTGGGAGCAAGGCCGATCGGCCGAATGCGCGATTTGGAGGGCATCCAAGACGAGTTGACCCCCGGTGCTTCGGTCCCCGCGCGTTTGATCCGGGGCGGCGGTCCACTGTTTATCGGCATTCGTGTCCCTGGAGTGAAGGATTAAGCCGGTACCTGCGGGTCTCAGGGTATACCAGTTGAGCCGATTACCGTGAAAAACAACGGTAAAGCGCATCGGCTCACATGCTAAAATAAAGCCTATTCCGCGGGTGGCGGCTCCGTCGCCCGCTTCATTCTTTCGAGGTTAACGCGTTGGCTGAACTCAGTCACATCAGGAATTTTTCGATCATCGCCCACATCGACCACGGTAAGTCGACCCTTGCGGATCGTTTCATACAGCACTGTGGCGGTCTTTCCGAGCGAGAGATGGCCGCTCAGGTTCTGGATTCGATGGACCTGGAGCGAGAGAGGGGTATCACTATCAAGGCGCAGAGTGTCACTCTTCACTACCGCGCTGAAAATGGGGAAACCTACCAGCTCAATTTTATTGATACGCCGGGACATGTTGATTTTTCTTATGAGGTTTCGCGCTCGCTGAGTGCCTGCGAAGGCGCCTTGTTGGTAGTGGATGCAGGGCAGGGAGTAGAAGCCCAATCTGTCGCCAATTGTTACACCGCTATCGAGCAAGGCCTCGAGGTACTGCCAGTGCTCAACAAGATGGATTTGCCGCAAGCTGATCCCGAGCGTGTTCAGCAAGAAATTGAAGAAATTATCGGCATTGATGCCACAGCCGCAGTGGCAACAAGTGCGAAAACAGGCATGGGAATTGAGGCGCTCTTGGAGCAGCTCATCAAAAAGATCCCCGCACCTGAGGGCGATAGGGAAGCGCCGCTGCAGGCTCTCATTATTGATTCTTGGTTCGACAATTATCTGGGCGTGGTGTCGTTAGTTCGCGTGGTACAGGGACAACTCAACAAGCGAGACAAATTCATTGTGTTCTCCACCGGAAAGCAACATCAGGCCGATATGGTGGGAGTGTTTACGCCTCGCAGGACCGAGACAGGTGTGCTCAGAGCAGGAGAAGTCGGGTTTGTGGTAGCGGGCATTAAAGATATCAAAGGGGCGCCTGTCGGCGACACGTTGATTTCCGCCTCACATCAGGAAACGCCAGCGCTTCCCGGGTTCCAGAAAGCCAAGCCGCAGGTTTATGCAGGGATTTTTACGGTCAATTCCGACGACTATGAGGACTTTCGGGAAGCGCTCGGAAAGTTAACGCTCAATGACGCCTCGCTGTTTTACGAGCCCGAGACTTCTGACGCATTGGGTTTCGGATTTCGGTGCGGATTTCTGGGTATGCTTCACATGGAAATCATTCAGGAGCGCCTGGAGCGAGAATATGACCTTGATCTGATTACCACTGCCCCAACGGTTATTTACGAGATCGTCAAAAAGAATGGCGAGGTGGTATACGTCGATAATCCGTCTAAGTTGCCCGACGTGGGCGATATCGAGGTCATGCGGGAACCGATTGCGCGGTGCACGATTCTTACGCCGCAAGAGTATCTCGGTGCGGCCATTACCCTATGTGTTGAAAAGCGGGGCGCGCAGGTCGACCTGCAGTTTCTCGGGCAGCAAGTGCAGGTGATTTACGACATTCCGATGGCGGAGGTCGTGCTTGATTTCTTTGACAGATTGAAATCGGTGAGTCGCGGCTACGCGTCTCTGGATTATGGATTTCAGCGCTTTGAAGCCGCTCCTTTGTCTCGCTTAGACGTGCTCATCAATGGCGATCGAGTCGATGCGCTCGCCATTATTGTTCATCGCGATCACGTTCAATCCCGTGGCCGGGTATTGACTGAAAAAATGAAAGAACTGATTCCGCGACAAATGTTTGACGTTGCGATTCAGGCGGCGGTAGGGGGCAAGATTGTTGCGCGTCAGACCGTCAAAGCCTTGCGGAAAAATGTAACTGCCAAATGCTATGGTGGTGATGTGACGCGAAAGAAAAAATTGCTAGAGAAGCAAAAGGCCGGAAAGAAACGGATGAAGCAAGTTGGCAACGTTGAGATTCCCCAATCCGCCTTTCTCGCGGTGCTGCAGGTCGACGGTTAACAGGGCCGTTTGGATCGCGAGATATGATGCTGCGAGTAGCAGAGCTGGTTTTGAATAAGGACGGTAAATGACGATCGATTTCCCCTTAATTCTCGTCATCATTGTTTTTGGAAGCGGTGGTATTTGGTTGCTGGATAGCCTGTTTCTCGCGGGTGGCCGGCGCTCGCGTCGCGAGCAGCTTACAAGGAAATTTCCGGGTCACGAGCAGCCAGGGTCTGAGGCCGCCGTCGCTTATGCCGAAGCCTGTGACAGAGAGGCGGCGGAGCCCGCGGTCGTTGAGTACGCGCGATCCTTTTTTCCTGTTCTGGCCGTCGTATTGGTGTTGCGCTCTTTTTTATACGAGCCCTTTCAGATCCCATCTTCCTCTATGGTGCCAACCTTGGAGGTGGGAGACTATATTTTGGTTAACAAATATGCGTACGGGCTGAGATTGCCCGTTACCAGAACCAAAGTTATGGACTTGGGCGAACCCGAACGCGGCGATGTCATGGTTTTTTTCCCACCGCACCAAAACAACACGTACTACATCAAGCGGGTCATCGGAAAGCCGGGCGACCGTATTGCGTATAGAGATAAGCAGCTCTTCTTAAACGGTGAGCCGGTTGCCCAGGAGTGGCTTGCCGAACTGCCGGCAGGGCGCTTCAAAATTCGAATGGGCCGAGAAGAGCTGCCGGGAACTGACGGACATCTGATGCAAACA
Organism: Luminiphilus sp.; assembly: GCA_038112515.1. Classification (GTDB taxonomy): domain Bacteria; phylum Pseudomonadota; class Gammaproteobacteria; order Pseudomonadales; family Halieaceae; genus Luminiphilus. Next base: position 63,182 of record JAYNNB010000002.1, read on the forward strand.
GACGACCGACGGGGATCTCGTAATTTTTCTGTTGTGGTGAAGCCCGGTCACTACTTTATGATGGGTGATAATCGTGACAACAGTAGCGATAGCCGCGTTTGGGGACAGGTGCCTGAACGCGATATCGTGGGAAAGGCTGTTTCTATATGGATGCACTGGGAGACTTGGCTCAGCGTGCCGTCATTCGCTCGCGCAGGTGCGATCGACTAATGGGGCAGCCGTAAGTGTCGTTCGAGCAATCGACAGAAGCGACAGACAATGAAGCCTGCTAGTCGCGGCTTTAACATTTTGACCCTATCGCTCAATTTGGTGCTTTTGGGCGCGGTTCTTGTGGTGCTTTTGCGAATAGTTCCGGGATATTTTGAGTATCTGGCGGTAAAGGATCTGATAGCACGAGCGGCGGCCGAGCATGACCCTCGTGGTGATAGCATCACCGATCTGCGCACTCGGCTGTCAAAATTATTGAAGACAAATCAGGTCTACGATACCTCGATCGACGATATCCGGATTTATCGCGAGCGAGGCGTCATCGTCATTGACGCTAGTTATGAAAAGCGGTTCCCCTTGGTCTGGATACTGGACGGGGTGATGAAGTTCGATGATTTGATTGTTGAGACCTCACCGCCGGAAAGCACTTGAAACTCCCCTCGAAATCTTCGCTTGAGGCTTTACAGCGCCGCCTTCGTTACCAGTTTAACGATATGACATTGCTGACGAGAGCGCTAACTCACCGCAGCGCAGCACGTGACCACAACGAAAGGCTCGAGTTTCTCGGAGATGCCGTTATCGGCTTGGTGGTGGCGGGTGCTTTCTTTGATCGCTTCTCTGATGCGGACGAAGGGGTGCTCAGTCGTCTTAGGGCGAGCATTGTCAGTGGTGTGTCATTGGCCAAGATTGCCAGAGCGCTGCAGCTTTCGGAATGCCTGATTCTGGGTGAGAGCGAGCGAAAAAGCGGGGGTCGACACCGAGACTCTATTTTAGCCGACACGTTGGAAGCACTGGCGGGAGCGATCATGCTGGATAGTTCCCTGGATGAAGCCCGCGCCGCTGTAACAGCCTGGCTCTTGCCTGAAATCGAGGGAGCAACGCTGGATGTGGTAGTCGACGCGAAAACCCGGCTCCAGGAGTGGTTGCAGGCGCGCGGTGAGCCCCTGCCGGAGTATGCCGTGATATCCGTCTCTGGGGAGGATCACGATCAGTGTTTTCACGTCCAATGCAGGCTAGCGGGGCGGAGCATGACAACTGAGGCCAGTGGCCCGGCGCGTCGCAGGGCCGAACAGTTGGCAGCCGAATTGATGCTGGATGCTCTGGCAGAGAACTCCCATGACTAAGAAGCGCTGCGCTCTCGTCGCGATAGTAGGGCGGCCCAACGTTGGCAAGTCTACTTTGATGAATCACTTGCTTGGACAAAAACTGAGTATTACCTCCCGCAAGCCTCAGACCACTAGACAGCAAATTCTTGGTGTCAGGACAGAGAATGATATTCAGTTAGTGTTTATCGATACGCCGGGATTGCACGGTGGACAGTCAAAGGCGATGAATCGGCTGATGAACAAAGCGGCGTTGTCAGCGCTGACGGATGTCGATGTCACGTTATTACTCTGCGATCGCATGCGATGGACCGACGAGGACGAATTTGCACTGCTTGCAGTGGCGCGACAGGGTGCTCCGGTAGCGCTAGTCATTAACAAGCTCGATTTGTTGGTTGAGCAGGAGCCCTTGTTGCCTTTTGCGACGTCACTCTCTGATCGGTGTCACTTTGATGCGGTGCTACCGATTTCTGCGCTACGGAAACAGGGGTTGTCAGACTTAACCCAATACCTTGAAAGTAAAGCGCCAGAAGCGCCGTATCTCTTTCCAGAGGACGCTGTTACCGACAAGAGCCAGCGGTTTTTTGCTGCCGAATTGGTGCGCGAAAAAATCGTCCGGCAGTTGGGGGATGAATTACCGTATTCCACTGCAGTAGAGGTTGAGAATTTTTCTGAAAATACCAACGGCGTGCTCCATATCGGCTTGCTGATATTGGTAGAGCGTGCCGGTCAGAAAAAAATTCTGATTGGTGAGTCGGGGGGAAGACTGAAAACGATCGGCACCGCAGCGCGAAAAGACATGGAGCGAATGTTCGGTCAGAAAGTCATGCTCAAGCTATGGGTCAAAGTGAAGGCAGGCTGGTCCGACGATTTACGCGCGTTAAAAACGCTGGGCTTGGATCCCTAAAGGCCGATGAGCTCGATGCAGCCGGCATGGGTGTTGAGCCGAAAGAATTATGGCGATAGTGGACTTTTACTCGAACTTTTGACGGCAGAGGGTGGCCGATGCGGCGCTATTGCGCGCGGCGCATTTCGTCGCAAATCGGGGGGGAGTCTTGCCTCGTTGCTGCAGCCCTTCCACCCCTTACTGGTTCGTCTCGCCGGTCGAGGGGAGTTGAAAACGCTGGCTGCCGCAGAGTCCCCTACCGCAGCCTGCAGTCTAAGAGGAGACGCCCTGCTGAGCGGCCTCTATTTGAATGAGCTCTTAATCCGACTTTTACCGCGTTTCGATCCTTGTCCATCGGTGTTCGTCAGTTATGGAGAGGCGATCGAGTCACTGAGTGCTGCCTCTGGAGAGATTGCGTTGCGGCGCTTCGAACTGAGCCTGTTGACAGAGTTGGGCTACCGTATTGATTGGTGGGTAGATGTTAATCACGACGTCATAGAGGACCGTGTTGATTACTTGTACGAACCGGGGCAGGGATTTGTACCGGGTTCGCTATCTTTGCCCGCATCGCAAACAGACAGGCGGGTGCCTGGTTCGGCGATACGCCTTATCGGGGAGTGGCTCGATGGGAGTGTATCGCTGCAAAAAGCGGAGCAATTGATGCTAAAAGATGTGACTCGAGCTGCCTTAGCTCAGCTCACTCAGGGACGCGGACTTAACAGTCGCGATATCTTTAGGGCTCTGCGGCGGACGAAGGCAGTGGGCTCTGACTAAAATGTTATACGGCATCGCCGAATTTTTTGCGGATGCGTTCAGGGAGATGTGGCGCTTTTATGGTGGTAGAAAAAAAATATGCCTCAGTTGAGGACTTGGTGGGAAGCACGCCGTTGGTGCGACTTCGACGACTACCCGGTGAGACATCCAACATTATTCTGGGAAAACTCGAGGGTAATAATCCCGCAGGCTCCGTGAAGGATCGCGCCGCACTCAGCATGATTAGTCAGGCCGAGGCGGAAGGTCGGATAGCGCCGGGAGATATGTTGATTGAGGCGACGAGCGGTAACACGGGGATCGCGCTGGCAATGGTTGCTGCAGTCAAAGGATATCGCCTGCGGCTGATCATGCCGGCCAATCAGAGTGAGGAACGTAAAGGCGCTATGAAAGCCTACGGTGCTGAGCTCATTGACGTCTCGGCAGCCGAGGGGATGGAAGGCGCGCGCGATCTTGCGCTTGCAATGGAGGCAAATGGAGAAGGAATGGTCCTGAATCAATTTGCCAATCCTGATAATCCCGCCGGGCATTTTGGCTCTACTGGGCCAGAAATATGGGAGCAGACTGACGGGAGAGTTACTCACTTTGTCTCTTCAATGGGCACAACAGGTACGATCATGGGCGTATCCCGCTACTTGAAGGGGAAAAACCCTGAGATCCAAATTGTCGGATTGCAGCCGGTTGAAGGTTCGCAAATTCCCGGTATTAGGCGATGGCCTGCGGCTTACCTTCCTGACATTTTTGATTCGCGGCGCGTGGACCGTGTAATGGATATCAGTCAGGACGAGTCGGAGCAAATGATGCGCCGTCTGGCGAGTGAGGAGGGCATATTCGCGGGGGTTTCGTCGGGCGGAGCGGTAGCGGCAGCATTGCGACTCAGTGAGGAGCTGGAGAATGCAACGATAGTGGCGATCATTTGTGATCGCGGGGATCGCTATCTGTCGACTGGAGTGTTCGATCGGTAGCATCAAACCGAATGATGAGATGCCACTTTGGTGGGTTGGGAAGGGGTTCATGACAGTGGATCAAGCCGGGACAGAAAAGACCATGAATGAACTGCTGGAGATTATGCGTCGTTTACGTGACCCAGACAGTGGGTGCCCTTGGGATCTTCAACAGGACTTCTCAAGCATTGTTTCGCATACTGTTGAAGAAACCTACGAGCTTGTGGACGCGATTGACGCCGGAGATTTCAAACAAGTCCGCGAGGAGTTAGGCGACGTCCTGTTTCAGGTTGTGTTTTATGCGCAGCTGGCGGAAGAGCGAGACTTATTTACTTTTGGAGACGTGCTTTCTGACATCTCCTCAAAGCTGGTAAGCCGTCATCCCCATGTGTTCGGCGATCTACGGCCTGAGGTAGTGGGCGACAGTCTCTCCGAAGCAGAGGTGAAAGAGAATTGGGAGCGTCTTAAACAGGCCGAGCGAGAGACCAAAATGAGAACCGCGATCTTGGATGACGTCCCTCTGGCGTTACCAGCACTTTCGCGCGCGCAAAAATTACAAAAGCGAGCTGCAAGGGTGGGATTCGATTGGCCAGCTATCGACGGTGTGTGGGAAAAGATTGAGGAGGAGGTGGCCGAGGTACGAGAGGCAATAGCGGTAGGCTCCCACAGCGATATCGAAGCTGAGGTGGGCGATGTGCTAATCGCTGTGGTAAATCTTGCGCGGCACCTCGGAGTTGACGCAGAAACGGCGGCGCGACGCGCCAACGGAAGGTTTGAGAGCCGTTTCAGACATATGGAGAAAGCTGCCGATGAAGATGGCGTCTCGTTGCGCGATGAGAGCTTAGCGCAGCTTGAGCAGCGCTGGCAGCGTGCGAAAGTGAAATTGGCCTCCGCCTGAACTTGCGAGTTATTGCTTGGCTGTGTAGCGTAGCCAATAGGGCTTGTTGCCTTATTACCTAAACAAGAAAAGAGACTCCCCCCTATGCGAATTATCCTCCTTGGTCCTCCCGGCGCAGGCAAGGGCACTCAGGCTCAGTTCATTTGTCAGCGGTTCGCAATTCCACAAATTTCTACCGGCGATATGCTCAGAGCGGCCGTGGCAGCGGGCACTGAGCTCGGGCGTCAAGCCAAAGCGATCATGGATGACGGGGGGCTGGTATCTGACGATATTATTATTGCGCTTGTGAAAGAGAGACTGACCGAGGCCGACTGCGCGCAAGGATGTCTTTTTGATGGTTTTCCGCGAACCATTGTTCAGGCGCAGGCTATGATCGATGAGCAAATTGCGATAGACCATGTTTTGGAAATTGCAGTCTCCGATGAGGAGATTATCAAGAGACTCAGCGGTAGGCGTGTTCACCCAGGTTCAGGGCGCGTCTATCACATTGACCACAACCCCCCTGTGCAAGCTGGCCGGGATGATGAGACCGGAGAGGCATTGGTGCAGCGTGATGACGATCTCGAGGACACTGTGCGAAAACGTCTCGGGGTTTATCACGAACAGACGCGACCGCTTGTAGATTTTTATCAGGGCGTTGAGGCGGTAAATTACCATCGGTTAGAAGGAGTGGGTGCGGTTGATGACATTACTCAATCGATTTTGCGCGTTTTGAGTAACTAAGTAATTATCACCAGTAAGCTTGTCAATAAATATAAAGCTTGATAGCGTTCAACTCGAGGCTGGGCACATTAGGAGGGACTTATGGCCGCTGCGAAGAAAGCAACAAAAAAGAAACCTGCTGCGAAGAAGAAAGTAGCAGCTAAGAAGAAGGCACCTGCCAAGAAGAAGGCAGCTGCTAAGAAGGCACCTGCCAAGA
>JAYNNB010000003.1:0-51005 GCA_038112515.1 Luminiphilus sp.
TGTCTTTCATTGATACCCCTGGCTTTATGGTTGGACCCGACAGCGAGGCGGAGGGTGCGCCGCGGTTAATGTCAGACCTTTTTATCGCGGGAGCCACGCTCACGCAGCCAATCGTTGCGGTTTTTCTTCGTCGCGCCTACGGATTGGGGGCGATGGCAATGACTGGCGGCTCCTTTGAGGTACCGCGTTATGCGGTAAGTTGGCCCCAAGGTGAATTTGGGGCCATGGGTCTAGAGGGAGCTGTTCACTTGGGCTTTAGGCAAGAGCTCGCCGAGGCACCCGATGAGGCAACCCGGCAGGCCTTGTTTGATACCTTACTGGCAGACATGTATGCCAAAGGGCGAGCGACAGAGGCCGCCAGTTACTTGGAGATCGATGCGGTCATCGAACCGCAGGACACCAGAGCGGTGATCGCTAAGGCGTTGCACTAGCATTGAGGAGGCGCCCCTAGACGTTGAAGCGGAAGTGGATTACGTCGCCATCTGCGACGATGTAATCCTTACCTTCAAGCCGCCAGCGACCCGCATCTTTAGCCCCTTGCTCACCGCGGTGCGCGACATAGTCCTCAAAGCCAATGACTTCGGCGCGGATAAACCCCTTCTGGAAATCCGTATGGATCACTGCCGCTGCCTCAGGTGCTGTCGAACCGACTCGAATTGTCCAGGCGCGGACCTCTTTTGGGCCTGCGGTAAAATAAGTCTGCAGATTCAGTAGCTCGTAACCCGCGCGAATCACGCGATTCAGTCCGGGCTCTTCCATACCCATCTCCGCCAGAAAGTCGACTTTTTCTTCGTCATCCAGCTCGATGATTTCGGACTCGAGTTTGTTGCAGATCACCACCACCGCCGCTCTTTCTGAGAGGGCGTGAGCGCGGACGGCGTCGAGGTGCGGGTTATTGTCAAACCCGTCCTCGGCCACATTGGCCACGTACATCGTCGGTTTGCTGGTGAGCAAATGTAGGCCTTTGACGATTTTCTTTTCGTTGTCCGAGAACTCCAGCGCTCGCACCGGCAGCGCCTCATTCAGATGGGGTAGGAGCTTATCTTCCAGCAGTCCCTTCAGGGCAATCGCATCCTTGTCCCCGCTTTTCGCGGTGCGAATCACCTTGGTCAGTTGTTTTTCGCAGGACTCAAGGTCTGCCAGCGCAAGCTCGGTATTAATGGTTTCGATGTCAGCCAACGGGTCTATTCGATTGGCAACGTGAATGACGTTGGGATCTTCGAAACAGCGCACAACGTGCGCAATGGCGTCGGTTTCTCTAATGTTGGCGAGAAACTGGTTGCCCAGCCCTTCACCTTTCGAGGCGCCCGCTACAAGCCCTGCAATATCGACGAATTCCATCGTGGCGGGAATACTGCGTTCCGGATTAACCAGATTGGCAATTTCGCCCTGACGAGGATCCGGAACCGCCACAACGCCGGTGTTGGGCTCAATCGTGCAAAAGGGAAAGTTTTCTGCATCGATGCCTGCTTGGGTGAGCGCATTAAACAGCGTGGATTTGCCAACATTGGGCAATCCAACAATGCCACACTGTATTCCCATAGTGCTCAGTCCTTTTCGTTCAAAGGGGGTTGATGATGCTCGCTGTGGAGCGCGGTCATGGCTTTTACAGGCTCCCCGTCGAGCAGCAATGGCAGGGCAGCCATTGCTGCGTCAATACTGCACTCGATGGCGGTCTGGTCTGCGCTAGCGGCTTTGCTCAACACCCAGGCTGACACCTGCTTGGCGGAGCCGGGATGCCCTATGCCGATCCGTAATCGCCAGAAGTCCTTGCGCCCTCCCAGGGCAGGTATCACGTCGCGTAGCCCATTGTGACCCCCATGCCCGCCATCATGCTTGATGCGTGATTCGCCGGGTGGAATGTCGAGTTCGTCGTGGGCGATCAGGATTTCCGCTGCATCAATCCGATAATAATTGGCCATGGCTGCCACCGAACGGCCACTCTCGTTCATAAACGTATGCGGCACCAGCAGTCTGAGATCATGGCCGGCAACTGAACCCCTGGCCGCATCCCCGAAAGCATTCCGGTCTGCAGACCAGGTAAGGCCATACTTTGTCGCAAGACGGCGCACAAAAAAGGCACCGGCGTTATGCCGAGTGCCTTCGTATTGAGTGCCGGGGTTGCCTAGCCCGACAATAAGTCGGATGGCAGACACGGTTTAATCAGCCCTCGTCAACGGTATCGTCCGACTCCGCCGCATCATCGCTGGCGCCATCACTCTCGTCACCAGAGGCTTCCTCATCGGCGCTCGCTTCTTTAGTGCCTCGGGGCGCGATCACAGAAGCAATTGCCAGATCGTGGTCCTCACCTAACTCCAGCGCGGTAGAGGTAACACCCTCGGGGAGCGAAATATCAGAAAGATGGACAATCTGACCGAGTTCGACCGCCAGCATGTCCACTTCGAGGTATTCCGGCAGATCCTTCGGCAGACACTGCACCTCAATGTCCGTAGCCTGCTTCTGGATCATCCCGCCGCCCAACTTGACCCCTGCGCATTGCTCTTCATTGATAAAGTGCAAGGGCACATTCACTTTGATGGCCTGATCCATGCGCACGCGCAGGAAATCTGCGTGCATCGGGAATCCCTTGGCCGGGTGGCGCTGAATATCCTTGATAATGGCGTTGTGAGTATCGTCTCCCACTTTCACTTCAAGGATTGAGCTGAAACACGCCTCATTCTCGAGCATGTGCTCAAAATCCTTGCGGATAAGGGTCAAACTTTGCGCGGGTTGATCGCCTCCATAAATGATGGCGGGAATTTTTCCCTCGAGACGACGCAGGCGGCGGCTCGCACCTTTCCCCGCGTCGGCTCGCGCCTCTGCAACTACAATAAAAGCATCAGACATCGTCTTGCTCCTTTATAAACACCACGTTGTCTGCGACCGACTCGGTGGTGGGTGGGTAAAACACTGTTCAGGATAGGTCGAACAGTGCACTAATTGATTCTTCATTGCTGACCCGGCGAATGGACTCTGCCAACAGATCAGCGATCGTGAGCTGGCGAATTTTTCCTACCGCTAAAGCCTCAGGTGACAGTGGGATGGTGTCGGTCACTACTAACTCATCGAGTTGCGAATTTTTGATGTTATCCAGCGCTTTTCCGGATAGCACAGCATGGGTGCAGTAGGAGACCACTTTGACCGCGCCGCGCTCTTTAAGCGCATTGGCGGCGGTGCACAGCGTTCCTGCAGTGTCCACCATATCGTCCACCAAGATGGCGGTGCGGCCCTCAACATCACCAATCAGGTTCATCACCTCTGCCTCATTGGCTCTCGGGCGACGTTTATCGATTATCGCCAGATCAGCATCGTCCAACTGCTTTGCAATTGCGCGCGCTCGAACGACGCCGCCGATATCCGGTGAGACGACAATGACATTGTCATGGTTACAACGCGCAATATCAGCATTCAGGATAGAAGAGGCGTAAACGTTATCCACGGGTACTGTGAAGAACCCCTGAATCTGCTCTGCGTGCAGGTCAACGGTTAAAACGCGGTCCACTCCAACGCCAACCATAGTATCGGCAACCACTTTCGCTGAGATGGGCACGCGAGCCGATCGAACCCGACGATCCTGCCGTGCATAACCAAAGTAGGGCACCACTGCGGTAATGCGCCCTGCTGATGCCCGGCGCAATGCATCGATCATTAGGAGCAATTCAATGATGTTGTCGTTGGTCGGGTGGCAGGTGCTCTGGAGCACAAAAACGTCTTTTCCGCGGACATTCTCATTGAGTTCAACGGTGATTTCGCCATCAGAAAATTTGCTGACGGCAGCGTTACCCAGCGCCAGATAAAGCCTGTCCGCAACTTTTCGGGCGAGTGCGGGATTGGCATTCCCCGTAAACACCATCATTTTTGATGACATGCGCTTTACCTCACGCGATTGAAATGGCTGGGGCGGGAGGATTCGAACCTCCGAATGGCGGGATCAAAACCCGCTGCCTTGCCACTTGGCGACGCCCCAATAAAAATTGTTACTGCACTTCCCGAATCTCTGGAAGCTGGTCAACTCCCTCGGCCACAAAAACAGTCAGGCCGACCGGAGCCTTAGCTGCGATGCGATGCGCTTCTGCCTCGCTCTCAAAAGCTGCAAAAACGCAGGCACCGCTGCCAGTCATGAGGGGGTGGTTGGCCTCACTCGCCAACCATTCCCAAGCCCATCTAATTTCCGGGTACAGCGACATGGCGACGGGTTGTAAATCGTTGCGCGCCGACCCTGAAAAAAAGGCCTGCACTGTAATGGGCGCGGTGTGGCGTGTCAATTCAGGATGACCGAAGATTTCGGCAGTACTCACCTCACATTGGGGCCTGGCGATGAGATACCACCGTTTGGGTAATGTGAGTGGAGATAACCGGTCACCGACACCCTCAGCCCAGGCACTGCGGCCGAGCAGAAATACACCGACATCAGCCCCCAGGTTTGCGCCAATCGCCATGAGTTGATCCTGATTCATATCCAACTCCCAGAGGCGATTGAGTGCGAGTAGTGTCATGGCTGCGTTAGAGCTGCCACCGCCCAGCCCACCCCCTCGCGGGATCTCTTTCCGTACATGGATCCGGGCGCCTTTGTCGGTTCGTCCAAGCGCATGAGCGGCCCGCAGAATCAAATTGTCGGCGGCAAGCAAGTCGTTGGTATCGCCGGACAATGTCACACCCGCACTGTCGGTCAGCTCAAAGGTCATTTCGTCACCCCAGTTCAGCAACTGGAAGACCGTTTGAAGCGTGTGGTAGCCGTCCTCCCTGCGTCCCGTCACGTGAAGAAAGAGATTGAGCTTGGCAGGTGAGCAGAGGCGGAGCGTTTTCATCAGAGCGGCCTTATCTCCCAAGTCGAGATAAAGATCTTGACGGAGACTCCGTCTCCCGCAATGTGTATTTGCTCCGGGAGCATCCATGAAGACGCCGCTTGCCAAGTCAGCACCTCCACCTGCCAGTTTTTGGATTGCTCCGGGTAGCCGAGTAGCCAGTGGGCCATGGTCTCCGGGTTTTGCATAGCCAGCAGGCGCAGCGGTGGTGCCTGTGCCCACGCCTCCGAAAGCGCCCGCGCTTCCTCTCCGTCCCGCCAGGTAAGGCTTTCTCCCTTACGTTCCAGTACTTGCCGATTGATCGAAAAGGGACCGGACAAGACCACCGTGTCGTGGTTCAGGTCGTGGCGATGCCATTTAAAACGCGCGGTATGGGTTTCTCCCTCCGCGCTCACCGCCAACTTGCCGGCGGCTTTCCATGGACTGAGTTCCACAGGCGCTCTGGTCGAACTACCAGAATTACCGTCGGGTTGTGTCAAATCCTTACTAACGCAGCTCAGGAATGATGCCATGCTGATGAGCAACAGTAAGGGCGTGAGGCGGAAATCGGTAAGCTGAAGCTCTCTCAGCCAGCAGATCATGGCAGGTCCGCACCGAGCCGTTCGGCCGCCTCCACAATAATGGGGTGTTCAGGGACGCGCTTAAGGCCATCTCTCCAAACGTCTTTAGCTTCTATTTGCCGCCCCTGCACCCACAGCACCTCCCCGAGGTGAGCCGCGACCTCTGGGTCGGGAAAAGCCAGATGAGCGCGCCGCAGTAGCGCCTCGGACTGCTCAAAATGCCCCAGCTTGTAATAAACCCAGCCCAGACTGTCCAGGATGGCAGGGTCGCCCGGTGAGATCATCAGGGCGCGCTCTATCAGCTCGGCCGCCTCTTCAAATCGCTGCGTGTGGTTGGTTAGCGTGTACCCCAAAGCGTTGAGCGTCGCAGCATGATCGGGATCCTGCGCGAGGATACTGCGCAGATCCTCCTCCATTTCAGTGAACGACCCCGCGGCTTCGTGGACCATCGCGCGGCCGTAGAGCAGGGAAAACGAGTGAGGGAAAGCCGTCAATCCCCTGTCATACGCCCGCAAAGATTCGCCTTTCCAGTCTTTGAGCGCGTCAGCCTCTAGGAGGAACAGTTGCTCCGCGGAGGTGGGGTAACGTTGCCGCTGATCGGCGAAAAATGACTTAATGTCGCTGGCGAATGCGGTATCCACCAGTAGCTGTGCCGCCCTGGACTTTGCATCGCTGAATTCCCTGGAAGGGCTCACCGCACCAAAGGCTGCTATTGCGTCTGGGTACTGATCCCGCAGCGCGGCAATGCGACCCTTGTAGTAGTGCGCTTCATTCAGGCGCTCCTCAAGCAAGATCAGATGGTTAAATTTCTCCAGCGCATCGTCGAGGTACTGCAGCTCAAATTCGAGCATGGCCGAGGTGGCAAGAAGTTCAGGGTTGTCGGGTTCTTGTTCGAGCAAAATAGAGAACTGATCCCGCGCAGCGTCATAGTTACCCTCAGAGCCTAAAAGACGCGCGTACTGAAGGCGCAGCTCCTGATTTTGCGGGAATCTTTCCAGCGTCTCGGCAAGTCGCTGAAAGGGGTCGGGAGTCGATTGATCCAGCTGCAGTTGAGTCCACAGCATGACTGCCCTGACGTTCTCGGGATCTCGTGCCAAGACCGGATTCAGGAAATCCTCTGCTCTTGCGGGGTCTTTTTCTAGCCTGGCCAACAGGCTCGCTGCAATGGCGATCTGATCATCCTTCGGCCACTGCGCCGCGAGATCGAGAATTGCGCCTGCGACGGCTTTCTTGCTATCGGGATCGAGTTGCTCGTAGCCCCCAAGATTGCTGGCAACATTTACCGAAACGCCCAGCTCGATAGCCAGACTCGCATACTGCAGTGCTAGAAGGGGATTCTGGGTTCGGGCGAGCCAACCCGATGCGGCAGCCGCTGCCGCGCCATCGGTGGGGTCGAGCTCGGCGAGTCGCATTGCCATCGCTGTGGCGCGGTCTGCGTCATTTACGAACTCCGCCAAACGCAGGGCCCGACGCGCCAGCAGGGGATCTGCGAGTACCACAGCTTGATCGGCGAGCAGTGCAAGTCCATGTTCGAAATCTCGAACACGCAGTGCGAACTCTGCCTCGAGGAGTGGCAGCACGCTCGCGTCGGGAATGGGTGTTTCCTCGCGCGCGGGTTGGGTTATTTCTTGTGTCGCAATCACAGCAACATCCGCGCCTGAGGCACGCGTTTCAGGGGGCTGTGAGGCACAGCTCGTGAGCAGCAGGAGCCCCGCGGAAAGCGTGAGTAACTGTAAAGCGGTTCTCATTGGACCGAGTGCCAAACAGGGATCAATTTCATGGCGGCAAGTTGTTGCAAAGACAGTGCTATGATAGCAACTTGTGGTGGTTGGCGAGGGTATTGACCGCGGCCATGTTAGATAAATTGGTGGTAGTAGGCGTTAATCATGACTCCGCTTCCGTTGCGTTGCGCGAGCAGATTGCCTTTGCGCCCGAAAAAGTCCACGAATCGCTGGGCGCGTTGATCCGAGATACCGCGGTCAGCGAGGCTGTCATCTTGTCCACGTGTAATCGCACCGAGCTCTATGGGGTGCTATCAAGCCCTGGAGCGGGTGTTGATACTGGCGACCAGCTTGCTCAATGGCTCGCCCATCATCATGCTGTTGACATCAACCAACTACTCCCCTGTGTCTATCGTAGTCATGGGCTCTCAGCAGCCTCTCATCTGGTGAGGGTTGCCGCAGGTCTTAACTCTATGGTCCTCGGAGAGCCGCAAATTTTTGGGCAGATGAAGTCCGCTTTCGCAGTAGCCCAGGAGGCTGGCGCCGTGGGCTTTCATATGAATACGATCTTCCCAGAGGCATTCCGCATCGCCAAAAAAGTGCGTACCGATACGGCGATTGGAGAGAATCCCGTGTCGGTGGCCTACGCGGCCGTTGACTTGGCACGCCAAATTTTCAGCGATATGCAGCGTAGCACCGCATTATTGTTGGGGGCGGGCGAGACAATTGAGTTAGTGGCACGCCATCTGGGTGACGCAGGTCTGGGTAAGCTAATTATCGCCAATCGTACTCTGGAGCGCGCGGAGCAACTGGCGTCTCAATTTGACGCGGAAGCGATTCTTCTGGCCGATGTCACCGAACGGTTACATGAAGCCGATATCGTGATTAGTTCTACGGGCAGCCAGCTACCGATCGTGGGTAAGGGAATGGTGGAAGGAGCGGTTCGGGCAAGACGGTGGCGACCTGTACTTATGATCGACTTGGCCGTACCGCGGGATATCGAGCCCCAGGTTTCGGAAATTTCAGATGTTTATCTGTACACCGTCGATGATATGCGCGAGGTCATTGAGGAAAATCTGCGATTGAGGGCGTCGGAAGCCAGCAAAGCCGACGAAATTGTTGCCAGCGGTATTGAGGCGCTTCGAGAAGGGCTTTTGGAGCGTCAGTCAGCCGACGTGGTCAGAACCTATCGAGATTCAGCATTGGCTATGCAGCAGGCGGAGTTGCAAAAAGCACTGAAGATGTTGGAGCGCGGAATGGCCGCTGAAGAGGTCCTCAGTCGACTCGCCCGCGATTTGACGAATAAACTCATCCACGCGCCGACCGCAGGTCTCAGGCAGCTTGCCAAGGATGGGGGGAAACAGGACGTTTCAAAAATGGCTGCGGTCCTGGGTCTGACCGAGTTCGAGGAAGAGCGCGATGAGGGCACGACGCTACAATAGCGACGTGTCGAAGCGACCCGGTGAAGCCCTCTTTACTTTCCAAGCTGGAGAACCTTGCTGATCGACATCAGGAAGTGGCAGCGTTGTTGGGCGATCCGCAAGTCATCGAGGATCAGTCGCAATTCAGAGAGTTATCTCGAGAATTTTCCCATCTCAATGAGGTGGTAACCCAGTTTCGTCACTGGACGACGTTGCAGGCCACTCTCGTTGATGCGCGCGAGATGTTGGGTGACGCCGACCCGGAGCTTCGAACCCTCGCTCAGGATGAGATTACTGATGCCGAGACCGCTGTGGTAGAGGTTGAATCAGCGCTGCAAGTTTTGCTCTTGCCTCAGGATCCCAACGATGCTGGCAATGTGTTTCTTGAAATTCGTGCGGGTACCGGGGGCGACGAAGCCGCGATCTTTTCCGGCGATCTCTTTCGCATGTATCACCGGTATGCCGAACAAAAAGGATGGTCAATAGAAGTTATGTCGGAGCGGGCGGGGGACCACGGTGGGTATAAAGAGCTGATATCCCGCGTGGTGGGTCAGGACGTATACGCGCACCTCAAATTCGAGTCAGGGGCTCATCGAGTACAGCGCGTGCCGGAAACGGAATCTCAGGGGCGCATCCATACCTCGGCGTGCACGGTAGCTGTATTACCCGAAGTTGAGGAAATCGATAGTGTCGATATTCGCAAGGAAGATCTTCGTGTTGATACTTTTCGATCGTCGGGGGCGGGTGGCCAGCACGTGAACACTACGGATTCGGCCGTGCGTCTCACCCACATTCCCACCGGTATTGTTGTGGAGTGTCAGGACGAGCGATCACAACACAAAAATCGCGCCAGAGCGCTGTCCCTGCTTCAAGCGCGATTGTTGTCAGCGGAACAGGAAAGCCAGCGCGCGTCTCAAGCCTCTCAGCGGCGCTCATTGGTCGGTTCAGGCGATCGCTCTGAGCGCATTCGAACTTACAATTTTCCCCAGGGACGGGTCACGGACCATCGAATTAATCTGACGCTCTACAAACTGGATGAGGTCACGCAAGGCGATCTGGATCCCTTGATTATTCCGTTGCGCCAGGAGCATCAGGCGGATCAATTGGCTGCGATGGCTGAAGAATGACCGTGACTGACCTCCTCCGCGATGTCGCGATCGCGCGGCAGGAAGCGGAGGTGTTACTTGCCAGCTTCCTCGAAGTCGATCGAGGCTGGATTTTTGCCCACGCGGACAAGCAGCTCGACGAGGCGTGTATTGACCGGTTTAGGCAGGGTGTTGCCGCGCGAGCGGCGGGTAAACCTTTGGCCTATGTGTTGGGTTATCGCGATTTTTGGACCCTGCGGCTGAGGGTTAATAGTGATGTACTGATTCCGCGCAGAGAGACCGAGCACTTGGTTGAATGGGCTGATGAATGCATCATAAATGGCGCGCGACGGGTGCTCGATCTCGGCACCGGGAGTGGAGCAATCGCCCTGTCGTGTAAGTCAGAGCACCCTGACGCGGAACTTTGCGCCGTTGATTCCAGCGCCGGGGCACTGGCTTGCGCCCGAGCCAACGGTCACGCTCTCGGTCTTAGCGTTGATTGGCGCGAGGGAGACTGGTTTGAGCCGGTCCGTGGTACGCGTTGGCAGCTGATCCTCTCAAATCCTCCCTACATCGCTGCCAATGACCCTCATCTGTATGCGGGAGACTTGCCTGAAGAACCGCCCAGCGCTTTGATTGCCGGCAAAACCGGGCTGGAATCCTTGCAGCACATTATTGAGCAGGCCCCAGACTTTCTTGATCATGAGGGATGGCTTTTATTGGAGCACGGCTTTGATCAGGCGGACCCCGTGCGAGAGGCACTTTCTATTGCCGGATTTACACAAATATCGACGCGACGGGATTGGTCAGGGCAGGAGCGCGTAACGGGCGGCCAATGGGTGAACTGACCGATCAACAGTTGAGTCGTTATGCGCGGCAGCTGATTTTGCCGGACGTCGATCTCGAGGGGCAGCGGCGCTTAATGGACAGCAGTGTGCTGATAGTGGGTGCCGGTGGCTTGGGCTGTCCGCTGGCCCAGTACCTTTCTGGTGCGGGCGTCGGTCATATTCGACTGGCTGACGATGATCGCGTTGAACTTAGCAATTTACCGCGACAGGTAGCTTTCTCTGAATCAGATATGGGTCGCTTGAAGGTCGAGGCTCTGGCGGAGCACTTATCGAGCGCCAACGGTGATACCAAAATTGATTCAAGAGCCCAGAAGTTTGACACGGACAGTGCATCTTCGATGCTCAGTGACATGGATTTAGTCATCGACGCTACCGACTCGCTGGGCACGCGTCTCGAAATTGATCGTGCGACATTTCACGCGGGCCTGCCTTGGATTATGGGGGCGGCCGTCCGGATGGCGGGGCAATGGGTCGCTTTCGATGCTGACCGACAATTCGGCTGTTATCACTGCCTCATTACTGAACCTGCCGAAGCAGACGGCCCCGGGTGCGCGCAACTGGGCATATTGGGTCCGGTAGCAGGTTTGGTGGCAATGCAGCAAAGTATCGTGGCGATACGCCTACTGCTGGGTCTTCCTGTTCGATGGGGGGCACTGCAGATTGTTGATGTCTGGTCGGGGGATCATCGGGAAATCACGATCAGCAAAAGGCCGGAATGTTCTCTGTGTCGGGCCTCGCGGTAATGCCTCTAGCTGCCGCACTCAATCCAAAGTCCTCAATATGCGTTGCACGCGCCAACTGATCAGTCCCGTTGCCACGGCGATGCCCAAAATCGTCGCATACCAGAAGTCGACAGTCCCTTCAGTGCTGTTATTTCCAGAGGCGATGGCCAGAAAATAACCCAGCGGTAGCGCCAGACCCCAGTAAGAAAATGTCACGACAACGAAGGGAAAGCGCGTCTCCTTGTACGCACGCAAAACAAAAGACCCCAAAATTTGAACAACATCAATCATGATGAAGAGCGCAGCCAGTCGCAGCAACTTCATTGCTAATGCATGAATATCTGCCGATTGTGTATAGGCGCTGATGATGGCGTTGGGGAACAGTAGCAGCAGCAACATGGTCAGCAGGCCAATCATCCCTGATATTAAGGCGCCCACTCTCAGTGCCATTTTCACGCCATTGGGATTCTGCGCACCGATGGCGTGTCCCATCCGTGTCGCCATGGCACTGCCAATGCTGACCATTGGAATATAAAAAACATCCCAGATATTGATCGCGATCTGATGGGCCGCCACTGCAACGTCGCCCAGCGTCGCAATCAGTAATGTGACCGCTGAGAAGACACCGGTCTCTAAAAAAAAGGTCAGGCCGACGGGAATCCCCACGACGAGAATTTCTGTGATGCGTGTCTTATTTGGTGCTTGTAGCCACCTCTCGGGTAGATAGGGCTGTAGCTTCTCCGACGTCAGTGTGTAAAGCACAATGATGGTTGTGCTTAGCCACATTGAAGCGGCGGTGGCCAGTCCACAGCCTTCCGCTCCGAGTTCGGGTGCCCCCCAATGACCAAATATCAGCATGTAGTTCAATGGCACATTCGCAACGAAGCCGGCCACGCTGGCCAAGGCGAAGGGCGCGGTAACTCCAAGGCCCTGAGTGTGGTATCGGAGCGCCATGAAGATACCCAGCGCCGGAAAACCGAGTCCGACTTTCCCCACATAAGCAGCGGTTTTCGCTGCTGTCTCCTCGGGTAATCCCAGCAAGCCGATGATGACGCCGCTGTTCAGGCACAGCGGCGTCATAATGGCGCTCAGAGCGATGGCGACCCAGAGACCTTGGGGCAAGAAGCTTCTGACACGCTCGAGACGCCCCGCGCCATAGTCCTGGGCAACGATCGCAGAGCAGGCAAAAAGTGTTCCCAAAATGATGAGATAGAGGGGTAGCCAAATATTGAAGCCGACTGCAATGGCGGCGAGATCGATGTCGCCGTAGTTGCCGGCCATTAGGGTATCGACTACGCCTGTGCCGATCTGCGCGGTTTGGGCAATTAGCAGGGGCCAAGCAATACGCCACAGCGGACCGAATTCTGCCAGCATTGGTGACGTTGTGACGGCGCCCGTCGATGACTCAGTCGGCTGCGTCATGTTTGCTTGTACAAGGATCTCATCGCCACATTCTAACTCGCTTACATGTGATAGACTTCGCCCTCATTTTTCCCCAGAAGACCTTGTGCAAGCAGACGCCCAATCCGCTGTTCAGCAGGACGCTAGCGATAGCCAGAACTCAAGCAATAGAGTCCAGTTTGCCAGTTTGAATTTGGACAGCACCGTTCAGCAGGGAATAAATTCCCTCGGATTTGAATTTTGCTCTCCGATTCAGGGCCAGATCCTGCCGCATACCTTGGCGGGCAATGACGCTATTGGCAAGGCGCAAACAGGCACCGGCAAAACTGCGGCATTCCTCATTACTATTTTCAACGATCTACTCTCTCATCCGCTCGATGGGGAGCGCTTTCTGGGGGAGCCGAGGGCGGTCATCATCGCGCCAACTCGCGAACTGGTGATGCAAATTGCGGCGGACGCGGAGGATCTGGGAAAATTCACTGGGCTCAGAACCGTTACTTTGATTGGTGGCGCTGACTACCAGAAGCAGCTTGCCAAGGTAAATGCGACACCCGTCGATATTATCGTGGCGACGCCGGGAAGACTGATCGATTTTATGGAGCGAAGGGATTTGGCGCTGGATCGCGTCGAAATTCTCGTGTTGGATGAGGCAGACCGGATGCTCGACATGGGATTTATCCCGCAGGTCAAGCGTATTGTGCGAGCCACGCCCCATAAAGAAGACCGTCAAACGCTGCTGTTCTCTGCGACCTTCACCCAGGACATTCTCAATCTCGCCAAGCAGTGGACCTATGATCCCATTACTGTCGAGATAGAGCCCGAGCGGGTCGCGACAGCTTCGGTGGATCAGCGGGTCTATCTGGTTGCCAGTCGGGAGCGTTTCTCGGTATTGATGGATTTACTGGGCGGGGATGATGTTGAGCGCATCATTATTTTTGCCAATCGACGTGATCAGGTGCGGCGGCTTTACGAAAAGCTCCGAAAAGAAGGGGTTCAGTGCGGCATGCTATCGGGAGAAATCACGCAGGCTAAACGCACGCGGACGCTGGAAAATTTCAAATCTGGCAGAACCAAGGTGCTGGTCGCGACCGATGTCGCTGGCAGGGGCATACATGTCGAGGGAATCTCCCACGTTGTTAACTACAACCTGCCGGAGGATCCCGAAGATTACGTCCACAGAATCGGCAGAACAGGCCGGGCCGGCGCTACGGGGGTGTCAATAAGTTTCGCCAGCGAGGACGATGCGTTTTTGTTGCCGGACATCGAGGCGTTGCTGGGTCACACGCTCCCCTGTATTTCGCCTCCCTCTTCGAATGGCGCAGGCCCAATTTAGCGCAGCGCGCGAAGCTCTTCGCACCACAATAATGTCGCGCCAATGACAGCGGCGGGAATGACAAACAAGTTCAGAAAGGGGATGCCACTTAGCACGGCAACGGTTCCGCCGAAGCCGATGGTAGACAGGCGTCTCGCTGCGCACGCCTCTGGCACCTCTCTGAATGGGAGATGATGATTATCCATGGGATAGTCGATGAACTGTAGGCTCATCATCCAGGCACCCAATAAGAACCATGCCAAAGGCGCGAGCGCGTTGATGCCAGGTATGAGGGTGACAATGAGGACGGCAAGCGCCATCGGCAGGTAGTAAAGCACCTTGCGGAGCTCCCTGAATAAAGCGCGCGGTACTTCGAACAGAGTCGCTCCCAGACCCTCGAGTGCGGGGGGTGCCTCTCCCGTCACCCACTCTTCGACTTTCTCGGCGAGTAGCGAATGGAACGGCGAGGTGAGCATTAGTACAGCAAGGGTTGAGGCATAGCCAGAGATGAGACCGCCAATCATCCACAGAAGTGGCGTGATAATCCACGATAGAAACTGAAGCCATTCGGGCACCGTTAACATGGCGGCGTCGTAAAAATCAGCAACCATTTCATACAGTGCCCATCCCATGAGGCTGAATAGCACAATATTGGCTACCAGCGGCACGATGACGAATCGCCTCAGGCCCGGTTGAGCAATCATGGCGACGCCACGCAGAAAGTAGCCGACCCCAGTCAGGAGATTTCCGTTCATGTCAGTCACTGTCTCAAATGAGGCTTTATTATACTGTGCTGATGTTACAAGGATGCCGCAAGCCGTGAGTGATGAGGATCTTTTCGCCGCAGAAATGGCGGGGGTGAAGCCGCTGGATCGGGAGTCAAGAGTTCGGCCGGCAAAAGAGAAGCTGTCCGAGAATCAGCAGCGTGATCGTCGTCGCGCCGCTGAGGGGCAAAAGGGCGCGATTAATCCTCTAGTGGACGAGGGGATTTTGCCCTTGGACCGCTGGTATGTTCTCGCCTTCAAGCGGCCAGGGATACAGAATGGGGTCTATCGTAAGCTCCGTCTGGGGCAGTACTCCATTGATGCGAGACTGGACTTGCATCGCATGACCGTGGTTCAGGCACGGGACGAGGTGTTCTCTTTTATAAACGAAGCCGGTCGGTTGGGCCTGAGAACACTATTGATTGTCCATGGCAAAGGTCAGTCTGCGTCTGATGGGGCCGCTACTGCGGTGCTCAAAGGCTATGTCAATCATTGGCTTGGGGAGCTGGACTCGGTACAAGCCTTCCACTCAGCTCAGCCCATGCATGGAGGCACGGGTGCGGTTTATGTGCTGCTGCGAAAAAGCGCTGAAAAGAAGCGTGAGAACCGCCTCAACTACATGAAGGGCCGCACTCAGGAATGATTGTTCAGTTTTTCGATGAGCAGTTCATTAAGTAGCTTGGGGTTCGCCTGTCCCTGTGACGCCTTCATAATTTGGCCTACAAAAAAACCGCTCAGCTTTTTGCGCTTTGCCTCATCGGCAGAAAGGTACTGCGCCACCTGATCGGGATTAGCCTCGATCACGTCATTCACCAACTGCTCGAGCTGGTCGGTATCGCTCACCTGCTTCAATCCGCGCGCGGCGATGATTTCGTCGGTGCTACCCTCTGACTGCCACAGGCCATCAAAAACCTGTTTCGCCAGCTTGCTGGATAAAGTGCCATCTTCGATACGACGGATCAAACCCGCGAGAGCCTCGGCGGATATGGGGCTCTCCTTGACGGTGAGCTCAGCGCGGTTAAGCGCCCCGGACAGATCACCCAAAATCCAGTTTGCGGCCGGTTTTGCGGCGCCGCATTGTTTAACGACTTCCTCAAAGAAATCCGCCGTTGCATGATCAGGGACCAACAAGGAGGCGTCGTATTCGTTGAGTTGATACTCACTAATGAAGCGCGCTCGTTTTGCGGTGGGAAGTTCGGGGAGAGAGTCACGCACTGCGTCAATATAGGCCTGATCAATTTCTATCGGGAGCAGGTCGGGCTCGGGAAAGTATCGGTAGTCATTCGCGACTTCTTTTGAGCGCATGGATCGGGTCTCGTCACGCTCGGCGTCATATAGCCGGGTTTCCTGAGTAATGGAACCGCCGCTGTCTAAAATGTCGGCCTGTCGCTCCACTTCACTGTGGATCGCGCGCTCCACGAACCGAAATGAATTCACATTTTTAATTTCCGTGCGAGTGCCGAGTGCCTCGCTACCCCTCTCGCGGAGTGAAATATTGATATCACAGCGCATGGAACCTTCGGCCATATTGCCGTCTGAAATGCCCAAGTAGGTGACCAGCGAATGTAAGGCCTTCAGATAAGCAACGGCCTGCTCGGCAGAGTGAAAATCAGGCTCAGTCACAATTTCCAGGAGCGGCGTACCTGCGCGGTTAAGGTCAATACCTGACTCATGACTAAAAATATCGTGAACGGATTTCCCTGCATCTTCCTCAAGATGTGCTCTGGTAATCCGAATGGGTAGCAATGTGCCATCACCCATCGGCACTTCAAAAACGCCCTCGCAAACAATCGGAGAGAAAAACTGACTGATCTGATAGCCCTTGGGCAGGTCAGGATAGAAATAATTCTTCCGATCAAAAATCGAGCGTGTCCCGATTCGAGCGCCAATCCCCAGACCAAACTTTACCGCGAAGCGCACTGCCTCTTCATTGAGTACCGGTAGCATGCCCGGCATTCCCAAATCCACAGCGTCGGCTTGTACATTGGCCGGCGCGCCAAATTGTGTTGAGGAACCAGAGAAGATTTTGGATTGCGTTGCCAACTGCAGGTGGACTTCGAGGCCCATGACGATTTCCCACTTCATGCCGCATCGTCCTCTATCGGTGGCCGTGCCTGATGCCAGTCGGTATCTAGCTGCAATCGGTGAGCGGCATTCAGGATGGTACCCTCATCGAACGGCTTGCCGATCAATTGCAGGCCTACGGGCATGCCGTTCAAGAGACCAGCCGGTGCAGATAACCCAGGTAGCCCCGCGAGATTCACTGCAAGCGTATAAATGTCCTCCATGTACATCGCTACGGGATCCTGTTGTTTTGCGCCGAAGGGGAAGGCGACTCCGGGAGCAGACGGTCCCGCGATGACATCTACAGATTCAAATGCCGTGCGGAAGTCATCGCTGATTACCCGACGCACTTGTTGCGCTTTGTTGAAATAAGCGTCGTAGAAGCCGGCGGATAGAGCGTAGGTGCCCACCAGAATCCGTCGTTGTACCTCCTCGCCGAATCCCTCGCTTCGCGACCGGAGATAGAGGTCCTCTAGATTTTCGGGGTCATTACAGCGGTAACCGAATCTGACGCCATCATAACGCGCCAGGTTTGCGGAGGCTTCGGCAGGGGCTAGCACGTAGTAGGTGGCTATGGCGTAGTGGCTGTGGGGCAACTGGATGTCCACGAGTTGTGCACCCGCCTTCTCAAGCTCCTTCAGAGCAGACATGACTTGTCCGCGTACATCCGGATCCAAATCATCGTTGAAGTATTCCCGGGGCAAACCGATCCGTAAGCCGGTGATATCGCCGGTAAGTAGTGATGAGAAATCTGGGACTTCCAGGTCCGCCGAGGTGGAGTCTCCACGATCCAGTCCCGCCATTGCCGTAAGCATGTGAGCGCAGTCAGTCGCAGATCTCGCCATCGGACCCGCCTGATCAAGTGAGGAGGCGAAAGCGATAATACCGAGACGTGACACTCGCCCGTAGGTCGGCTTCAAACCTGTAATACCGCACAGCGAGGCGGGTTGCCGAATCGAGCCGCCCGTATCGGTGCCTGTGACTAGCGGTGCCATTCCCGCAGCGAGCGCCGCGGCAGAGCCCCCGGAACTCCCGCCCGGAACGCAATTGGTATCCCATGGGTTTTTTACGGCACCGAAAAAGCTGGTTTCATTGGAAGAGCCCATTGCGAACTCGTCCATATTGCATTTGCCCAGCATGACCACGCCTTCGGCTTTCAGTTTTGAAACCACCGTCGCGTCATACGCCGGGACAAATTGCTCCAGCATGCGTGAGCCGCAGGTAGTGCGCACGCCCGACGTACAGAAAATATCTTTGTGCAACAGGGGGATGCCCGTGAGGATACTTGCCTCTCCGCGAGAGAGTCGTTGATCTGCGCGGCGAGCATCGGCAATGGCAAGCTCCTCGCACACAGTCAGCACGGCATTAAGTTGGGGGTTGAGGCGCTGGATCCGCTCTAAAAAAGCCATCGTCAACTCCTCGCTGGAGACTGCGCGGCTTGTCAGCATCTGATGCAGCTCGGCGACCGAGGCGTTCAACAGCGCACTGTCGACCATCAGTCGATCACCTTCGGTACCAGAAAATAGCCTTGATCCTGGGACGGCGCAGACGCCATAAGCGCCTCACGCTCGTCGCCCGCGGTAACCACGTCAGGACGCAGTCGCTGTATCATGTCGTGGGGATTCGACATGGGCGCTACGCCATCCGTATCGATGGTGTTGAGCTCATTGACGAGGTGCAGCACCCGTCCGAAGCGTTCCGTCACCTCAGGGAGGTCTGATTGTGCAATTGAGAGCCGAGCGAGCAACGCCACTTTCTCGATATCGTCTTCAGAGATGGACATGGGAGCTTTCCTTACCGCAGGCGGCGAAAACTAACACACTTGCGGCTTGCCCAAAAACCCCTGCGTTGCTACATTCCTCGGGCATACGGGGCTTCAAACGCTGATTTTGCATGCATTTTTTTGCCGGAGGTACCTCTCGCTCCCACCTCTCCGAGTATGAGGGACGCGAGTTACACGCAGTGGTGTAGCACCACTTTTTTATTCAGGAAACGATAATGCTCAAACGCCTTCGGGGGATGTTTTCAACAGACCTGTCGATTGATCTCGGCACCGCCAATACGCTTATCTACGTGAAAGAGCGAGGCATCATTCTGGATGAGCCGTCGGTAGTGGCGATCCGCATCCACAATGGCCAAAAATCGATAGAAGCTGTGGGTAAGGAAGCCAAGCGCATGCTGGGGCGTACCCCGGGAAACATTCAGGCAATTCGTCCGCTGAAGGACGGTGTTATCGCCGACTTTCAGGTCACCGAAAAGATGCTGCAACACTTTATTGCCAAAGTGCACGAGAGTCGCTTTATCCGTCCGAGCCCGCGGGTCTTGATATGCGTGCCCTGCATGTCGACTCAGGTAGAGCGGCGAGCAATTCGCGAATCAGCGCTCAGCGCTGGAGCAAGAGAGGTAAAACTGATTGAAGAGCCCATGGCGGCAGCAATTGGTGCCGGATTGCAAGTTGAAGAGGCCTCAGGTTGTATGGTGGTTGATATCGGCGGCGGCACAACCGAGATTGCGATCATCTCACTCAACGGGGTGGTTTATCGAGATTCGATTCGTATCGGTGGCGATCGTTTCGATGAAGCGATTGTGTCTTATGTGCGACGAAAATATGGAAGTCTGATCGGTGATTCGACGGCCGAGAGGATCAAACAAGAAGTAGGTTGTGCTTACAAATCGGGCGAACTCAAGGAGATCGATGTGCGTGGACGCCACCTCGCTGAAGGTGTGCCGCGCAGTTTTACGATGACCAACGAGGAGATTCTGGGTGCCTTGGAGGAGCCGCTGGAGGCCATGATGCGAGCGGTGAAATTGGCGCTGGAGCAGTCTCCACCTGAATTGGCGGCAGACATCGCTGAGGCGGGTATTGTGTTGACAGGTGGTGGCGCGCTGCTGACAGACCTCGACAAGCGCATTGCAGAAGAGACCGGTTTACCTGTGATCGTGGCGGAGGATCCATTGACTTGCGTGGCCCGAGGGGGTGGCAAGGCACTGGAACTCATGGACCGTCATGTGTTGGATCTGCTCTCGACAGAGTAAGTCGCGGGCGATTGGAGCAGCGCCATCAAACCGCTTTTCCTGAAAGAAAGTCCCTTCAGCGCCCGCTTCCTGGCGCTGGCATTGTTATGTTTGGCACTGCTGTTCTTTTTTCGTGACCACCCGCGAGTAGTGGGTGTGCAGCAGCGCGCCATTGATGTGGTTGCCATCACCTCAAGCGTAATTCTCGCGCCTTTGGACGCGTGGGATAGAATGGTCGCGGCTATGAGTTCGCGTAGAGACCTTCAGGAGGAAGTGCTCCGCTTGCAACAGGAAAACCGGGTACTTAAAGGTCAGAGTCAACGCCTCGCCGCCCTCCTGTCGGAAAATGCGCGATACAAAGCGCTCTTGCGATCCGCGCAATTAATTGATGATGAGCTTATTGCGGCGCAAATTACCGCAGTATCCCCGGACCCTTCTCGACATATTGTTGTCATAGATAAGGGTGTCCTCGATGGCGTGCGGGAGGGCCAGCCGATGCTCGGGGAAGAAGGATTAATGGGACAAATTGTTCTCAGCGGAGAGCGAAACAGCCGCGCGGTGCTAATTACTGATAGTGCGCATGCGCTTCCCGTTCAGGTGAATCGATCAGGATTGCGGGCTATTGCTGAAGGTAGCGGCATGATTGACCGATTGCTGATCCGGCATCTGCCCGCTACTGCAGATATCCGAGTCGGCGATTTACTGGTGACATCTGGCTTGGGCGGGCGCTTTCCCAACGGGTACCCCGTCGCCCGGGTGATTGAGGTCGTGATATCGGAAGGAGAGGCTTTCGCACTGGTCACCGCAGAGCCGATATCAGCTCTGGATCGAGGGCGTTATGTGCTGGTATTGCAAAGAACCGTTGAGAGCGGGACGGAATAATAGTGGAACAAGCCAGATCATCATGGGTGATATACCTGTCTCTCGGCTTTGCCCTTATGTTCATGTTGCTCCCTTTTCCCTTGGAGTGGCGGGTATTCAGACCTGATGTCGCTTCTTTAACGTTGTTTTATTGGGTTCTCGCGTTACCACATCGGGTGGGAGTGACTACGGCTTTCTTCCTCGGTATAGGTCAAGACCTGATTGAGGGCGCTCCCCTTGGACTATCTTCGCTTGGCTTGATGATCTCTGCATTGGTGTTGCTGGCGAACTATCAGCGCATTCGACAATTTGATGGCGTCCAGCAGTCGTTCATGATTCTTGTTTTGCTGATGCTGAGCTCCGGTTTAGAACAGTGGCTGAGAAATGGCATCGCAATGCCTGGGTTGCCTTGGTTGGGGCTGGCAGGCCTGCTGTGTTCGATGGGATGCTGGCTGATTGTCAGAGAGATCCTGCGGTCGCTCAGACGCTATTACGAGGTCAATTGATGTCACTCCTGCTCGCATCGGCCAGTCCTCGGCGGAGAGCTCTCCTTTCACTGCTAGTTGACGAATTCGATACAGCAGATCCGGACGTAGACGAGTCATTGCTGCCGGGTGAAACCCCAACCGACTATGTCGCGCGACTCGCGGCGGCCAAAGCACAAGTGTACGCTGCGACGGGTTGCGCTGTTCTGGGTGCTGATACGACTGTGGCTCTAGGCTCAGCCATACTTGGCAAGCCCGATAACCTAGAGGCGGCCAGAGCATCTTTACAGCTTCTGTCTGGTTGTACCCATGAGGTCCATACGGCACTTTCATTGATAATTTCCGGTCGCACACAAACGCGCGTTGCCAGCACTCGAGTGACGTTCACGCATTTATCGGAAGAGGCGATCAATCAATATTTGACGATGGATGAGTTCGTGGGCAAGGCCGGTGCCTACGCAATTCAGGGTTACGCGGGCGCATTCGTGAGCAGGATTGAGGGTAGTTATAGCGCCGTGGTGGGTTTGCCGCTGTGCGAGACCCGTGAACTTTTGCTCAGTGCCAATATCCCAATCAGATATGGCTAGGGCGCTTCCTAAACTCGCGGGCCGGATCGTCTGGCCTCTGATGGTGGTGACTTTGGTCTCCCTCGCGGTTTATGTCAGCAGCGGTCGATTGGTGATGAGAGCGTTGTCCGACGCAGAGCCGCAAGTCTCCGAATTTTTATCTTCAATGGTAAATGAGGAGGTGTCGATAGGTGGCATACGCGGGGAGATGGCTGGATTTTCCCCCCGACTTCAAATCGAAAACTTTGCTATTCGTAATGGTGGGAGTGGGGAGTGGCTAAATCTTCCTGCGATATCAATTCGCCTTGATGCGTGGGCCAGTTTCTTGGCGGGTGAGCTACGTTTTGACGAACTCGTTTTGACCAGACCGGTATTGAGCAGTTTGCCTCTCGCATCAGAGCAGGGGCGCGGTTTTCCTCCGGGAATTACTGAATTTTTGAGTGGCTTCGAGCGGTTGGAAATCCGTGAAGCGCGCCTTATGGGTGATGCGCAGGGGACGGATCAATCCCCCCTGCCTGACGCGTTAACGCTCGATATGGACATGGTTCGGGATGGTAGCCGTAGAGACCTGAGAGTTACGGTTCGGTCCGATGAGGAGATTGTCTTCGCTACCGAGGGGTCGGGTATTGGTGACCCCCTGGACTACAGAAAATTCTCTGGTGCATTTCATGGCTTCATCACGGGCGGCGGATTGGGACTGGTTGCGCAAGCGCTGGGCGTGCAGCTTGTCGCGGAGGGCAGCGCCAAGTTCTGGCTTAATGTTTCTAAGGCCGACACGGGTGTTTCATTCGAAGCTGATCTGAAAAATATTAGTTCGCGCAACGGCGAGCAGGTTTTTTTGGAGGGACTCTCCTTCACCGCCGACTTGGCGGGTTTGTCAGACCAACCGCGGCTCTGGATTCAGAATGCGAAGCTGACACATGCTGGATCAGAGCTGATTGTACCGCGGTTGCAATCCACCACGTCGGATGAGAGCTGGCAAATCCTCTCTGAGGATCTGGATGTGGCGTCGCTTGCAGATATTGTCTCGGCAAGTGCAGTGTTGCCAGACAGGGTAAACAAAATTCTGACAGCGTTGGATCCCAGTGGTCGCATCGATGCGATCTCTCTGGAATTTGCCTCTTGGAAGGACCCTCTGCAGTCTTGGACGGCGTCGCTGGCTGTCACCGACGCTACGACTCGCCCCTACCGGAGAGTGCCCGGTCTGGGCGGCATCGATGCGAGTCTGACTGCGACTCAGGATGGTGCGCAGGCCTGGGTGCGCACCAAGGATTTTGCGTTGGAACTGCCTTTGGTCTATGAGACGCCTATTCAATTTGATGCGGTAACGGGTGTGCTGTCGGGTCGTTGGCAATCCGATGCACTGTTTCTGCAACAGGGGGTTTTCGAGGCGGTGGCGCAGGATCACACCGCGACGGTGCAGTTCGAGATCGATATTCCTTTTTTCAAAGATGCGTCGATCGAGATGCAGATGCGTTTGGCTGCGGCCTTGAGTGAGGCTCCCATCAAGGTTCGTGATGCTTATATCCCGCGTCGTCTGCCAGAAAACGCTTATCAGTGGCTTCGGACGGCACTGCCATCGGGTGATATCGAAAAAGCGGCATTCCTCTGGTTTGGTGGATTCAAACCTTATGGCGATGCTTCGCAGACGATGCAACTCGCAGCGAATCTTCGCGACGTGACACTCGCTTACCAAAATGGCTGGCCCGAGGCGATCCAAGCGCACAGTTTTTTGAGGCTCGACGATACCTTGCTCGAAGTCTGGTCGCCCCAGACTGTCATTGCAGGGCTCACGTTGGACGATGCTTCGGCGGGTTTGCAGTTACGCCCAGAGTCCTCTTGGTTGAGCATTCAATCCAAGTCAGTGAGCGCCGCATCGGACCTCAAGCGAGGGCTGAACGCACTGCCCCCGCTTTTTCCCATTAGGCCATTGCTCGACGACCTCAGTGTATCGGGAAGCACGAGCATAGAGTTCAGTATTGATTTTGATTTGCGCGATATCCCTGGATCGCTGGACGTCAAGGTCAGCTCAGAGGTCACCGCCATCAAGCTCCACTCGGCTTTGCTCGATTTATCGGCAGACGAAATTTCCGGCGCCTTGACCTATGACTCTTCCCGTGGCTTCGAGAGCAGTGATCTAAGCGGCAAGTTGCTGGGGAAAACGCTGGCAGTGGAGATGGGCCCTCACCTCACCGCCACCCCCCGGACCATAGTGGCCGCTAAGGTGAATTTTGATGCGGGGGTGCGGGATATTCTCGAGTGGCGCTCATTGCCCGCAAGCTTGCCCATTGATGGAACCGCACCCCTGCAGGTCGCGATCACGGTTGCCGATGAGATCGTCGTCGAAGTGGACTCAGATTTACAGGGTGTCAGCGTCGATCTGCCTCTCCCATGGGGAAAGCCTTACGAGAGCACAGCGCCCCTTAAGTTAGTTTGGCGCGACCGAGGGTGGGCTGAATGGGAGGTATTTTGGTTCGGGCGATTTTCTGCCGTTGCGGACATACCTCAAGGTGATTCGGCGACGGTCGCTATTGACGTAACTCCGAGAACTCGCCCTGCTTGGCAGTCTTTAATCGGCAATCGCAATGGAATCCACGTAACGGGTTTATTGCCTGAATTGGATCCTGCCGAATGGCTCCCTGTCTTCCAAGATGATTTTGCGACAGGCTCTGTTTTTCCGCGGCTCGCGGTTGACGATCTTCGCGTTGAGCAATTGCAGTGGCGCGGTACCTCTATGGGTAGCTTAAATCTCTCTCTGAGGGCTGATCGAGAGTTGTTTTACGCTGATTTCGTATTGCCTTGGTTGCGCGGGGACTTTCAGCAGCAGTTTGCCGCGCCGATGTCCGAAGCTGCCGCCGAATTCGAACCAGAAGTGCAGCGACGCTTGTCTATCAGTTATCTGGACATCGACGGGTTGCCGGCACTCGAAAGTCAGGCGGGGGCGGGCGATACCGATTTGAATTTCAATTGGCATCCACTCCCCGTAGAAGTCAGTCATGTATATCAACGGAGCACCCGCCTTGGTGAGGTTGATCTCGTGGTCACGCAGTTCGAAGCGGACCGTTGGCAGCTTGCTGAAATTACCGGCAATCTGGCTGGCGTGACGCTCTCTTCTGGAACAGAGGTCAGCTGGCAACGTTTAGAGGATAGCGAGGCCACCTCGCTTTCTTTGGCCGCTCAATTCAGTAATCTCGAGACAAGTCTTACGTCCCTCGGTGTGGCGCCAATCGTGCAAACGCGAAGTGGTAAATTTGATGTCGAGTGGTCATGGGCCGGCAGTCCCAGGCAATTTCAATTGGGGTTAATCTCAGGATCCATGGATTTGACCTTGGAGTCCGGGTCCTTTACTTCTACCACCGCCGAAACGGCCGGGGCGATGCGCTTGCTGAGTTTGATGAATTTGGCGGGCCTCTTTCGGCGAGCAAATATGAATCAGCTTTTTGACCCGGGCGTTACCTTTGATCGTGCTGAAGGCCATATGGAATTTGATCAGGGGACGCTCCAAATCCCCGATTTTTCCATCGAGGGTTCAGGCGGCTATTTCACCTTTGCTAGCGATGTAGACCTACTGAATGAGACGCTCGACGGTGAATTAGTTGTGACGTTACCACTGGTCGATAATATTCCCTGGGTAGCTGCTCTGGCAGGCGGGCTACCGATTGCCGCCGGGACCTATTTGGTGAGTAAGGTTTTCGAGAAGCAGATGAATCAGTTGTCCAGCGGCGTATATTCAGTGAGTGGCGATCTCAATGATCCCGAGGTCGTGTTCAGACGGGTATTTGATGCGACGGCAACCGCTCCCGCATCGACAAATCAGTCGGATACGGATTCTCCCGCGTCGAGATCAGCAAGATAGCGAAACAGTTTTCTACTGTGGGCTTTCTCATTGCCCTTGGAAACTTCCCTCGGATATTGTCTCCGCCATTGGCGGAGCAGCGCAGGCTCTGCGGCAGGCCAATCTGTGAGAATCTCGCCCAGCGCGCGGTCCCCCTCGGCGATGAGTTTTTCCCGGGCGGCTTCGATCTGGTGGTGCCTCCGCACACTGTCGTTATGCTGTTGATCTCTCTCTCTGAGGCCGGCCTCGATAGTCGAAGGATCGATCGAGC
The DNA here is from genome assembly GCA_038112515.1 of Luminiphilus sp. Taxonomy (GTDB): domain Bacteria; phylum Pseudomonadota; class Gammaproteobacteria; order Pseudomonadales; family Halieaceae; genus Luminiphilus. The sequence goes on from JAYNNB010000003.1 coordinate 25,737, forward strand.
GCATTAGTTTTCCAATAAACTGCAGTTGGCGTCTCAGCCCGCCTCTGGCCGTAATTCGCCTCGCTTGATTTATCGCTTCTATAAGGCGCTCATCCTCGATATTGAGCTTGTCCAGTTCTGCCTGGGGGAGCGCCACCAGACGCTCTCCCAACTGCTGAAGCGAATGCATTTGTCGCTTGCGTTCGCTTTTGCTGACGGGCTGTTCATCTGACCCCTCTGCAGGCTCGCGGCTCATGTTCAACGCCATGTCACCCGTAAAACCAGGTAGCGAGGCCCAGAAAAGTCAGAAACCCTACAATGTCGGTAATTGTGGTTACCAACACGCCTCCCGCCAGCGCGGGATCGATATTCAGACGTTGTAGGATGAGAGGCAAGCCTGCCCCTGAAACTCCTGCGGTGATCAAATTGATGAGCATTGCGCAGGCGATAATTAAGCCCAGCGTATTGTCGTCAAACCAAAAAGCTGCGGTGATCGCGATGACGGCTGCCCACAGAATGCCATTGATCAGACCTATCAGCGATTCGCGTCCAATCAGCCAAAACTGGTTGCGGTCGTTGATCTGGCCCATGGCCATTGCGCGGATCAGAATCGTCAAGCTTTGTGTTCCCGCGATACCGCCCATCGAGGCCACCACAGGCATTAGCACCGCAAGGGCAACGACTTTTTCGATCGTCCCCTGAAACAGGCTGATAACAGAGGAGGCTAACAGCGCAGTGGCCAGATTAATCGCCAGCCACACCGCTCGTCTTGGCGCTGAGTGCCAAACCGTCGCAAATGTATCCTCTTCTGCCAGACCCGCGAGGGAGGTTAGTGAATGATCCGCCTCCTCGATGATCACGTCGACGACGTCGTCAATCGTGATGCGACCCAAAAGCTTTCCGGCATCATCGACCACCGGAGCCGACACCCAGTCATTGCGTTCAAAACGACGCGCCACCTCGGTCGCCGGCATCTGAGCGTTGATCGCCTCCTGATCGGTAATCATCATTTCCCGCACTGAAACGGCTGGATCCGAGACGAGTACAGTGCGAATAGGTAACAGTCCGACCAACTTATCGCTGCGATTCACAACGATGAGGTTATCGGTGTTCTGCGGTATTTCGACATGGCGTCGTAGATATCTCAGCACAACATCGAGCGTTAAATCGGCTCTGATGGTGATGGTGTCGGTACTCATTAAGCCACCGGCGACATCGTCGGGGAAGCTGAGTACCGTTTGCAGTCTCTGGCGATACTGCTCATCCATGATCGCCAATACTTGACCGGTGACGTCCTCGGGCAATTCGTGGAGGATGTCTGCTACGTCGTCATCGTCGAGTTTTTCGACAATGCCAGCCAATACCTCGGGGTCACGATCGATCAGGATGGCACTGCGAAGCTCGTCGGGCAGTTCGTTGACAACCAGCGCCTCCTGATCTGCCTTCAGCAAGCCGAGCAGCAGGGTGCGATAGTCGGGTGGAGAGGAGCTGACTAGATAGGCGACATCGCCCGGAGGCATTTCTGCCAGAATGCCGGCCACATCACCCAGCGTACCGGCACGCAGCGCTTGATCGATACGCTCAGTTTTTGTGGGAAAATTGGCGGGTGAGTTCAACAGCAAGCCTCCTTTGCTGCGCCTATTATCCCTAGCATCGAGGGTAGGTCTAGCGGCCGAGGCGCGATTTGCGACTTATTCCAACTCGCCAAACCCCGAGGCAAACAGGTTTTCCATAGCTTCGCGAGCGGCGGCTTGGTCTTCACCCGATATACGCAGGACGATTTCAGAGCCCTGACCCGCCGCTAACATCAGTACCGACATAATGCTCTTGGCGTCGATCTCTCGATCCTTGAAGCAGAGCGTGATGTCACTGCTAAAACGGCTCGCGCATTCTACGACTTTTGCGGCGGGTCGGGCGTGTAGACCCAGCGGATTGACCACCTGCAGCAGAGATTCGCTCATGCTGATTCTCTCGTCGTCAAATGGCGATGTCGGAGTTGCGCCCCTGGGTAAATTTGCGCGACGTCTGCATGGAGGCGTTCTGCTAAATAGACGGAGCGGTGCTGTCCGCCCGTACAACCTATTGCGATGGTGAGATACCGCCTGTCGTTCTGATTGAAATCGGGAATAGACTCAGCAACGAATGTGCTGATCCGCTCATAGATTGCGAGGGTTTTGGGATCCGATTCGAGGAAATGCTTCACCGGCTCGTCTATTCCGGTCAAGTTTCGTAAAGCGGCCTCCCAATAGGGATTGGAAAGGCCCCTGGCGTCAAACACAAAATCTGCATCAGTGGGCATACCTTTTTTGAAAGCGAACGACTCGATCATGATAGAGATGCCATCCCGTCGTTCGATAATGCGCAATGTAATTGCGTCCCTGAGATCTCGGGGCGACAGATCGGTCGTATCGATTAAGAGATCCGCCTGTGCGGCAATAAATTCAAGGTGCTGTCTCTCTCTGGTGATCGCCTCGGGGAGCGAGTTGTTAGGGCCGGCGAGCGGATGCCTGCGTCGTGTTTCACTGAATCGCTTCAGCAGGATGTGAGGTTGGGCGTCCAGAAAGACGACGAGAGAGTCGCGATTTTTTAAGATTTGTTGCAGGGAGCTACTGTCCCCCTGCTGCTCCGGGCTCATCGCGCGCGCGTCAATACACACGGCAATTCCTTTAAAGCGATCATAATCTCGATGCTGCAGGACTTCCCTGGCGAAATCCGCCATCATGCGTGGCGGAAGATTATCCACACAGTAATATCCCTCATCTTCCAACAGCCGCAGCGCGCTACTTTTCCCGGCGCCAGAGCTGCCGCTGATGATGATCAGGCGGGGTATCACAGTAGGCCACTCATGGCGACGATGCGCGACAAATCTTCCGGTTCGATCGCTTCTCTAATGGCTTTTCGGGTGGGCTCATCGGATAACAACGTGACGACTCCGGCCAGGAGGTCAAGATGTTCCTGAGTGGCTGCAGAAGGGACCAGCAGTAACAACACAATGTCGACGTTTTGCCCGTCGGGAGCGGAAAAGTCGACCGCGTCGGTCAGGGTCATGAGGCACCCCAGTGGGGCACTGCATGCATCAATGCGACAATGCGGAATCGCAACGCCATTGCCTAGTGCCGTGCTGCCTAACTTCTCACGGTCGAGTAAGCCGCGATAAACCGCCTCTTTAGATAAACCGGCTGCGTCGCCAAACGCCTCCGCCGCACTCTCAAAAACCCGCTTTTGACTATGAACACTTAGCCGGCTGAATACTAATAAGTCAGCGAGCTTGGCTTGAGGGTTGAGTGACATCAGTCAGTGTCCTCTTCGCTTTTCCTTTTGCTTAATTGCCTGTCTGTCGAGCTTTTCGGCAAGTGCATCAATCGCTGCATACATGTCATCCGATTCAGATGAGGCGAATAGATCGGCTCCTGCCACATGGAGATTCGCTTCGGCTTTGTGTTGATGCTTCTCAACGATCAATGTGACGTCCGCTCGGGTAATGTGGTCACCATGACGCTCTATCGGCGCGAATTTCGCCTCCACATGCTCGCGGATCGCGGGCGTTACATCCAAGTGATGTCCACTTATCGTCAGGTTCATATGACGCTCCTTTTTACCGTTTGAGATACTCAGTTGAGGCGCTTACGTTCATTAGAAGGTGGGATAGACAGCTGCTCCCTGTATTTGGCAATTGTTCTTCTCGCGACTGATATGCCCTGATCTTTTAGGAAATTACAAAGTTTGGAGTCGCTGAGGGGCTTTCGTGCATCCTCTCCACTGACTAATTGCTTTATCGCTGCTTTTATCGCAGTCGATGAACTGTCGCCGCCATCATCGCCCGTCACGCGGCTTGAAAAAAAGTACTTCAGTTCAAAGGTGCCTCTAGGCGTATGCATATATTTTCTTGTGGTTGCTCGAGATACCGTCGACTCATGCAGATCCACCTCCGAGGCAATATCCGCAAGCACCAGCGGTTTCATTGCAATCTCGCCCAGCTCCAAGAACTGTTTTTGATGCTCCACGACTTTAGCGGCGACCTTGAGGAGCGTCTCGTTGCGACTCTGTAGGCTTTTCATAAACCAGCGAGCCTCCTGCAAATGTTCTTTGACATAGCCTCGGTCGGAGGAGGAGCCCCCGTTGAGCGCAGATACGTAGTGCTCATTCACGCGAAGTTTTGGCGCAATGTCTGGGTTTAGTTCTACCAGCCATCGACCATTCCTCTGATGTACGAAGACATCGGGCGTGACGTATTCAGTTTGATCCCCGCCGATTCTGGCCCCTGGCGTTGGGTCGAGCGAGCGAATAAGTCCAATAGCGGCCTCAAGTTCAGGCTCTGTTGTCCTGAGCTTTTTGGCAAGTTGTCGGGCGGGCGCAGTAGGCAGTTGAGCGAGGTGGCGGCTCACAATTGCTCCAGCCAACTCTCGATACGGGGTGTCAATCGGGAGTTGTCTGAGCTGGATCAATAGGCATTCTCTCAAATCAACCGCAAAGACGCCGGGGGGTTCAAAGTGTTGCAAGCGGTGCAACACGGCAATCACTTCATCGAGTTCCACCTCATCAAGATCAAGCTCCTGATGAATGTTCTCTGGGCTTTGCGTTAAACGCCCATCGGCATCGACCGCATCGATGAGGGCGAGGGCAATCACATGATCGATATCCGACAGTCTGGTGAGATTCAATTGCCAGAGTAAATGGTCACGAAGTGACTCCTCTGCCGAATCGCGCTCTGAGAAGTCGGCGTCCGCTGACCCCAGGCTGGGCGGCGGCGCGGAGGATGGCATTAGATCCTCCCAGACGGCATCAACTGCCAAGTCCTCAGAACTGTCCTCCGATGCCGCTTCCTGAGAAAAATCCAGATTATCTGCCTCTGGGGTCGACTCGTTTTCCAGCTCGAGAAGCGCGTTGGACTCGAGGGTTTCTTCGATGATTTGCTGCAGATCGGCGGTGCTCATCTGTAGCAGTTTGATTGCCTGCTGCAGTTGGGGGGTGAGGGCTAACTGCTGCCCTAGCTTGAGCTGTAGCGCCTGCTTCATTTGCCTAATCGCGACCCGTGAGGCCTTTAGTCTAGCGCTGGTCAGCGCACAATGGAATGAATTGGCAAGAAACTTGCTGTACCTGGTCCGTTATAACCAGAGCGGATACAGCTGGCGCTCACTGGAGTTGACCGTGTGGGGACCGCTCAGCCTGGAGCGTCTCCTGCTACAGGGTAAATTGATCCCCCAGATAGGTTTGCCTGACCTTCTCGTCAAGCAATACCTCCGATGGCGCGCCTGATGCGATGACATAGCCTTCACCCACGATGTACGCGCGCTCACAAATATCCAGAGTGTCTCGGACATTGTGATCAGTGATCAAGACGCCGATACCGCGTGCCTTGAGATGAGAGATGATCTCTTTAATCTCGGAAATTGAGATGGGGTCGACCCCGGCAAATGGTTCATCAAGCAGTATCACGGTTGGGTCAGTTGAGAGCGCGCGGGCAATCTCGACCCTGCGACGCTCCCCTCCTGACAATGACTGCCCCAATGAATCGGCCAGATGACTGACGTTAAACTCAGCCAGCAGGTTGTTTGCCATTGAGTTGCGGTCCCTGCGACTCAGTTCCCGACGTGTCTCGAGAATGGCGAGCAGATTATCCCGCACAGAGAGCTGTCGGAAAATCGAAGCCTCCTGTGGGAGGTAGCCGATGCCTGCTCTGGCCCTCTTGTGCATGGGCATTGACACGATTGATTCGCCATCCAGACAGATGTCTCCCGCGTCTGCGGAAATCAAACCCACTATCATATAAAAACAAGTCGTCTTTCCTGCGCCATTGGGCCCCAGCAAGCCGACGATCTCGCCGGCGCTGATTCGCAAGGACACGTCCTTCACGACCGGCCTACCGCCGTAGGCTTTGGCGAGATGCTCTACGCTAAGGGTGCTAGCCATCTTCGGATGACCGGCGCAGATTCTCGGGCGGAATAACGACCTCAACACGACCCTCACCCGCGCTACCTGGCGAGCCCGCGGCTTTCACTTTTTTCTGGGACACTAAATATTCGATGCTGTCTCCCGACAAAACGGATCCGTCTTGGATGATTCGCGCCTCGTCGATCAAACGCACTAAATCTTCTGATCTGATGTATTCAATCAATCGCGCTGAGGCATCCACTGGCGCTTGATCGCTCGCTGGTGTTTGCACCAGCGTAGCAGGTCGTCCGGTGGCAATAATTTTGTCTGCGGCGGCACTGTCATGCTTGATTGATATGAGGTCGGCGGTGATGCGTAATGATCCCTGTGTCAGGATCACATTACCTTCGTAGCGTGTTTCTCCTGCGCTCTCGTCTCGCACGGCGACATCAGCTTCGATCTGTATCGGTTGATCCTTGTCGGACTCGAGTGCCGCCAAATCGGGGTTCAGGCAAAGTAGCCATAGCACCAAACAGGCGACGCGGTATTGTTTTTGATTACTCATAGTCGGTTTTCACCCGGCCTTTCAGGGTTGCGATGTCGCGCACGAGGTCCAACTCAAAGCCAGTGCCGGAGGTTCGACTACCTGAACCAGTGAAAATGACGTCGCGCTGCCCGACTGCGCGCTTGTCGTCAATGAATAGCCACATGGACTCAGTAGTCATCGTTGCATCGCGCGTGGTTTCGAGAATTTCGACACCATCCTGAAGAAAGAGTTCATTGCTATCCTCAAAGAAAAGTCCCGAGGTTGAGTCGATAAACCATTTTGCTCCATCGTCACTTTCGGAATAGAAATTGATACCGCTTAGTGCGGTTTCGTCTCTTCCTTCCCAACGCTGAGCGTTATCAATGGCCAGTACATCAGAGGGTCTACCATCATTGGCAAACTGCGTTCTGACGCCGGTGCGCAGGTAGCTGGTTACCAACTCTCCAGTTTGAGCAAACTGGCTGGCGTCGAGAGAAACGTCCGGTGTCAATCGCTGCCAACTGATAGCGGCGAAGGCCACGCAGGCCAACATAGCCGCGAAAACTTTCAAAGAGTCGACTCTTGATTAGGCGCCTCTGGCCGCTGAGCCAGAAGAATGAAGTCGCTGAGTGCCCGAACAGCGCCCCGGCCACCCTCGCAGGGTGCTACCCAATCGGCGATGTCTTGGACGGCGGATACAGCGTCGCTCGGGCAGGTTGCCAGTCCTACCATACGAAGCGGGTTCAGATCCGGTAGATCATCGCCCATATAGGCGATTTGCGTCAGCGGGACATTTTTGATTTCCAGGATCTCGAGCATCGCCTCGCTCTTGTCTTCGCGACCCTGCAACACGTATCGCACACCCAGCTCCGCCATTCTCCGTGTTACAGCCTCCGATGAGCGCGCCGTTATAATCGCGACTTCAATACCGTGATCGAGCAGTCGCCTGATGCCGAGTCCGTCCTTGATATTGAACCCTTTTATCTCAGGTTGATCGGCTCCTCCGTAAAGCACGGTGCCGTCAGTCAGCACGCCATCGACGTCCAGCACCACCATCTGGACTGACTCAGCAAGTTGGGCCGCCCGCCCGCTCACGAAATGCCTGCCTTCAAAAGCGCTAACAGGCTCACCACGCCACAGACCGACTGGGCGGCATCGACAATGACCAGAGAACTGATTCGATAGCGCTCCATCACACCCATCGCCTCAGCCGCCAGGACATCTTCTGAGAGGGTTCTGGGCGATCGCGTCATCACTGCCTCAAGGGTTGTGTGCTGTAAATCTCGCTGGTTTTCAATGGCTCTGCGAAGATCACCATCAGTAAAGACTCCTCGTAGCTTATCGTCTGCACCTACAACGGTGGTCATCCCTAATCCTTTGCGAGTGATTTCATCCAGCGCATCTATCAATGTTGCACTGCCTGCGACTCTGGGGATCTCCTCGCCCTTCACCATGACGTCACTGACCCTCAACAAGAGCCGCCTTCCCAAGGTGCCACCGGGATGCGAAAAGGCGAATTCTTCTGCGGTGAAGCCGCGCGCCTCCAAAACCGCAATCGCCAGCGCATCCCCCATCACCAGTGCCGCGGTTGTGCTGGAGGTTGGGGCCAAATTAAGCGGGCAGGCCTCGGATTCTACTGCAGCCAGCAGATGCACGGCAGAAGCCTGCGCCAGCTCGCTCTCTGCGTTGCCCGTGATACTGATAAGCGGAATGTTTAGCCGTTTGATCAAGGGAAGCAGGGTAATAATTTCCTCCGTATTGCCACTATTCGATAGTGCCAGCACGCAGTCACTGCGGGTGATCATGCCCATATCGCCATGGGAGGCCTCTCCCGGGTGCACGAAAAACGCAGGCGTGCCCGTACTCGCCAAAGTGGCCGCAATTTTCCCCGCCACGTGACCACTTTTTCCCATGCCGGTCACTACGACGCGCCCCGTATTGTTCAGCAGGACTCGGCAAGCGGCCGCAAAATCAGGACCAATGAAGTCGCGCAACGCTGAAACGGCATCACTCTCAAGACCAATAGTGCGTTTTGCAGAATCAATCAGTAGCTGGTCAGCGTCAGAATTCATAGTTCACGGTGGATCAAGAAGCCAAAAGTAATAGCCTACATAACAGATCAACAGCACACACCCCGTGCCGCGTCTCAGTTCTCCAAGGCCCTTGACTTGATTCCAACCCCATAACGCAGCGAGTGCAAGCAGGAGAGTTGTGAGAAATACCGCGGCGAGGTCTCTCGAGAGCACCTCCGGGGCCAAAATCAAATTGCCCCACAAACCGGGTATCGCAAGTACTAGAAGGATATTGAACATGTTGGAGCCCACGACCGCACCGATAGCCATGTCGGCATGTCCTTTTACCGCGCTCATGACTGATGCCGCGAGTTCGGGGAGGCTGGTGCCAACCGCCACGATAGTCAGTCCAATAATCAGCTCAGAAACGCCCAGCGCCGTTGCTATCTGAGTGGCAGACCATACCAAAACGCGTGAGGAAACAATCAGTAATAAAAGTCCGCCAGAAAACGACAGCCAAGCGCGCGTCGCCGAGAGATCAGGAATAACGGGCGCCACGTCTTCTCCCTCGGGATCCTTAACATGCTGGGCAATTCTGATGAAGAAGAGGCTCAGCGCACACAAGAGCCAAATACTGTCAGAGCGGGACAGTTCGAGATCCCACAACAGCCAGGCCGTAAATAAAACGGAGGCGATCAGTAGCGGCAAATCGATGAAAGTCGTTCCTCGGCGGATCGCGATTGGGGCGATGAGAAGGGTGACGCCGAGCACTAGGCCGATATTTGCAATGTTAGAGCCCAGGGCGTTACCCACTGCGAGATCTCCCGAGCCGGCCAGCACAGACATAATCGAGATGAGAATTTCCGGTGAGGACGTCCCTACTGAAACAACAGTCAATCCGATGAGCATTGGGGTCAGGCCTGCGCGTTGAGCGATAGCGGAAGCGCCATCTACAAACCGATCGGCACTCCACACGAGGGCCGCTAACCCGCCTGCGATTATGGCCATATAACCCAGTAACATTATTTCACCTGCTCCCTTATCGCGCGCGGGTAGTCCACTCGCTGATCGGGTATCATCTGCACCTTAATGGATCGAGGTTGTCCACCATTTCCAGTGTTGCCGGTTTGCTACCCGAGAGGCCCGAACCCAGCGTATGCAGTCTACCGCAGTCCACCGTCAGGCGCGTTGCGGCCATCCTACTAATGGGTTTGGGATGCAGAAGGTGGTGGTCGATCTTAAAATGAACGAATGGAGGAATTCGTGAAGCGCAGAATACTTTGGCTGGCCGCCACGTTCAGTTGCATGCTCGTGGCAACATGGAGTGTTGCCCAGTCAGCCCAAACACCGCAGTCGCTCGCAGGGCCCGCCGAGGTTATTACCGACGTTACCCAGCGCATTATGGATGTGGTTGCGGAGGCGAATACCTACTTTGATGAGGATCCGGATCGTTATTTTAATGCGATTGATGAAGTTTTAGCAGACTTGGTTGACTGGCGCGGTTTCGCGACCGCTGTCATGGGAGATTATTACAGCCGGGGTCGATCTCTCGATGCGGAAGGTCAGGCGACGTTGAAGGCTCAGCGGGATCGGTTCGCGGGCACCCTCCGGGAGGGGCTGATTCGTAGCTATGCAAAGGGGCTTTTAGCCTTTGGTGGCGCCAATATGGAAGTGCAAGGTGTCGAAGCCTCACCCCAGAGCGCGCGCATTGCGTCGGTGACACAGCTGGTTTACGGCGAGGCGGATCGCGTTTATACCATTCGCTATCAGATGGGACAGTACAAAGACGGCAACTGGCGCCTGCGAAACCTCATCATAGAAACGATCAATCTTGGCGAAATTTACCGGAACCAGTTTTCAGCGCTCGCGATAGCGGCGAACGACGACCTTGATCGAGTGATCGACGAGTGGAACGTAGCCGTCGCCGATCAATATGAGGAGGCGGACAGTGACTGAACAGGAAGTGGCAGCCCTCCTGAAGAAGGCATTTCCGGATGCCGAGATTTCGGTATCCCTCGAAGGAGGTCACGTCGACATTCACATCATCAGTAGTGAATTTGAGGGATTGCGTCCGGTTAACTGTCAGCAAAAGGTCTACGCGCCGCTTTCCCCACTCATTGCAGATGGGACGTTACACGCGGTCAATATTAAAACAGGCACCCCTGCCTCATCCGACAAATAATGGCCGCATTTTGCAAAGTTTAATCATCGTGGGTGGGACGCGACTGGAGGGCACTCTGGTCGCTTCGGGTTCAAAAAATGCCGCCCTACCTATTCTGGCTGCTACTTTACTGACGAATGAAACGTGTCAGTTGAGTCGTGTGCCTGAGTTACGCGATGTCTCAACGATGTTGACGCTCTTATCTAGCCTCGGTGTTCAGGTGAGCATTACAGGCCCGAACTGTGTCACTGTGAACAGCCGGCCCGCCACTGAAATAAAAGCGCCTTATGATCTCGTTAAGACGATGCGCGCTTCTATTCTGGTGCTGGGTCCTCTGCTGGCGCGTTTTGGTCGCGCTGAAGTCTCATTCCCCGGCGGTTGCGCTATTGGCAGCCGTCCGGTCGATTTGCATATTAGCGCCCTGCAAGCGATGGGGGCCGATATCGTCATCGATGGGGGATATTTAGTGGCGACTGCTGAGAATGGCCTTCGCGGCGCTGATTATCGATTTGGCACCGTAACGGTAGGCGGGACGGAAAACGCAATGATGGCCGCCGTGCTGGCTCAGGGCGATACGATCTTGAGAAATGTCGCGCGAGAGCCCGAGATCGTCGATTTGGCCAATTTTCTCAATACGTTGGGCGCCAACATTTCGGGGCAGGGGACCGATACGATTACTATCACGGGCGTACCTGCGCTGGCGGGTTGTGCATATTCGGTAATGCCAGATCGCATTGAGGCGGGGACCTATTTGGTGGCGGCCGCCGCGACCCGCGGCAGAGTGCGGGTTGAAGGGGTCGACGGCTCGCTGTTAGGTGTGGTCCTGGAAAAATTGCGCGAATGCGGAGCGACGATTCGTGAAGGTGACGATTGGGTTGAACTGGATATGGAGGGCAGACGACCTCGCGCCGTCGACGTCGTGACGGCTCCTTTTCCGGGCTTTCCGACCGATATGCAGGCGCAATTTACGGCGCTCAATACCGTGGCGGAGGGCCGGGCACGAGTCACTGAGACGATTTTTGAAAATAGGCTCATGCAGGCGCGCGAAATGAAGCGCATGGGCGCGGACATTGTCATTGAAACTGACACTGCGATAACGGCAGGTAAAGAGAGGTTGCAGGGAGCGCCAGTCATGGCGTCTGATCTCCGCGCCTCGGCAAGTCTTATCATTGCAGGACTGGTTGCAGATGGGGAAACCCGCATCGACAGGATTTATCATATTGATAGAGGCTACGAGGACATCGAGGGAAAGTTGCAAGCTCTTGGCGCGAACATCCGCCGCGTGGACGGCTAATCCTTCAGTGAATACCGTATGAATATCGAGCACAACCTCACTATTGCGCTGACCAAAGGCCGTATTCTTGGCGAGACGCTTCCGCTTCTCGCCGCTGTGGGTATTGAGCCCACTGAGCCGTTGGAGTCGAGCAGAAAATTGATTATCCCTACGAGTATCCCGAGCGTTCGCCTCGTGGTGCTCCGGGGTTCCGACGTCCCCACCTATGTCCGCCATGGGGCGGCCGACGTTGGGATTGCGGGGAAGGACATGTTGCTGGAGTTCGGTGGTGCCGGGATTTATGAGCCGCTGGATCTTGGCATTGCACGGTGCCGGTTGATGACCGCTGCCCCCAAGGGTCGATCCCCTCTGGCTAAGTCTCGAAGAATTCGCGTGGCGACTAAATTTTTAAATGTCGCTCGCGCGCACTATGCCCAGAGGGGCGTTCACGCGGATCTCATCAAGCTCTATGGTTCCATGGAACTGGCTCCACTCATGGGACTGGCTGATGAAATCGTTGATATTGTCGATACGGGAAAGACATTGGAAGAAAACGGCATGGAAGCGCTTGAGGAGATTGCCGCGATATCTTCCCGGTTAATCGTCAATAAGGCGGCCATGCGAACACGGCACAGCTCGGTTATGGCACTTATTGACGGCCTGGCCTCTGTGCTCCGGGAGCGGGAGTAGGTGAGCGTGGATAACCAGTATCTCGCCAGATTAGATGCCTCTGATGACGGGTTTAACCATGCGTTTGCGCGCCTGATGATTGCGCCAGCGCAAGCTGACGCTACCTTGGTGACAACGGTTTCAGACATTCTCGCGGCGGTTGCGAGAGAGGGCGATGAGGCGGTGTTGCGCTTCACCAATGAATTCGATGCGCGTCAGGCGACCGACATGTTACAGCTAACGCTGAATAGCGAGGATCTGGCGGCTGCAGAGGCGACCATTGATCGGCATATCCTTGACGCGCTCTCTGCTGCGGCCGAGCGGATCCGGGATTTTCATGCAAGACAGCTCGCCGCCAGCTGGCAGTTTGAAGATGCTGACGGCAGCGTCCTGGGGCAACGTGTTTCGGCATTGGACCGCGTCGGTATCTATGTGCCGGGTGGTAAGGCCAGCTACCCGTCGTCGGTGTTGATGAATGCGATGCCAGCTCAGGTGGCAGGGGTCAACGAAATTGTCATGGTCGCGCCCGCGCCGCAAGGCCAGATCAATCCAGTGGTGCTGGCAGCCGCGAGTCTTGCCGGTGTAAACGAGGTTTATACCATTGGCGGTGCGCAGGCCATCGCCGCACTTGCTTATGGTACGGAAACCATCCGCGGGGTCGATAAGATCGTTGGGCCGGGTAACCGATATGTTGCCGAAGCCAAGAGACAGGTGTTCGGGCGGGTGGGTATCGATATGGTCGCGGGTCCCTCGGAAATCCTGATCATAGCCGACGGCTCTGTCGACCCCAAATGGGTAACGTTGGATCTGTTTGCGCAGGCCGAACATGATGAATTTGCGCAAGCTGTGCTGGTGTCGCCCGATGACGCCTATCTGGACGCAATATCTGCATTGATTGCAGAACAGTTGCCGCTGATGGCGCGACAGGCAGTGATTGCCAAATCGCTGAAAAATCGCGGCGCTCTGATCAAAGTGCCTGATCTGGATGCAGCAGTGCGGCTCAGCAATCAACTGGCGCCTGAACATTTGGAGTTGGCCGTGAGTGAGCCGAGAGCCTTGCTGAACAGCGTCACCGCGGCAGGCGCGATATTTCTGGGCGCCATGTCCTCAGAGGCGCTCGGAGATTATTGCGCAGGACCCAACCACGTGTTGCCCACGGCCGGTTCAGCCCGTTTTGCGTCACCGCTTGGGGTTTACGATTTTCAGCGGCGTAGCAGCTTGATAGAGATTTCTGCGGGTGGCTCTCAGTCGCTCGGTGCAATAGCGACAACGTTAGCGGAGACTGAGTCGCTACAGGCCCACGGGCTCAGTGCCCGCGCGAGAATGCAGTCGTAGATGTAGCTCAGCCGACCTTAGCGCGGGTGCCTACCACGGCCTCCAACTCGACCACTTCACCGTCGCGATCAAGGCTGACTCGCAACAAATGTCCGGGTCGTAGGCGCGCGATCTGCAACATGGCTTTGCGCCCATCGACAACCGGCTCGCCGTCAAGTGACGAGATAATGTCGTTTAGTCTGATGCCCGCTCTCTCGGCGGGTCCTCCAGCGGCGAGATCAGTAACGATCAGCTGCTGGACGAGGGATCCAGACGGCCCCTCTGTCAATAAGACGTCTACGCTCACTCCCAGCCAGCCGCGAATGACGCTCCCATACTGCACTATGTCATTGAGCACGGAGGCCGCTAGGTCGCTGGGAGTCGCCAGATTGATTCCGATTCCTGGCGTCTCGCTTCTCGCATCATTGCCGGCTGTGTAAATCAGGGTATTGATGCCAATCAGTCTCCCTGTGCTGTCGATGAGCGCGCCCCCTGAACTCCCGAGGTGGATCGTGGCATCTGTCTGGATATAGTCTTCGTAAGTGGACAGCTGAAGTCCAAATCGGCCGATACCGGATATGACGCCTTGCGAGACTGAATGACCAAATCCGTAGGGATTTCCGATAGCCAGCACGACATCGCCGACAGCGACTTCCTGTGCATTGGCTATTCGGATGGGCGTCAGATCGGTGAGTCCAATCTGTAACACGGCAAGATCAGTGTCCGGGTCGGTGCCGACGACGGAAGCGTTGGCGGACCGGCCGTCTGCGAGCAGAACTTGAATCGCATCCGCGCCGGCAATAACGTGGTTATTGGTAACGATATACCCGTCCGGGGACAGAATGACGCCAGATCCGAGTGATCGTTCGATGCGTTGGGTGCTCCCCTGATTGGAGCGGAATCGTCTGAGGATCGGGGAGTTCAAGCGCGGATCTCTGCGAGTATCAACTAACTTTGCGGTGTAGATGTTGACGACGGAGGGCGTAGCCAGTGCAACGGCGTCCCGATAGCCGTTCCGAGAGACTACATCGGCCGGATCAGTCTCTTCTAGCACCCACTTATCCAAGATGAGCATCGCTGCCAGAACGCCAACCAGCGCGGGCCAAATCAGTGTAAGTAGATCGTTTTTCAAGGTGCCCTCCGGCCCCCATTGTAAATCATGCCGGGCAGGTTATTCTCATACTTCGTCTCCGAGGTTTTCTCGTCCATGCCGTGTACCCGTCAAGATCTAACAGGCTATCTGGATGCGTTGCTGTTGCCCCAGAATTATCAAGACTATTGCCCAAACGGGCTTCAAGTTGAGGGTAAAACGCCGATTCACCATTTGGTGACGGGTGTGACGGCTTGTCAGGCATTGATCGACGCTGCCGTTGAAGCTCGGGCAGACGCGATTTTGGTCCATCATGGCTTTTTTTGGCGGTCGGAGGCTCCTCAGGTTGTCGGCATGAAGGCGCAAAGGCTCCGAGCGTTGATGATCAACGAGGTCAATCTGTTCGCCTACCACCTGCCGCTGGACTGCCATCCTGAGCTGGGTAACAACGCGCAATTGGGACGATTGATGGACGTTCGTGAGTCGACTTATCTCGATCCTTCTGATCCGTCATTGCCCGTGTTCTGCGGAGAGTTAAAACAGGCTGTACCCATTGATTCTTTTGCGGAGAGGCTTTCTTCCGAGCTGGACCGTGAGCTTCTCGTCGAAGGGGATGGTCCGGTGCAAAAGATCGCATGGTGCACGGGCGCCGGACAAAACTATATCGACAAGGCTGCAGACGCGGGCGCGGACCTTTATGTGACGGGGGAGGTCTCCGAACAGACCATTCACATCGCCAGAGAACGTGGTATCGGTTTTGTGGCGGCGGGCCATCACGCTACCGAGCGCTTCGGCGTTCAGGCGGTCGGCGAGCAGGTCGCCACGGATCTGGGCGTTACGCACGAATATATTGATATCGACAACCCGGCGTGACTCAGGCGGCGCTGCTATTAGATTTATCCAGCCCAAAAGTTTCTGATAACTGTCCCTGCTCGTCTGGCTTTTTGGGTGCATAGTCCAGTGGCTGCGCCACGTCTGCCCATTGCGCTGGATCTCCCGCTTGGTCGCTCGGGGCGTTCAAAGCGGCGGCCGAGAGGCTGATCTGATCTCCGCACAGCTGATCTGCGCCCTTTGCGAGGTGCGAGTAGACGGCTCGATAGTCATCAGTCAGTTTGTGCAGTAGCTCCGCGGTTTGCGCAAAGTGTTCAGTGACCTCAGCCTCGTAGTCCGCCCGACTCTGGCGTGCTTGATCAAGTTGATTTTCGAGATCCATGATCACGCGGCGCTTGTTGTCGCTCCGAGAATTGAGCGCCAGATACCAACCGATGCCCGCCCCGATGAAGCCACCTAGAACGAGTGGGATGATCAAGTTTGTCGCAGACTCCATGTCTTTCCTTGTAGGTTCGCTCCGCGGAGGGCTTCTTTCCGACGTCTTGCGCCGATTCCAACGGCAATGCCCCCGCCTCTCGCGCCATTGTACTGCATGGGTCAGAAGACGTCGCCTGTCCGAAGTGGGTTTCTGCCGCGTTTCAGTTTGCCCCGGGCGGGCTTAGTGAAGATCTTTTCGGTGTGCTAGCTCGTACAGCAAGTTGGTTGTCACTGTGCCCTTTCGATAATCATAGGGCCTTGGCATGGTAGGCTTGGCGTTGAAATAATCCGCGCGTTTTGTCATGACACACCCACTTTCTCCCAAGGAGCGCTACGAGCGCGACCTGCACTCCGGCTTGTTGCTGGAGGACGAGGCGCAGGCGATCGCGGTCGCTCAGCTGGACGACCTTTTTCACCGTTTGCGCGCGCGCGAAGCGTTAGAGCAAAAATTTTTGTCGCGGGTCAGGCGTCGCTTTGTTGGGACAGTCACGCCAGAGCAGGGTCTCTACATCTGGGGCGGGGTGGGGCGCGGTAAAACGCACTTCATGGACATGTTTTTTGAAAGTCTGGACTTTGATCGAAAGCTTCGGGTGCATTTTCACCGTTTTATGCAGCGCATTCACGCAGCGCTAACGGTATATGGCGGAGAGAAGGACCCGCTGGAAATGGTCGCCAAAGATATCGCTGACGAGGCCTTGGTGCTGTGTTTCGACGAGTTCTTTGTGAGTGACATCGGCGATGCCATGATTCTCGCGGGATTGATTGATGCGTTGATGCGACGCGGCGTGACGCTGGTGGCAACCTCCAACATTCCGCCGACCGATTTATATCGCGACGGTTTGCAGCGCAGTCGATTTTTGCCTGCTATTGCGTTGCTGGAGGAGCACCTGACTGTCCTCCACCTGGAATCAGAGACTGATTATCGGTTCAGGACGCTCCAGCGAGCTGACCTTTGGCACATTCCGCATGACGCCGCCGCGAGTAAAGCGCTGGCGGACTACTTTATTTCCCTGACCGGTCAAGAGGTTTTCGAGGCACGGCAATTGGAAATCAATCGCCGGCTAGTGCCTGCGAGGGCGGCTGTACAGGGTGTGGCGTGGTTCGATTTTCATACCCTATGTGAGGAAGCGCGAAGTGCGGCGGATTTCGTGGAAATCGCGCGGGAGTATCACACCGTGTTGTTGGAGCAGATCCCCTTCTTAAGCAGAGAAAAGGAGGATGCCGCCCGCCGTTTCATTAATCTTGTGGACGAGTTCTATGATCGGCGAGTGAAGTTGATTACGACAGCCACGGCGAACCCGGAGGCAATTTATGGGGGTAACCGGCTTCGATTCGAGTTCGAGCGGACTGTGTCGCGGTTGCAGGAAATGCGCACGCGCGAGTACCTGCAGGCAGAGCACCATCCCTAGTTCGCGGTATAAATTAACGGTTGAAAGGGCCATGGGTCTCCAGTAACATCCGCGCTCCGTAATTTTGCCTTCGGGGCATGGGTCATGAAAACATATAGCGCCAAGGCCGGCGACATCCAGCACGATTGGTTTGTTGTTGATGCCGAAGACAAGACGCTCGGGCGGCTCGCCACAGAGATTGCCCACCGCTTGCGAGGCAAGCATAAGCCAGAATATACGCCACACATGGATATGGGTGACTACATCGTAGTGGTGAACTGCGAGAAGATCCGCGTGACGGGCGCCAAGCGCACAGACAAGCAGTATTATCATCACACCGGATTCCCGGGTGGTATCAAGTCAGCAAGCTTTGAAAAGCTGATCGATCGGGCGCCCGAGCGCGTGATACAGCGAGCCGTCAAGGGCATGATGCCGCGGAGTCCGCTGGGACGTGC
The DNA here is from genome assembly GCA_038112515.1 of Luminiphilus sp. GTDB lineage: Bacteria > Pseudomonadota > Gammaproteobacteria > Pseudomonadales > Halieaceae > Luminiphilus. The sequence continues at coordinate 43,783 of JAYNNB010000003.1, forward strand.
GATGCTTAAAAAGCTCAAGGTCTATGCGGGGCCAGCGCACCCACACGCGGCGCAGCAACCGCAGCCATTGACGGTCTGAGGAGGCCCTGATGTCTACAGCTCAATACTACGGAACCGGCAGGCGCAAGACGTCCACTGCCCGCGTATTTTTGCGGACGGGAACAGGTAATATTGTGATTAACGGTCGTCCCATTGACGAATATTTTGGCCGCGAAGTCGCCCGCATGATTGTTCGTCAACCGCTCGAGTTGACCGAAAACTCGGGTACTTTTGATGCCAATGTTACGGTTTCCGGTGGCGGTAGTTTTGGTCAGGCAGGCGCCATTCGTCACGGTTTGACGCGCGCACTTTTGGATTACGACGAGAGCCTGCGTGGCGCATTGCGCGCTGCAGGCTATGTGACGCGGGATGCAAGGGAAGTCGAGCGGAAGAAGGTCGGGCTGAGAAAGGCACGTCGTCGTCCGCAGTTCTCAAAGCGCTAAGATCGGTCGCAAGGATCTCGGAAGCCCGCGTCATGCGGGCTTTTTTTATGATTTGAAAGCGGAGGCTGTCCGCTAGGGCAGGCGCTGGAAACGGCGGCGGAGGCTGCGATAGGCTGGCGCTTGGGCCGACAGGGGAGAACCGCGTGCACTATGGCTATCTGTTGATTGCGGTGGTACTGGAGGTCTGCGGGACCTTATTGCTGCCGGCCAGCCAGAATTTCACCCGGCCGGCCCCTACGGTGGGGCTGGTGGTCTGTTACGCGGCAGCTTTTTATTGTTTGACATTTGCACTGAGCGTATTGCCGGTCGCCGTTGTCTACGCGACCTGGTCGGCGCTCGGCATATTTCTCATCACCCTGATGGGCTATTTGATTTTGGATCAAGCGCTGGAATGGCGGGCCTGGGTAGGGCTGGCACTGATTGTGATGGGGGTCATGCTGGTGAATATTTATGGCCCAGAGCGCTAATTTTCTAGGAGTGACAGCCTGAGCGCTTCAAGCCGAGATGTTGCATTTCAACTTGCTGGGGCCATGCGTGACCATTACACTTCGCGCCCTATATCAATCTTGTCTTGCCCCCACAGCGACGATGTCAATTCGGGGAGCTCGCTTGGAAACGATTCACTACAGTCGCCGGCGCACTGGGAGACTCAACAATATGACCGATAATGCTGAAACACACGACGTTACCGCTGATAGTAGCCAGACCCGACGACGATTTTTAACCGCTGCGACCTCTGCGGTGGGTATTGGTGGGGTGGCCGGTGTGGCGGTGCCGTTTCTGGGCTCTTGGAACCCCTCGGAAAAAGCCAAAGCGGCCGGAGCGCCGGTGCGTGCCGATATCAGCAAACTTGAGCCTGGCCAGATGGTGGTGATTGAGTGGCGGGGCAAGCCGGTCTATGTGCTCAGGCGCACACCGGAGCAGGTCGCTGGTCTGGCGACGCTCAACGATGACCTCAAGGATCCCCAATCTGAATCCTCCGCCCAACCCGACTACATCGCGGGAGAGGGCCGAGCCATTAACGAGGAGTTTTTGGTGATTGTGGGGCTGTGTACGCATTTGGGGTGTGCCCCAAAGTTTAGACCGGAGGTTGGTGCAACAGATCTGGGTGGTGATGAGTGGCTGGGCGGTTTCTTTTGTCCTTGCCACGGCTCGAAGTTTGATTTGGCAGGCCGGGTTTATAAGGGTGTTCCAGCGTCGGCGAATCTGGAAATCCCCCCTTACACATTTGAGAACGATAACGTCTTGGTTATCGGCGTCGACGCGGAGGCAGTGTAATGGAAAAGGCATTCACCGGATTAATCTCATGGATCGACGCGCGACTGCCGCTTACCCGCGCTTGGAATACGCACATGGGCGAGTACTACGCGCCCAAAAACTTCAACCTTTGGTATTTCTTCGGGGTGTTCTCGCTATTGGTTCTGGTCAACCAACTGTTGACCGGTATCTGGTTAACCATGAACTACACGCCATCGGCCGAGGAGGCTTTTGCCTCCGTTGAATACATTATGCGAGACGTGGATTACGGTTGGTTATTGCGGTACATGCATTCCACTGGCGCCTCCGCCTTTTTTATCGTCGTGTATCTCCACATGATGCGCGCGTTGATGTACGGCTCCTATAAAAAGCCTCGCGAACTAATCTGGATTTTCGGCATGCTCATTTTCATCGTTTTGATGGCTGAGGCGTTTGTCGGCTACGTGTTGCCTTGGGGTCAGATGTCCTACTGGGGAGCACAGGTGATTATCTCGCTGTTCGGAGCGATTCCCGTGGTAGGAGAGGATATCGTCACGTGGATTCGCGGCGATTATTTGATATCTGGTATCACCCTTAATCGCTTTTTTGCCTTGCATGTGGTGGCGCTACCCATTGTGCTCTTGGCACTAGTGGTGTTGCACATATTGGCGCTTCATGAAGTCGGGTCTAATAACCCCGATGGTGTCGAGATCAAGAAGAACAAGGATGAGAGAGGCGTGCCTCTCGACGGTATTCAGTTTCATCCCTACTACTCGGTGCACGATGTGCAGGGTATCGCGGTATTTTTGTTCTTCTTCTGTGGCGTCATATTTTTTGCGCCAGAGATGTCCGGGTTCTTTCTCGAATATGCCAATTTTGAGGAGGCTAATGGGCTTAAGACGCCGGAGCACATTGCTCCCGTTTGGTATTTCACCCCGTTCTACTCCGTTCTGCGTGCGGTCCCCGATAAGTTTTGGGGCTTCGTGTTTTTCGCTATTTCGGTGGTGATTCCCTTTGCGCTGCCGTGGCTTGACAGAAACCCTGTCCGCTCATGGCGCTACCGCGGAATGCTTAATCGCGTCATGCTGCTGGTGTTCGTCGCGTCCTTCATTATCTTGGGCGTCCTCGGAGTCAAGTCGCCGACCCCGGAGCGGACCTTGCTGGCGCAGATTTGTACTATTTTCTACTTCTTCTTCTTCCTTGCCATGCCTTGGTGGTCTCGTATGGACCGCACCAAGCCGGAGCCTGATCGCGTGACCATGGATGGGGGTATGGGTCTCTGGAAAGGTCTCGGCACGGTGGCATTGGTTGGGGCGATGGCATTCCTTCCGCTCAAGGTGGTTGGCGCCGAGTCAGCATACAACTGCGGGACTATGCCATGCGACGCCTTCGAAGCGGATGTTTCGGATCAACCTTCGTTGCAGCGTGGGGCCGCGTTATACGCAAATTACTGTATGGGCTGCCACTCACTCCAGTATTCACGCCACAATCGTGTCGCGCGGGATTTGGGCATCCCGGAAGACCTCTATAAGGGGAATCTGGTGTTTGATCCGGAAATCAAGTTGGGCTCGCTGATGACCAACAGTATGGATAAGGGTCAGGCTAAAATATGGTTCGGCGCGACGCCCCCTGATCTTACGCTGATTTCTCGGGCCCGCCAGCCAGAGTGGCTCTACACCTATTTGCGCGCCTTTTATCGTGATGATCAGCGCCCCTACGGTGTTAACAATCGGGTTTACCCAAACGTTGGTATGCCTCATGTGCTCATGGAATTACAGGGACTGCCAGCCTGCTACGACGCCTCGGGCGAGATGGCGGCGAAGGCGGCTGAGTGCCAAACCGTCGAATTGGCTACCGCCGGCGCAATGTCTCCAGAGCAGTATGATGGCGCCATATACGATCTTGTGAACTTTTTAGCCTACACCGCGGAGCCATACAAAGCGGATCGGTTGCGGATAGGTACGTATGTTCTCCTGTTTCTCGTGGTCTTCTTCATTTTTGCCTGGCTTCTCAACCGGGAATACTGGAAGGATGTGCACTAGGCGGAGTTAATGCAAAGGGGGCGTTCAGTGCTCCCGTTTGAGTGGTAGACTATGCCACCCAATAGCCAGTAGAAAATCTATGTCTGATGATGCTTCCGGGATCGTTTCAAAGCGCTCCTCCATGACCTTGTTCTCTGACAACACCAGTCACTACAGTCACCGAGTGCGTTTGGTGTTGGCCGAGAAAGGAGTAACGGTTGAGTTGGTGGAGTCTGAGACGGGCGCCACGCCACCTGAGCTCGGTGATCTTAACCCCTACAACAGCATGCCTACGTTGGTGGACCGAGAGTTGGTGCTCTATGAGTCCAAGGTAATGATGGAGTATCTAGACGAGCGTTTCCCTCATCCACCTCTGTTGCCCGTGTATCCCGTTGCCCGAGCGGAGAGCCGGCTCTTCGTATACCGCATCGAGCGTGACTGGGCGTCTCTGGTAGATGCCATTCAGTCGTCGCGTAGTGACAATGTGGTTAGCAAGTCCTGTAAAGAGTTACGAGAGAGTCTGGTTGCCGTTGCGCCCATTTTTGCCGAGAAACCTTTCTTCATGAGTGAAGAGTTTTCGCTGGTAGATTGCTGTGTGGCACCGATTCTGTGGCGCCTGCCTTCTTTGGGGGTGGATATCAGGCCCAGCAAGCAGTCCAAGCCTCTTTTTGACTACATGGATCGGTTGTTTAATCGAGAGGCGTTTCAGGACAGCTTGTCCGTCCAGGAGCGGGAGATGCGCCCCTAGGGACGCAGGTTTTTTTGAACTCCAGCCGGCCCTATATCATCCGTGCTATTTACGAGTGGATTGTCGATAACGGTTGCACACCTCACCTGCTGGTCGATGTTGGCGTAGATGGGGTCGATGTCCCTCAAGCTTATGTTTCGGATGGCCAGATAGTCCTAAATATTTCTCCCAGCGCGGTTGTTGGGCTGGAAATGACGAATGAGGCGGTGTTTTTCAACGGTCGATTTGGCGGCGTCGCCACGGATATTTTGGTGCCTATCAATGGCATTCTCGGGATCTATGCGCGTGAAAATGGTCAGGGAATGATTTTCGATGCGGCGGCACCTGACGATCCGCCGCAGCCGCCCTCCGGTCGCGGTCGCCCTAGTTTGAAGGTGGTGAAGTAGCCGGCCCAGCAATGATCTCGAAAAGTTTGACGACTCTCTCGGCGTCACCCACCTCTGCGGCCTCCAAAGCGACTCGGTCAGCCTCATCTGCACTTAATAGGCCCATTAGATAGACGACACTATTTTCTGTGACGACTTTGACTCGCGTGCCCGGCGTGTCTGAACTGGCAAGCAGTTTGGTTTTTACCTGTGTCGTGATCCATGTGTCGTTAGTGCGGGTCCCCGCGCTGGTCTCTGGCCCAATTTCCAGCTCATTATAAATTCTGCGCACGCCGTCAATTTTGCGGACAACATCGGTGGCCAATGCCTTGAGGTCTTCCGAGGGGACTTGGCCTGCGAGCAGAACAAACCCGTTAAATGACACGATGCTGAGGTGCGCTTCCTCAAATCCGTCCGAGGCAGCATTGATATTGACCTTGGCTTTTGTCTCTATGCTTTCATCTTCCAATTGCTGTGCGAAGGTGCGCTCGCCCAGATCCTCTTCAATAGGGCCGGCACCAGCGCCAGCCATGATGCTGCCGCATCCCTGTAGAAACGCGAAAAGCATTGCTGCTACAAAAAGGGCAAAGTATCGGTTCATGAATCAGTCCTCCACTGGACCAAAGGTATTGGTTTCGATCAATCTCGCGAGAGCAATGGCAAATGCATGATTCAGCATCAGTCGACACTCTATAGAATCCTCCTCCGAATGAAGGCTGAGTCCAGGACCGCGCTGACCGAGCCATACGGGTATGATTTGCCGTTGCTCAATGGCGACATGCATCACCTGAATATCAGATTGCGAGAGATTGGCTGCGAAGATGAGGCCAACGTCACCCGCTTGCCCAAGCGCCTGGAGTTGCTGGCTCACCCAGTTGATCCCGGTTAGCGCGGATTCAATACGATACTCGGCCAGTTCAAGAACCGGCAGGCTGGGTCGTTCTCTCAGCACGCCGCTCTGTAGCAGGCTGGTCAATGCAATGGCGCTGGCGGCGTCAGCTCCAAGCCCAATGCTGAACAGCTTTTTTTCTGCAAGGATGGCTTGCGCGGCGATGTCAGCGGCTGCGCCCGCTATTTCTGCGATGTCGTCCACGGCGAGGCTGGCACTCTCGATATGGCGCTGAAAGAAGCTGGCTATGAGTGGGTAGGCGTCCAAATTCTGTGCCGTGCCGGTTACCAATCCTTTGATTCAAAGGCTGCCCGACGCCATTTCGGGTCGGGTAGCGGAACGTCTGCATCATAAGCAATTACGTCGAACCGACAAGGGTAATCGGACCAATTTGGGTTTTGTTTGCGAAATAAGCTTGCGCATTGGATGAGCCGCTTTTGCTTTTTGCCAGCGACGCTACTGGTAGCAGAAGCGAATCTGGAGGGTCGCCGATAACGAACCTCAACAAATACAAGATGCGAGTCGTCATGCATAACGAGGTCGATTTCACCGAGCCGCGTAAGAAAGTTACGTGCTATCAAAGTGAGACCCTGTTTTCGAAGAAACGCTTCCGCTCGCTGTTCCCAATAATTGCCTACCGGACGCACGGTGTCTCCGCGGCTGGAGGAGGGGTTCAGGGTAACGTTTCGTAGCGGGGTTTGGCGCCATCAAAAATGGCCAATTCAGAAGCTCTTTCGATCAGTCCGTTCTGCCTTCTGCGCAATACGCCGGTCTCACCGCGGATAATCCATCCGTCTGTGGCGACCGTCTGGTCCCAGTGCTCTGCCAGTGATAGTGCATCTTGACCGAGTGCCCGGAGTCGACTCAAGCGATCGCTGCTGTGAGGAGGTAGCATAGCGGGCACCTCAACGAATAAGACGCCATTGAGATCACTGTTCCGAGAATCGCTAACGCCGTCATTGATTGCCGAAGTGGCATAAACCGGCGAGTCGCCTGTCATATGAAATACGAGCAGGGGTCGCCAGGCGCGCGCTGTCGTTGGGTCGGGAGCCAGCATAAATATGCATTCGAAATCGCTGCGCCCGCGACCTCTGGCATCCACAGGGAGATCAAAGGCGGTCTCGACGGCGCGAATTCGATCGTCGCTAGAGCCCGAACCCAGCAATTCGCCCATTGCTTTATTGGCCTGCGAGGGTTGTTCGACGACGAGTTTGCCGCGAATCTTTCCACCCAGCTGAGTCCAGCGGGGTTCAAAGGCCGTCAGTATCCTGTTCCCGCGATCCCCAGCGGCGGCGATGACAATAGCATTCCTGCAGCCTCGACCGAATGCGATATCGGCTATTTGCATCGCCTCGTCCTCTAGCGCCAGGCTATAGCTAATCCGGTTTCGCTGCCCCTGCCGGGTGTCTGTGTCGATCTGGTTGAGAAGAATCGTTGGCACGGGTAATGCGTCCAGTTCACTGAGACTTGCCACCTCTGATT
>JAYNNB010000003.1:51015-66800 GCA_038112515.1 Luminiphilus sp.
GGTAAGCGTCTTTTGCGCTGGAGTATTCCGCTGAATTGATGGTTGAGAGGGTCGGTCGATTGCTGGGATTAGGGTAAAGAGAATAGAGCTGCTCTACGGCGCCGGCCAGAACGGCCTCACCCGCGACCGTCAAGCTGCCATCCAAAGGAAGAATGATAGCAAGACGTTGCACTTGACTATCTTGCGCCCACTCAAACAAGTGATCGGGGAAGGGTAGAGATCTCGTCGATCCGGGATTGCGAACGAGCCATTGCGAGAACTGCGCCCGACTCTCCCGATACGCAAGCTGCATCTCCAGCCAGCTGCGCCAGACAGGATCGTTGTTTGATCCATCGAGTCGCTCTCGAATTTCGACGTCGGGGGTGCGTAACAAATATTGAAACAGTCGCTCGCTGAGCGCTGCGGTGTCGCGCGGTGCAGAATCAGCCATTGCCTGACGATAAACAGCAATGGCCGCGTCCAGCCAGTCACCTGTAGCGGCGGCGCGGTATTCCTGATCTTCTCGCACAAATGCCAATGTGGCGCTGTTGTCATTTGCCAGTGTCCTGCTGAGCTCGCTTGCGCGTTCAGCGTCGCCGGAATACCAAGCCAAGCGGCTATCCATCGCCATGAGCGTGGAGGCGTCGATCCCTTTTGCAACCGCCTCATTACGGTAGTGGCGAGCGGCGAGCAAAGACTGGTCTCGCGCAATGTGAGACAGTGTTTCTATAATCTCTAGATCCAGCTGCTCACCCTCAAGTGGGGCGGGCAGGGCTCCGGGAATGACGCCCGAAGTCTCAGGGTTTTTCACCGGGGCGGGCGGTGTTGCGCAACTGGTGATGAACGTTAAGAGGAGGACTGCACAGAAAGCTGGGCGCAGAAGACGGGGATCTCTGTCGGACCGTCGACATAACAGAAGAGGATGACCTAAGGGATACATCGGGGCAGTATAGCGCCAAGCGGGCAGCCATGGCCCAAAAGGGAGTACGAGCAGTGAAGGCGTGCCTGTTTGTGATTGCCACACCTATAGGCAATCTCGGTGACATTACATCTCGGGCATTAGAGACGTTGCGCGAGGTTGATCTTATTGCCGCTGAGGATACTCGGCACTCGGCCCGGCTGATGCGTCATTTCAATGTGAGTACTCCGGTGGTCAGTTATCACGACCACAGCAAAGAGTCTGACCTTTTTGCTTTGCTCAACCACCTCCGTTCGGGGCGGTCTCTGGCGCTTATTTCAGATGCCGGCACACCGTTGGTATCCGATCCCGGTTATCGTTTGGTTGCGGCATGTCAGGCTGAGAGCATCCCTGTTGTACCTATTCCGGGCGCGAGTGCGTTGACGGCTGCGTTGAGCGCCTCGGGTCTGCCAACAGATCGATTCCATTTTGAAGGTTTCTTACCCGTAAAGTCGGGGCAGCGGAGGACGCGTCTTAAGTCCATTCAGCATTTGGAATCTACATTGGTTTTTTTTGAGTCACCCCGGCGATTACCAGAGTCGCTGCAGGCTTTGCTGGAGGTGTTGGGTAATCGCGATGCAGCATTGTGCCGGGAACTGACAAAGGCCCATGAGACCATACGGCGCGACTCTCTCGTCGGGCTGCGTGATTTTGTAGCGGCAGATGCTCAGCAGTTGCGGGGTGAAGCGGTGCTGGTTGTTGCAGGGTTCGAGTTGAGCAGTGAAGCGTTAACCCCGGCGGCGATGTCATTGGTGGAGCGTTTGGCGCAAGAGCTGCCGCCGCGTCGCGCGGCCGCAGTGGCCGCGGATATTACTGATGGATCGGCAAGAGCCCTGTATGACTGGTTGCTGGAAAAAAAGCGGGATAGTTGAGCTTGCGGCTGCGTCCAGTTGTCGTTAGCCTGCTCGCGAGTTGGTTAGACGATCGCTGTCGCAGCGCGGCAGAGGAAAGTCCGGGCTCCAACGGGTCAGGGCGCCAGGTAACACCTGGGGGACGCGAGTCCACGGAAAGTGCAGCAGAAAGGAAACCGCCTGCATAGCAGGTAAGGGTGAAAAGGTGCGGTAAGAGCGCACCGCGCGGTTGGTAACAACCGTGGCGATGGTAAACCCCGCCCGGAGCAAGACCAAATAGGAATCCCATGCCGTGACCCTCGGCGGATTCGGGTAGGTCGCTACAGGCGAACGGTGACGTTCGTCGCAGATGAATGATCGTCCTAGACAGAACCCGGCTTATCGACTGACTCATCATGCCCCCCGAAAGGGGGGCACCTTTCTCAGAGATCATCCTCGACAGGTTGAATCCCAACCGCTAACACCCGTTGATACCGATTTGGTCTATGAGTTAGTTTTTTTAAACTTTTTATGAATAATTATTAACGTGAAACCTGTGAATATGGGATAAAAAGCTGTTTTTTTGCAGATTTCCCCCGGCCTCGCCGACCACATTTGCTGCGGTACAGGCGTGTCTAACGTACTGAAAACCCACGTTTTTTCGTTACTTGGTCGTTGACCACGGCACTTCCTCGCGCGTATAGTGGAGAAATGTGGAGAAAAGTGGGTAAAAAGCCCATTTTGTGGGAAATATAGGGGGCGCGTGGGCGCTACGTCATGTTTCGTGGGGTGCAGTACATCAATCTCGACGCCAAAGGCAGGATGGCAGTGCCTGCGCGTCAGCGCGAGCAGCTCTCGGTAATTTGCGAGGGTCAGCTCGTCATGACCGTCGATACACAGTCCACCTGCCTTGCTATCTATCCATTGGCGGAATGGGAACGCATCGAGCGCGACGTGCAGGCTCTTCCCGCGCTCAATCCTGCGGTTAAACGGTTTCAACGTTTGGTTCTGGGCTACGCCAGCGACTTGCAGCTGGATGGTAACGGACGCGTGCTGGTGCCCTCCGCGCTTAGGGAATATGCGCAGCTGGAGAGGCGTGCGGTCTTGGTAGGACAGGGCAATAAGTTGGAGTTGTGGTCAGAAGAGCTGTGGCAAAGAGAGTGTGAGGCTGCATTGAATGCTGATTCTACCGGAGAGCTCCCGGCAGAGCTCATGCAACTCAATCTTTGATGGACCGGGCACATCAGCCGGTTTTACTGGAGGAGGCGATCGCGGCATTGATGGTATCAGCTGACGGCGTATACCTAGATGGCACTTTTGGTCGGGGCGGGCACAGCGCGCGCATTCTAGAAGCGCTGTCCCCTAACGGAAGGCTCATTGGCCTCGATCAGGATCCCGAGGCGGCCGAGGCCGCCCATCGACTCGCCAGCCGCGACAGTCGGTTCCAATTTCATGCGACCAATTTTCAATCTTTGGGTGATTGGGTGGCACCCGCCAGTCTCAGTGGCGTGCTGCTGGACCTCGGTGTGTCCTCGCCCCAGTTGGATGAGCCGTCGCGGGGCTTCAGTTTTTCCCATGATGGCCCCCTCGATATGCGCATGAACCCCAATGAAGGTGAGTCGGCTGCCAGCTGGCTGGCGACGGCCGGTGAGTCAGAGATTGCCCATGTACTCAAGACGCTGGGAGAGGAGAGATTTGCCCGACGAATTGCTGCCGCGATTGTCGCCGCGAGAGCGCAGGGGCCAATAGCCCGCACGGCTCAGCTGGCAGAAGTGGTCGCCACTGCGAACCCGCGATGGGAGCAGCATAAGCATCCTGCGACGCGCAGCTTTCAGGCTATTCGTTTGCACATTAATCGCGAGTTAGAGGTATTGCAGTCCGTTCTGGAGGCGATTGTTCAGGCATTGGCGCCCGGTGGTCGCCTCGTGGTGATCAGCTTCCACTCTCTGGAAGATCGTATCGTCAAGCGATTCATCAGAGACAAAGCGCGTGGCGATCGTTTGCCCCCTGGGGTGCCGGTGCAGTACGAGCCGCCCTCTGGACTGTTGCGGGCGATCGGCAAAGCGACCTTGCCAAGCGCTGATGAGGTTGCCGGCAATCCAAGGTCACGCTCGGCCATCATGCGGGTTGCGGAGCGTTTGTGATGCGTCTGTCGCTGCTATCGCCTCTGGTATTGGTCAGTTTGCTCGCTTGCTTGCTGGTGGCGTCGGGACTGGGTTTGGTCTGGAGTACCCATCAGGTTAGGGATGGCTATGCGCGGCTCCAACAGCTCGAGTTGCAACGGTGGCAGTTGCAGGAGGAATACACTCGACTACTGCTAGAGATCAACACATGGGCCGCCCCTCACCGCATCAATCAGATTGCCTCTGAAAATCTTTCCATGTTGCCACCCGATCTCAGTCTGTCCCGGGTGATTGAGCAATGACGATCACCTCACAGTCCATGCTCTCGAAGTGGCGCTTTGCTCTGGTTTGCCTCGTGTTATCCGGACTGGCTGCGTTGTTGGTTGCTCGATTGGTCATGCTGCAGCTTACCGACGGGGGCAGTGGCGCAGTCTTTTTGCGGGAGCAGGGAGCGCTTCGCACTATTCGCACTGCAGAGATACCGGTTTATCGCGGCTTAATCGAGGATAGAAATGGCACGCCTCTCGCGGTGAGCTCACCGGTAGTGTCGCTGTGGGCTAATCCCCAGCTCCTGAAGGACAGTCCGCGATTGGGTGAGCTTGCCCAGTTGTTGTCCATAGACCCCACGGCGCTCCGGGAGAAGTTGGCATTTTACGGCGATAAGCAGTTTATGTACCTCGCGCGTCATCAGAGCCCCGACTTTGCCAGGCGAGTCCTCAAGGGCCAATTTCCCGGGGTCAAGGGCGAGCGTGAGTATCGTCGGTATTACCCCGCCGGCGAGGTGACGGCTCAGGTGTTGGGACTGACTAATGTCGACGGGCGCGGTATCGCCGGCGTGGAGATGGCATTTGAGGATTGGTTAAGGGGCGTTGCCGGCAAGAAAAGATTTATCAAGGATCTCCACGGTGAGATGGTCCGGGATTTTGGTGTCGTTGACGAGCCGCGTCCGGGCAAAACATTAGCGCTCAGTCTAGATTTGCGGCTCCAGTACGTTCAGCACCGAGAATTGCAGCGAGCCATGAAGGAAACGGGCGCGGTGGCTGGATCTGCGGTCACGCTGGATGCATGGACAGGGGAAGTTCTGGCGATCAGCAACTACCCGGTTTTTAATCCCAATTCACGCGCCACGCTGGATTATGGCAGTGCGCGAAATCGCGCGGTCACCGACGTTTATGAACCGGGGTCCACCATCAAGACGTTGACGTTGGTCGCGGCTCTAGAGAGCGGTCAATTCAGCCTCAACAGTTTGATCGATACTTCCCCCGGCCGAATACGAGTGGGCTCAAAAGTGCTCCACGATCCCCGCAACTACGGGGAAATGACGGTTTCCAACATCATCGAAAAATCGAGTCAGGTGGGGGTTACCAAGCTCGCGCAGGCTGTGGGTCATGAAGCTATCCTCGACGTGCTGCATCGCTTTGGACTGGGGGAAGATACGGGCACGGGCTTTCCGGGCGAGCGGGCTGGCGTCTTGCCCGAACTCACGCACTGGAGCGATATCGAAAAGGTCACGTTGGCCTTTGGGTATGGATTGAATGCAACGCCGATTCAGTTGGCACGGGCTTATGCGGTATTCGCAAATGGAGGGGTTCGACGCCCCCTGACGCTCCTCAAAATTGACCCTGATGACGCCCCAAAGGGGGAGCGTGTTGTCTCCGCCGATATTGCCCGCGATGTGCTGACGGTACTCGCCCGGGTCACTGAGCCTGGCGGGACCGCAACGCTGGCGAGAGTGCCGGGATTTTCGGTAGGTGGAAAGACGGGCACGGTGCATAAAGTCGGTGAAGGTGGCTACCTGGATGATCAGTATGTGGCGTTGTTTGTTGGAGTAGCGCCTATCAGCGAGCCTCGCTACGTCACGGCCATACTGGTTGATCAGCCTCGGGGCGACCATTACGGCGGCGGATTAGCAGCCGCGCCTGTTTATTCCCGCATTACCGAAGAAGTCCTGCGGATCAGGAACGCTCGTCCGGAGCGCGTTGATGCGGGTGCACTGCTAGCAGACGCAGGTGTGACACCATGACCGTCAGCTTGCAGCATTTGCTCCTGAATCCGGCGCTGCCTGCTCTCGTGATGTCCGATATGACGTTAGACAGTCGTCAGGTGCATGCCGGTGATCTCTTTGTGGCACTACCCGGGCAGAGTCATGACGGTCGAGATTTTATCGATGCTGCCCTGGCCCAAGGCGCGGTGGCGGTGCTGACCGAAAAAGTGCCCGATTCGCTGTTGCAGAATCCTCGGGTGATTTCCGTAGAGGGATTATCTTTGCGACTGGGTGAACTGGCCGATCGTTTTTATCACTCTCCCTCGGCAAGCCTCAAGCTGATGGCAGTAACGGGAACCAATGGCAAGACATCAATCGTTGAGTTGGTAGGCCAGATACTGCGGTCAATGGGTCACACAGCCGGGGCCATTGGCACGCTAGGCATGCGCGTGGTGGCGCGTCCGGATGAGACGCGTAATACCACCCCCGATTGCATCAGTCTTCACCGTCAACTCGCGCAGTGGCGTGATAACGCCGTGGGCTGGGTGGCGATGGAGGCGTCGAGTCATGCGCTGGATCAGGGTCGGTTGAGCGGCCTGGCGATTGATGCGGCGGTCTTTACCAATTTGTCACGAGATCATCTCGATTATCACACTTCTATGGACGCTTATTGCGCGGCAAAGCTGCGGCTTTTTCATGACTTTGACCCCAAGGTCAGGATTTTTAACGCCGACGATGCGTTGCTGCTGCCGCATGGGGAGACATGGGGAGAGACGGGTCTCGGTATTTCCCTGAAGGGAGCGCCAGCGGAGATTCAAGTCTCGGTCATCGGTGTTGCGCCTTTGGTACTAGCGCTTGAGACTCCTTGGGGAGTGAGGCAAATCAAGTCTTCTCTGGCAGGGCGCTTCAACGCGTTCAATCTGTCGGTGGCAGTGACATTGCTTGCGGCCATGGGCCTGCCATTCGACGCCGTGACGGCTGCTGCCGAGGAGGCTGGACCTGTCGTTGGACGTCTTCAGAGGGTCGACTTTGAATCGGATATCACCGTTTTTGTCGACTACGCTCACACGCCCGATGCGTTGGAGCGTGCGTTAAGCGCGTTATCTGAGTTAGGCGTCGGTGGACTGATCTGGGTTGTTTTTGGATGCGGCGGCGATCGCGATCGCGGTAAGCGTGCAGAGATGGGTGCGGTAGCGGCGGAAATAGCTGATCGCCTTGTCGTTACCAGCGATAACCCCCGATCTGAGCCACCCGAAGCCATCATTGATGACATCTTGACCGGTTGCCGCCATGTCGACCCACTGATTGAGGTAGATCGCGCTGCGGCAATTGCGCTGGCCGTTTCACAGGCGAGCACGGGCGATGTCGTCTTGATTGCCGGGAAAGGTCACGAGACGTATCAGGAGGTGGGTGGAATTCGCCAGTCCTTCTGCGATGCAGATCACGCACTGAAGAATCTTTCTTTGAGGCGAGCGGCGTGATGGCGAACGTGGAGCTGCAGGCACTCGCCGATAGAACCGGTGGTCACCTGATAGGAAAGTCGCTTCCCCTGAAAGGCTTGGCCATTGATAGCCGTGCTGTGAAGCAGGGCGACTTATTTGCCGCGATTCGAGGCGCGCGAGTAGACGGGCATGAATTCGCAGCGAGCGCGATGTCAGCCGGAGCAGCGGCCGTGTTAACTGAGCGACGGCTAGAGGGGTTGAGCCCGCAGTTAGTAGTGTCGAATGTCACCGAGGCGTCTGGCACTTATGCACTTTTGCAACGCAGGTTATTCACCGGCCCGGTTATTGCGATTACCGGTAGCGCCGGGAAGACCACCACCAAGAACATGATCGCGGCGGCGATGTCTGTGGCGGGACGGGTTCACGCGACCCACGGCAATCAGAACAATGAACTCGGCGTGCCGCTGACATTGGCAGGGTTGAATTCGGAGCATCAGTTTGCCGTGGTTGAGATGGGAGCCGGGCGTCCGGGAGACATCAGCCATCTTTGCGACTTGGCTGAGCCAGATGTCGCGGTCTGCCTGAATGCCTCAGCAGCACATCTCGCTCATTTTGACAGCGTCGATGACATTGCTCGGACCAAGGGAGAGATTTTTCAAGGCCTGGGGGGTAAAGGTCTCGCCGTAATCAACGCCGACCAACCTTGGCGCGATCAATGGATCGAGCAGGCGGGAAGCGCCCGATACGTGACCTTTGGACTCGCGGAAAAGGCCGACTATCGTGCTATCCATGTTGAATACCACGGACTTGCCGGCACGCAATTTGAACTCGAGGCACGCGGGCAGCGTTTTCCTGCGCGATTGACCCTGCCAGGGGGACAGCATGTTGTGAATTCATTGGCTGCGTTGGCGGTGGCGATCGAATTGGGTGTGCCTCCCGAAGCGGCGATAGCAGCTCTGCCTGGAGTGCAGGCGGGAGCGGGTCGCGGCGAGGTGCGAGCGGGTTGTTGGGGAGGGCGGGTTGTCGACGATACCTATAACGCTAACCCCGCCGCCGTAAAAGCCGCGGTCGATGTTTTGGCGCAAGAGTCCGGACATCGGGTGCTGGTGTTGGGCGCCATGCTCGAGCTTGGCAGTACCAGTGAGACGCTCCACGAAGAGGTCGGAGCGTACGCCCGCTCTGCCGGTATCGATCAACTGATTGCCGTTGGACCTGGTGCCAAAGGTGCCGCCCGGGGTTTTGGCGATGGCGCTATTTACTTCACAGATCAGGAGTCTATGAAGGCCGGATTCCCGCCATTGCCAGCGAGGCATGTGATCTGGGTCAAGGCTTCGCGGGGTGCAGCGCTGGATCAGACAGTCAGCTGGTTGGCGCCAATGGAGGAACCTCAGTCATGTTGATGTGGTTAAGCGAACAGCTGCTGTTTATTGATCCCGGGTTCTCTGTTTTCCAGTATCTGACATTGCGAGGCATTCTCGCCGCGTGCACAGCACTGGCGATTTCGATGCTCATCGGCCCCACGATGATCGCGCGGCTGAATCAACTGCAGATCGGGCAGACTATCCGACAAGAAGGGCCTCAATCCCACCTCCAGAAAGCGGGCACGCCGACCATGGGTGGGGCTTTGATACTGGTGACTGTTATAGGTTCAACGCTGCTTTGGGCCGACCTTGGCAGCCGTTATGTTTGGGTTGCCATTATCACGACCACTGTATTTGGACTGATTGGTTGGGTCGATGATTACCGTAAAGTGGTGCGCAAGGATACGCGCGGGCTTCCCGCTCGCTGGAAGTATCTATGGCAGTCGCTGTGTGCTTTTGGCATCACGCTATATCTCTTCGACACAGCGCTAATTCCCGAAGAGACGACGCTTTACGTGCCTTTTTTTAAAGATGTCGCGTTGGCAATGGGCTGGCTTTTTGTCCCTTTCACGTATTTCGTCGTGGTTGGTGCCAGCAATGCCGTAAACCTGACGGACGGGCTGGACGGCTTGGCCATTATGCCGACGGTGATGGTGGCTACTGGTCTCGGCGTCATCGCCTATCTCTCGGGTCATATCGAGTTCGCGGAATATCTGAATATTGCCTATCTTCCTGGCACCGGTGAATTGATGGTTTTCTGCGGAGCTATTGCCGGTGCGGGTCTTGGATTCCTGTGGTTCAACACTTACCCCGCGATGATATTTATGGGCGATGTCGGCGCCTTGGCGCTTGGTGCGGCGTTGGGTGTGGTTGCCGTTATGACGCGTCACGAAATTGTCCTTTTCATCATGGGCGGCATTTTTGTCCTTGAGACAGTCTCTGTGATGATTCAGGTGGCCTCGTTCAAGTTGACAGGCAGGCGGGTATTTAGGATGGCGCCCATCCATCATCACTTTGAACTGAAGGGGTGGCCCGAGCCCCGGGTCATCGTCCGATTCTGGATTATCACAGTAATGCTGGTGCTCTTCGGGCTGGCCACGCTGAAGCTGCGGTGAAGTGATGTCAGTGGCTACCTCAACCATCGCAAGTACAGAAAACCGAATGATCTTCGGGCTCGGTGTCACTGGCCGAAGTGTCGCGCGCTGGTGGGGTCAGAAAGGAATCAATTTCCGAGCCGTGGATACCCGCGAGTCCCTTGCCGCTGAGGCTGCGGACTGGCCTGAGATGAGTAAGGTTCCCATGGCGTTTGGGGAGCCACATGCGAACGCCGCTGATGATGTCACGGAATTGATTGTCAGCCCCGGGATTTCGCTGGAGCATCCCATCGTGGTCAGGGCGAGAGACCGTGGCTGTCGCATTCGCGGCGACATCGATTTGTTTATGGAATCCGTTGATGCACCTGTGGTCGGTATTACCGGTTCCAATGGAAAATCGACCGTGACTGCTCTGCTGGGTTCGATGATTGCGGCGTGCGGTGTCAAGGTGTCGGTCGGTGGAAATCTTGGCAGACCCGCACTGGATTTGCTGTCCGACGAGTCTGACTACTACGTGCTGGAGTTGTCCAGTTTTCAACTGGAGCGAGCCGAAGCACTAGGTTTGGCGGTCGCGACGGTGCTCAATGTCTCGGCCGACCATATGGATCGGTATCAATCTGTCGCCGCTTATCATCAATCAAAGCATCGTATTTTTCGTGGTGTGAAGCACGTAGTCGCTAACCGCGACGACCCGCTCTCGGTGCCACTGCTGCCCGACGACATTCCGGTCACTTGGTGGCGCACGCAAGAACCTGACTTGGACGAGTACGGTTTGCGCGAGCGGGAGGGTGCCCTGTGGCTCTGCCGCGGCTTTCAGCCGCTTTTATCCACCGCAGAATTGTCGGTTGCCGGAATCCACAACTATCACAACGTGCTGGCAGCACTGGCGCTCGGTGTGGCCATGGGTTTCTCCGAGGCGCAACTGCTAGCCGGTGCGACGCGTTATGAGGTGCTGCCACACCGCTGCGAACGCGTTGCTTCCCTGGGAGGTATCACCTTCATTGATGACAGCAAGGGCACCAATATTGGCGCGACGATTGCGGCACTAAAAGGTCTTGGCGGTGACAAAAATCTCTGGCTGATTATGGGTGGTCAGGGCAAGCGTCAGGATTTTTCACTGCTCCGCTCATCGGTCGAGCAGCACTGTGCGGGTGTCGTCGTCATTGGTGAGGCAGCACCAGAAATCGTTAGTGCATTGGCCGATGTCGTCGCGGTGCGGGAAGCGACGTCACTGGAGTCTGCAGTGCGCGAGGCATCAGCGCTGGCCAAGTCTGGCGAGACAGTCTTGTTATCACCCGCGTGCGCAAGCCAGGACATGTTTCGGGATTACGTTGAGCGAGGCGAGCGGTTTAAGTCTGCCGTGCTGGCACTGGGAGCCGCAGCATGAATCACTCGGCGACACTAACTTCATTGAGAGGCGATCCCGTGCTGTTGAGCATCGGCGTCTCTCTCTTGTGTATTGGTCTTGTGGCAATCGCTTCAGCTTCTATCGAGTACGGTGACTTTCACTTTGGTGACCCTTGGCACCACACCTCGCGGCACGCCTTGTATTTGGTCCTTGGAATGGTTGCCGGGGCCGTCGCCTACATGACGCCGACTCAGACGCTGCAACAGTTTTCACCATGGCTGTTATTTGCAGCATTTGGGCTGTTAATACTGGTGTTGATGCCAGGCATCGGTCGTGAAGTGAATGGAGCACAGCGGTGGTTGCCGGTCGGTCCCTTAACCTTCCAGCCATCAGAATTCGCAAAGTTTGCTTTGCTGCTTTATGTGTCGGGGTATCTGGTTCGCCAGGAGGCGGCGGTTCGCTATCAATGGCAAGGCTTGGCCAAATTGATGGGTATCTTGGCGGTAGTTGCCCTATTGCTTCTGGCAGAGCCGGACTTCGGGGCGACGGTCATCGCGGTGGGCATGGTAGTGGGAATGATGTTCATTGCGGGAGCCGGCCTGCAATACATCGGAATGCTATTGATCGTTGTGGGTGTGGCATTGGCCGCCCTCGTCATCAGTGCTCCTTATCGATTGCAGCGGCTAACGGCTTACCAAGACCCCTGGGATGACCCCTTCGGCTCGGGTTTTCAGTTAGTGCAATCTTTGATTGCTTTTGGGCGTGGCGAGTGGCTCGGCGTGGGGTTGGGTAACAGCGTACAAAAACTTTTTTACTTGCCAGAAGCCCATACCGACTTTGTTTTCTCTATCTGGGCCGAAGAAACCGGTCTTATCGGCGCTCTCGCTCTAATCGTGCTGTTTGCGCTGCTGGTCGCGCGCATCTTGAGAACGGCCTGGCAGGTGGCCGAGCTCGACCATCATTACGAGGCCTACGTTTGCTTTGGTGCGGCGCTCATGATTTCGGGGCAGGTCTTTATCAATGTGGGGGCGAGTTCCGGGCTTTTGCCAACAAAAGGTCTGACACTGCCTTTTGTCAGCTACGGCGGCTCCAGTCTCATCGTCAACTGTGCGTTGCTGGGCATTATCCTGAGAATCTCGGGAGAGCTTCTTGGTGGGAGGTTGGCCTCGCCTCCCCGAAAAAGGCGAGGGCGAGTATGACGAACTCTGGTTCGCAATCGCTCTCAGGCCGCGCTTTGATTGCCGCGGGAGGTACTGGTGGACACGTCTATCCGGCGTTGGCTGTGGCAGACGTATTAACCGATCGTGGTTGGTCAGTGGACTGGATAGGCACGAGTCGGGGGATTGAGCAGCGCTTGGTCCCGGCCGCTGGCTTGCCGCTTCATCATCTCTCGATTTCGGGGCTGCGCGGGAAAACGCTTATAGCACGGATCAAGGGATTTCTGCTGTTGGGCTTGGCGCTTTGGCAATCTCTGCGCCTGATGCGCCGCATAAGGCCTGACGTCATTTTGGGTATGGGAGGATATGCGGCGGGTCCCGCGGGATTCGCGGCGTGGATGAGTCGCCGCCCGCTTGTCATCCATGAACAAAATGCGGTTGCGGGAACGACGAATCGCTGGTTGGCGCCCCTGGCTTCACAGGTATTGAGCGGTCTCCCGGGCAGCTTCAATCATCGGCAGGATGCCTCGGTAGTGGGGAATCCGGTGCGTGCGCAATTACGTCCTGTCGATCGCAGTGAGCTCGGTCAATTGGCCGCGTTCAGTGAATCCCGTCCCCTCAGGGTGCTTATGCTCGGAGGAAGTCTGGGCGCTGCTCCGCTGAACGCCTTGCTACCGGCTGCTTGTGATGTGCTGTGTGAGCATGGCTTTGGCGATCGGGTCTCAATTTGGCAGCAGTGCGGTGCGCGTAATCGAGCCGATGCCGAGCAACATTGGCGCAACAGTCGCTTTAGCGAACCGCGCGTAGAAGACTATATCGATGATATGAGCACTGCCTATCAGTGGGCAGATGTCGTGATAGCACGCGCCGGTGCGCTCACGATCTCAGAGCTGGCGGCCACCGCATCCCCCGCAGCACTGATCCCGCTACCGCATGCTATCGATGACCATCAGACAGCCAATGCGAAAGTTCTGTCGACCGCAAATGCAGCAGTTCTGATGCCCCAACGCGAGGCAACGGCGGAGCGACTGGCAGAGCAGTTAATCGCTTGGATCCGTAATCCACAGTCGTTGCTTGAGATGGGTCGAGCAGCAAGTCGTGTCGCGGCGGCGGAGGCGGCCCAACGGGTCGCAGATATTGTGCAGGAGGTCGCTCGTGCCAATGTCCGATGATCGCGTCCGTTACCGTGGCATGGGTGCAACCCGCCACATCTTCATGGTGGGGATTGGCGGTGCCGGCATGAGCGGTATTGCTGAAGTGCTCGTTGGGTTGGGTTATGCCGTATCCGGTTCTGATCTCTCAGAGAGCAAGACCTTGGAGCGACTGCGATCTCTAGGTGTTCAGGTGTTCGTGGGGCACAGTGCTGATCACATCTGTGATGTGGATGTGCTCGTGGTCTCGACTGCAGTCCCTGCCGACAACCCAGAGTGCGAGGCGGCCCGTGCACAACGTATTCCCATAGTGCCGCGAGCAGAAATGCTGGCTGAGCTTATGCGCTATCGATTCGGCATTGCTGTCGCCGGAACCCATGGCAAAACCACGACCACCAGTCTCATTGCCGCCATTTTAGGAGAAGCGGGAGAGGACCCCACTTTCGTCATCGGCGGATTACTGAATCAAGCAGGCGCAAATGCTGCGCTGGGTGAAGGTCAATACCTGGTGGTGGAGGCGGACGAGAGTGACGCCTCGTTCTTGCACCTGCTGCCCATGATGTCGCTGGTCACGAATATTGAAGCTGATCACATGGACCATTACGAGGGGGATGTCGGCAGATACGTGCAGGCCTTCAACGGTTTTCTACAGAACTTGCCGTTTTATGGCTCTGCCGTGATGTGCCTTGATGATGCAGGTGTAAGGGATTTGCTCCCGGAGCTGACTCGTAAGGTGGTGACCTATGGGAGCCATGCTGAAGCCGATTACCGATTGGAAAATTATCGGTCTGAAGGATTACAGGGCCACTTCGATCTGGTTTGCGGCCAGATGGAAAGAGCGCTTCCCCTGACAGTGGGCATGCCTGGCTTTCACAATGCGCAAAATGCCGCGGGTGCCGCAGCGCTCTGTCTGGAACTGGGTGTCAGTCATTCCGCGATCCAACAAGGACTGAAGAATTTTGCCGGCGTGGGTCGTCGCTTCTCGGATCTTGGAGATATCAGTTGGGCGGGTGGGCGAGCCCGATTGATTGACGATTATGGTCATCACCCAACCGAGGTGGCCGTGACGCTCGCTGCGGCGCGAGAGGCCTTTCCTGAACAGCGGGTTGTGATGGTGTATCAGCCCCATCGCTTCAGCAGAACCCGGGATCATTTCGACGACTTCGTTACCGTGTTGGGGCAGAGCGAGGTGCTGGTGTTGTTGGAGATCTATGCCGCTGGTGAGCAGCCTGTTGACGGCGCGACCTCCGCTGCTCTGGCGCGGGCAATACGAGAGCAAAACGCTGTTGAGCCTGTCGTAGTGGCGGATCAGCGCGATTTGGCCGCTACGCTGATTGGCCTGCTGCAGGACCAAGATGTTCTTTTGATGCAGGGTGCCGGCGATATTGGTCGCTTGTCCGCTACTTTGGCTGAGAACGGCGCGCTCGAGGGCTTGCTCCAATGACCTCGGTATTCAGTGGCAAGGCACTCGCGGTCACCCTGGGAGGGGCTGCCGCCGAGCGATCAATTTCTCTGGAGAGCGGAGAAAATGTAGCCCGAGCGCTGGAGGCCGCGGGCGCGAGCGTATTGCGGATCGACCCCTCGGAAGCGGGGTGGCGGGAGCGACTGGGGGACGTTTCTTTTGTCTTCAACCTGTTGCATGGGCCCGGCGGAGAGGATGGTTCCATTCAAGGGCTTTTCGAATCGATGCGCTTGCCTTACAGCGGCTCGGGCGTACTGGGGTCGGCCCTCACGATGGACAAGATTCGCACCAAACTGTTGTGGCAGGGCGCGGGTCTACCTACGCCCCGCTTTTACTCTCTCAGCGCAAAGTCAGACTGGTCGGCAGTCATGGCGGATCTGAACACGGCTTTCGTCAAACCAGCGTTGGAGGGATCTTCGCTCGGAATGGCGAAGGTGTCTGACGACGAGGCGTTGAAATCGGCGTATCAAAGCGCCGTCGCCTTTGGCAGTAGCGTTTTAGCCGAGCAATTTATTCCAGGCGAAGAGTACACGGTAGCCATTCTGGGTGAGCGAGCCTTGCCGAGTATCCGGATCGAGGTGCCCGGTGATTTCTATGACTTCGATGCCAAGTATCGCTCAGAAGAAACCGGTTTCATCTGCCCCTCGGGTCTGTCGGCGCCGGAAGAGGCCGAGCTGGCTAATCTCGCGTTGGAGGCTTTCCGATTGACGGGGTGCCAGGTGTGGGGACGGGTTGATCTCATACGCAGCCACGCCGGAGGTTGGCAGTTACTGGAGGTCAATACCGTTCCCGGTATGACCTCCCACAGCCTAGTACCCTTGGCCGCCCGCGCGGCGGGGATCTCTTTGCTCGAGCTGCTGACAGAAATATTCCACTTCAGTGAGGGGGTGCGACGT
>JAYNNB010000004.1:0-26014 GCA_038112515.1 Luminiphilus sp.
CAACCTTGCCAAGGTTGAGGTCGCGAGTTCGAACCTCGTTTCCCGCTCCATTTCTCTTGCACCACATGACGCTGTGTTTTTAATGCCGCAGCGGGCTTAAGGCGCCTCAGTATCCGTGGTGTCCAGCTTGATCGACAAGCTGTTAATACAATAGCGCTGACCCGTTTCAGTAGGACCGTCGGGAAATACATGCCCCAAGTGTCCCCCGCAACGCTGGCACAGAACCTCGGTGCGAATCATGCCGTGACTGGTATCGCGACTCTCGGCGATGACACCCTCAGCAGCGGGTCGATCAAAGCTAGGCCAACCGCAGCCCGCGTCGAATTTCGTCTCAGATCTGAAAAGCACCTCACCGCAACCGCGGCATTGGTAGGTGCCCTGCTCCCAGACATTCCAATACTCGCCGGTAAATGCTCGCTCGGTACCCTTCTCGCGAAGAACGTAGAACTCCTCGGGCGTCAGTCGTTCACGCCAAGCTGCCTCATCTGTTTCTCTATCCGCCATCATCTTTCGCCTATTCCACTACGCTCATTCCCAGTCGCCTCGCCATTGTGCGAAGCTCCTCTGAACCAGACCCGATTCTAATCGTTCGACCCGACCATTCAGAGGGTTGTTGGTATGTTTTTCGCAGGATGTCAAAGTCCTGAGCGATCAGGCCATCCGACGAGGACGCGCGAACCCGCGCGTCCTCGCGTTCCAGCGTGCCCTGTTTTTTCAAAAAAGAAGTTGCCCAGTCGAGCGCGTCCGACGACCCACCGGGATCCTCTATCGGCGTAACCACTGGAGTGACCTCCCCCGAAAAAGTAGCGGGTTTATCCTCGCCGGACCCGCCGGCCCAGTGCGCGAGCGCCCGCGCCAACATGTCACTGCCGCGCTCTTTGGCGTCCACAGAGTGCCCCGCAATATGCGGAGAAACCCAATTTGCCGCTGCGAGCAATGCTTTCGGCAATACAGGCTCACCGGGCCACGTATCCAGAACCACCGTCAGTGGACTCGCCAGTAGCCTCGCCAAGGCTTCTGGCGTGACCAGATCGCCCCTCGCAGCATTAATAAACAAACCGGAACCGAGCTTTTCCGCCGCCGCCACGACTCGATGCGCATGCCTTTCATCCAACAAGCCCCTGGAAGCAAAGGGAGTTTGACTATGCAGGCTGGCGTGCAACGACACTATCGGCTGCGCCAAAACCTCCTCTAAACTCGCCTGAGTGATCTCGTCAGGCCATCGTCGCCGCAGTGGGTCAAAAGCCATCACTGAACACCCCAGCCGCGATAAGCGACCGGCCAACCGATAACCCACCTCGCCGAGGCCCACGATCCCAACGCCCAGACCATTTAGCGCTGGCTCGAGAAATCCACTTACTGCTATCGCCGAGAGCACATACTCTACAACCGCAATTGCATTGGATCCGGGTGCCGCCGACCAGCCAACGCCCAACCGCGACAAGGCGGCTCCATCAATATGATCAATCCCCGCCGTCGCTGAGCCTACAAAGCGGACCGCACTGCCCTCCAACAAGGCAGCATCAACCTCGGTAATAGATCTCACCAGCAGCACTTCGGCATCAGCTAAAACACTGGGAGTGATGTCCCGTCCAGCAACAAGTCTGGTCTCACCCATCAGTTGTTTTAGGGCCGGCGTTACGGATATGCCGTCGTCCACCACCCAACGCATGTCGCTGAGGCCACGCTTCACGCGTTGCACACGATCTGTCCAATAGAGTCCTGCGCCATCGCTCGCTCCAGCGACTGCACAAATTGCGCGGCGCGCGGGGGCAATCCCCGCATCAAGAAAAGCGATCGCCAATAGTCAATACGGGCTGCAAAATCATGCAAAGCCGAGTCGGCGATGTCGCCTTCCACGTTATCGACGCTCGGCGAGAACGCCACCCCGCAGGCATCGGAGAATAGTGATTCCAGTGCCTGCGGACGAGCCTCTACGGCGAAAAAAGCAGCTTGTTGTGCCGCAAGACGACCGTCGGGAGAATACCAATAACCATAATCTGCTATCTGCCGCCGGCACCTCCCCGCAACGCACCAGTGTGCGATCTCGTGCAATGCACTGCGCACAAAATCCTCCCGAAAATGAATTTGTGCCGGATTACCGGGGGCGAAAAAAGGCTCGCTCGCACCGCCCACCAATACGGTAGCTTCTGCGGCAGCAAAACAGCCGTTGAAAACCGCAATCAGTGCGTCGGCGTCAACGCCACATTGAGATGAAGTCATCAGAAAAACTAGCTGGCGGCCTTGCGGATGCGGTACAGGAATCTGTCTCCATCGCGACGCGCTACCAGCAATCCGTGCCCGAGAAAATCGCAAAAGTTAGCGACATCTCGCTCGGTCGAGGGATCCGTGGCGTGCATTACCAGTTCCTGCCCAGGTTGTAGCCGCCGCATTGCCGCGTGCAATAACATGACGGGCTCTGGGCACTTCAGCCCAACCGCATCAATCGTCTCCTGCGGTTCGGAACTTTCCACCGCATTACTCCGCCGGTTTGATGAACCGCAATGTCATCCGATCACTCTCGCCAATCGCCAGAAAGCGAGCGCGGTCAACATCTCCTTCCGTGAGCGTAGGCGGCAAGGTCCAAACGCCTTTGGCATAGTCTTTGGTGTCATTTGGATTAGCATTTACTTCGCTGCGCCCATCCAGCTCAAGGCCCGCCAGTTCCGCCAACTCAATGACTTTGGATTCGCTCACGTAGGCGGTTTGCTTCATTTCGTCAAGCGACAGCCCCTCGTCTCCACGATGCTGAACAATGCCTAACACTCCCCCGGGCTTTAGGGTTTCTGCGATCGCTGTAAACATCATCTCAGCCTGATCGGCGCGCAGCCAAGAGTGCACATTCCTGAATGCAAGCGCCAGATCAACGCTACCCGCGGGTGCGGGTGCCGTCGCGCCGGGAGGCTGCAATACAGAGACTTCAACATCACCAAACACATCGCCATTCTCTCCCAGCTTTTTCAAAAACCCACCGAGAGACCGTCGCGCGTAGTTACCTCCGTTTGGGCTTGAATGCGCGGCAATGAACTTGCCGTTACCCTTCAACAATGGCCCAAGCACCTCGGTATACCAGCCGCCACCGGGAGACACCTCCATGACCGTCATGCCCGCCTCGAGACCGAAGAAAGTCAATGTCTCCTTGGGGTGTCGATATTGATCCCTTGCCTTGTTTTGCTCTGAGCGATGCTCACCTGCCAATGCGGAATCCCAGTCGAGATCCGCCCGTGCCGTCGCACTGAGGGCAAGTAGTACCGATGCCACTATCCAAGCAGACTTAATCATGCTCCCGCTCCTGAAAGAATTGATGCAACGCTGACTATAACCGCTTTTTCTGGGTTTCAAACCCGGTAGATGGCCTTCAGCTCCGCCCCCTAAACCGACGCAGACACCATCCCGCCAACGCAGCGGCTGCCACGATGAATCCCAACCCGAGACTTACCCAAAGCAACTGGGCCCATAACCGCTCAGCTGATACCCCAACAATATCAACGGCGCCCCAAAAGAGCGCTCCGCAGGCCGCTAGGGCCAATACAACCGTGCGGGTTCCACGCTTACGGATCATGAATCCGTAGCGAGACAAGCTGCCTGCGGGTTCGGCGTTACCACATCGGCATTCTGCCCCCGATGTCTGAGCGCGTGATCGACCAACACCAGCGCAAGCATGGCCTCGGCTATCGGAGTGGCCCGAATGCCCACACACGGATCATGACGTCCGGTGGTGACTACCTCGGCGGATTCACCGTCGGTGGTAATTGTCTGGCCCGGTATACGGATGCTCGAAGTCGGCTTCAGCGCAATGCTGATCAGGAGAGGCTGACCCGAAGAAATACCCCCGAGCGTGCCCCCCGCGTGATTGCTGAGGAAACCCTCGGGGCTAATCTCATCCCGGTGCTCGCTACCCAATTGCGATACCGCACCGAAACCATCGCCTATTTCGACCCCTTTCACCGCGTTAATACCCATCATGGCATGGGCAATATCTGCATCCAGCCGGTCAAATACCGGTTCTCCCCAGCCAGCGGGAACATTTTCGGCCACAATATTGATACGCGCACCGACAGAATCTCCCTGCTTAATCAGATCCTGCATGTAAGCTTCTAACTGCGGCACAAGCTCGGCATCGCCACAAAAAAAAGGATTCTGCTCCACCAAGTCCCAGTCATGGGTTTGCGCAACCAACGGCCCCAGAGCACTGAGATATCCTCTGATCCTCACGCCAAAGCGCTCCGCCAACCACTTCTTGGCGACAGCGCCGGCCGCGACTCGCATGGTGGTCTCGCGGGCAGAGGAGCGCCCGCCGCCGCGATAATCACGCAGCCCATATTTCGCGTCATAGGTATAATCAGCATGAGCAGGGCGATATAATGATTTGATTTTACTATAGTCTTTTGATTTCTGATCCTTGTTATGGACCAAAAGTCCGATGGGGGTGCCCGTGGTCACACCCTCAAATATGCCGGACAAGATTTCCACTGCATCGTCTTCTTTCCGCTGCGTGGTATAGCGCGACTGGCCAGGTTTGCGACGGTTCAGATCCCTTTGCAGATCCGATGCCTGCAGCGCCAGCCCAGGAGGACAACCATCAATGATACAGCCCAAGGCTGGCCCATGACTTTCCCCGAAGGTCGTGACCGTGAAGAGCTTACCGAACGTGTTTCCAGACATGCGCGCCTCCTGTTGCAATTATAGGGCGCCGGCCGCCTTCCAGTCCCGTAATTCCTGCGCACTTATCGCAGCCACACCGCTGCCACCCTGCGGCAAATCAATCCAGGTAAAGGGCACGGTAGGCAGGTAGTTCTCGAGCGCCGCAAAACTCTCTCCCACCTCGAGAATCAATAAACCGCGCCTCGACAAGACCCGCTCGGCATCCCGCAGCAGAGCAACGGCCAACGCGATCCCCTCCTCGTCCGCCTGTAGCGCACCTCGAGGCTCGTGCCGGTACTCCAGCGGTAACTGCGCCATTTCGGTTGCCGATACATAGGGAGGATTGGCGAGAATCAAATCAATACTCTGCGCCTCAAAATGGCCGAGAAGATCACCCATGACACAGTGAACTCTCTCTTCAGTACCCAAGCGCTGTGTGTTCTCCCTCGCCAGAGCAAGCGCAGCCTTATCGATATCGCTAAGCCACACGGTCGTTGACGGAAAAACATGCGCAGCGATGATACCGAGGCTCCCACCACCGCAACAAAGATCCACGGCGATACGCGGGGGCTGCGACGCGCTCCACCATGGCTGACACGCCTCTAGTAGCACTTGCGCAATCGGTGAGCGCGGCACCAATGCTCGGCTGTCGCACTTAAAGCTGAGCCCCGCCAGCCATGCCTCGCCCAGCAGATAAGCGGTCGGCCGGCGATCTTCACACCGGCCTCGCAACAAATCCACGAGGCGCTCAGCTGCGTCCTCGGGAAAAGGCTCGCCGAGGAGGTCTCGGCTCTGCACTGGAGGCAGTCGGGCAGCCCCGAGCATCAAGGCGACCGCCTCATCATGAACAGAGTCATAACCATGACCGCAATAAATGTTTGCGCCCGCCAACCGCGTCATGATCCTCTTCAGCGCAGCACCGAAAGTTTCCATAAAAGTGTCTAGAATATTTGACGCACCATGATACCCTGATTTTTGTACAGTCAGAGTAGCGAGATCGCTTCGTGGGCAATAGCCGCGCCATCGTCATTCGGACAGTAGCGCGCCACCGAAAATGCGAGTGCGGCAAAGTGCAATCAACCCTTGAAATTCTGGCTGCTGCGGCGATTAAGGCCCAGGTAATGCGGACCCGCCGCCACGAATTTGCGCAACGCAGCGATCTAAGTCGTCGTTGCCGCAGTAAAACGTAATACGCGCGCACTCACCTCAGGAGAGTTAGACATGCCGATCAACCCATTACAGACGCGAGCCCCGACAACGCTTCCCGGTTCCCTTACGCCCGAAGCCATAGCGGTGCGTGGCGCCCTGCTGGAGCGCGGGCTGGAAACACCCATGACGAGCAATGAACTCTCGAGGGATCAACGCTACTCAAAGATCAAGGACGCCTTTACAGAGATCATGGAGTCCCTCGGGCTCGACCTGCGTGACGATAGCCTCGAGGAAACGCCTCATCGCATTGCCAAAATGTATGTTGACGAAATATTCGGCGGCTTGGATTACGCGCAGTTCCCAAAGATCACCCTCATTGAAAACAAAATGAACGTCGAGGAAATGGTATGCGTCGAGGACATCGATCTAACCAGCACCTGCGAACACCACTTCGTGACCATCGACGGTTCCGCGAAAGTCGCCTATATCCCAAAGAAAACGGTTATTGGACTTAGCAAAATCAACCGGCTGGTCAGATTCTTCTCTCAGCGCCCCCAGGTACAGGAACGCCTGACACAGCAAG
This sequence comes from Luminiphilus sp., assembly GCA_038112515.1. Classification (GTDB taxonomy): domain Bacteria; phylum Pseudomonadota; class Gammaproteobacteria; order Pseudomonadales; family Halieaceae; genus Luminiphilus. The sequence goes on from JAYNNB010000004.1 coordinate 6,377, forward strand.
TACTCGTTGCAATGCAAACCTTGCTGGGAACAGAAGATGTCGCAGTGACGATCAATGCCGTGCACTATTGCGTCAAGGCCCGAGGCGTCAAAGATGGCAACAGTAGCACTCGGACGACGTCCCTCGGTGGCGTCTTCAAGACCGACCCCGCTTCCAGAGCTGAGTTCTTGAGCTAAAAAACGCCCCGTTAAAGGGCAGCAGCACCTTATGCCATCTCTGGGCAATTGAGTGACAGTTGGGGTAGCACTCGACCGCTCAACTCACCCCAAAGAAGCGATTGATGTACCCTGCCATCGCCTCGCTGCCAGATTCCATGTGCGCGTGATGCCCACCCGTAATTCGCTCTACCTCGCAGGCGGCGGCTTCAGCGAGTGACTCCAGTGCCGCTTCTGCGCCTGCGCGATGCATGAGACCCTCCTCGGCGATCAACGCCAGCACCTTTGCCTCCAAGCTGGCATAAAGCGCGCGGCTCATTCCCGACGTTAATTTGATCGCAGAGGCATGATTCAAGCGAGGGTCGTGCGTCAAAACCAGACCATCCAGATCCGCACTCGCACGGAGCGCGCGAGGTGCCAGTATCCGGGCGCTCTCTCGGGAGAATCCCAACCTCGCACGAGCAGCCACAAATTCTTCAATATCAGCAAACGTACGGGACCGATAGCTATTGCCAGCGCGCCTGTCTCGCTGGGCTTGCGCAAACTGCTCGGGGATTGAGCTCTCGCTGATAGGCGGCGGCAGTAAACCATCTAGCAGGACGAGGTGCGAGCACTGTGCGCCCAGCGCCGAGGCGAGCAAAACCGCGATGGCTGCTCCCCGACTATGACCGAGGACTTTCACCGGGCCCTCTCCCAATTGTTCGACGACGCCGATTAGCTGAGGAATATCATCCCAGATGTGGTACGTCGCATCCGGCGAGCGATGGTCACTATAACCTTGACCTGAGAGATCCAAGGCAATCACTCTAAAATCGGTGAGCAGCGGCGCCAATATCGAAAAGGACAGCGCGTTGTCGAGCCATCCATGCAAGGCAATCACTGCCGGCGCGTCGCCCCGACCCCATTCAAGCCCCGTATATCTCAGGCCATCGACCTGAAAATACACTTCTCGACCCGCGAGACTCACATCGCTTTCCAAGGCAGGTCAGGTTAGCTCGCGCTCATCTCCACCAATAACTTATTCAACCGAGAGACATAGGTTGCCGGGTCTTCGAGGGCCGAACCCTCGGCCAGAAACGCCTGGTCGAGCAGTATTTGCGCAAGATCAGCGAAACGATCCTCATCCGACTCCTGATCGAGCCGCTGAACCAACGGGTGCTCCACGTTAATCTCCATGGTCGGCTTGCTACTCGGCATCTCCTGACCGGCCGCCTCCATGATCTTGCGCATTTGGGCACCCATTTCATGCTCTGCGACGGTCAGACAAGCAGGAGAAGAAGTTAAGCGCACTGTAGGCCTGACTGAAGCGACCCGCTCACCCAGCACCCCCTGCATTCGCTCAATCAGTGATTCAGACGCCTTTTCAGCTGCTTCCAGCGCTTGTTTGGCGCTTTCGTCATCGCCCTCACCGTCCCACTCCCCTTGTGCGCAATCCCGCAACGGCTTACCGTCAAACTCTCCCAGATGACTCATTAGCCACTCGTCAACCCGGTCAGACAGCAACAACACCTCTATCCCTTTTTGTCGCAGCGCTTCGATATGAGGGCTGTTTTTCGCCGTTGCATGATTCTCTGCAACGACGTAATAGATGGACTTCTGATCCTCGGCCATCGCTTCCACATACTGCGCGAGAGAAACTCGCTGCGCGACCTCATCATCTCGGGTCGTCGCAAATCGCAGCAGCGAAGCAATCTTTTCCCGATTGGTGAAATCCTCGGCCGGCCCTTCTTTCAACACAACGCCGAAGGTATCCCAAAACTGTTCGTAGTCCTCTGGCTGCTTGGTCGCCATTTTTGACAGCATATCGAGGACCCTCTTTGTCAAAGCGCCACGTATCGAATCCACCTGGTGATTCTGCTGCAGTATTTCCCGCGAAACGTTAAGCGGCAAATCATTGGAGTCCAATACGCCTTTGACAAAGCGGAGGTACATCGGCAAGAAGTGCTCCGCTTCATCCATGATGAAGGTGCGCTGCACGTAGAGCTTGAGCCCCCGTGCTCCCTCGCGATGCCATAAATCAAAGGGCGCCCTGCGAGGAAGGTAGAGCAAGGAGGTGTACTCAAGCTTTCCCTCTACCGCGTTGTGGCTCCAACTCAACGCGTCTTCGAAGTCGTGGGAGATGTGCTTGTAAAACGCCTGGTATTCCTCGTCTGAAATATCCGAGCGGCTGCGAGTCCATAGTGCCTTCGCTTCATTGACGGTTTTCCACTCGGGCGCAACGGGTTCCGGCTCCTCGCCCTCCTCAGGCTCACCTGAGCGCTCCTCGGGCATCATGACGGGTACTGAGATGTGATCTGAGTATTTCTTGATCACCGAGCGAACTCGCCAGCTATCTGCAAACTCTTCCGCGTCGGTCTTTAAGTGCAAGGTAATCGTGGTGCCCGCAGTCTCACGTGCCGCCTCTGAGACAGTGAACTCGTCCTCGCCCGCTGACGACCACAGCGTTGCGGAGGCCTCGCCAGCCTTGCGGGTGATCACTTCAACATGGTCGGCGACGATAAAAGAAGAGTAAAAGCCCACCCCGAACTGACCAATCAGCTGACTGTCCTGCCGCTGATCTCCACTCAGCTGCTCCATGAACGCCGCTGTTCCCGATTTGGCGATCGTCCCCAGATTATCAATCACCTCCTCGCGGGACATCCCAATTCCATTGTCGTCAATGGTGATGGTTTTACTCTCGGGGTCAGTAGCAACCCGTATGCGGTAATCTCCCGCGGCCTCCGCCAACGCCGAATCGGCGATTACCGCAAAGCGATGTTTATCTATTGCGTCAGATGCATTCGATATCAGCTCTCGCAGAAAAATTTCTTTGTTGGAATAGAGCGAATGAATCATCAGGTGAAGCAAGCGCTTCGCCTCTGTTTGGAACCCCATGGTCTGTGTCGCTTCAGCTGTCATAACTCAATCCGTTTGTTTTTCGATTGCCTTTAGATGAGGGCTTACAGGCAGATTTCAAGTCTTCTGGTAGTTCAATGACCCATAAAAAAGCCCGCACAGAGCGGGCTTTGGCCGTATTTCGACGCTACCAACCGGTCGACTCCGTGAGCGCCGCTCCGATATCCGCCAGAGACCTCACGGTACGCACGCCGGCGGCTTCCAATGCCGCAAACTTCTCATCAGCGGTCCCTTTGCCTCCGGAAATAATGGCACCGGCATGCCCCATCCTTTTACCCTTGGGCGCCGTAACGCCCGCAATGTAGGACACCACTGGCTTGGTAACATGTTTTTTGATGAATTCAGCGGCCTCTTCTTCAGCTGTACCGCCAATCTCGCCGATCATCACAATAGCCTCAGTCTGCTCGTCATTTTCAAACAAGCCAAGAATATCGATAAAGTGCGAGCCGGGGATCGGATCCCCACCAATGCCCACACAGGTTGACTGACCGTAGCCAACATCAGTCGTTTGTTTAACCGCCTCGTAGGTCAGTGTCCCGGAGCGGGAGACGATGCCAACGCGACCGGGCAGGTGGATATCTGCGGGCATGATGCCAATCTTGCATTCTCCAGGCGTGATCACGCCCGGGCAGTTGGGCCCAATCAAGCGCACGCCCAATTCATCACATTTAACCTTTGCCTCCAGCATATCCAGGGTGGGCACACCCTCGGTGATACAAACGATGAGGCCGACGCCCGCATTGGCCGCTTCCAAAATCGAATCTTTGCAAAAAGCTGCCGGCACATAGATGACCGACGCGTCGGCGCCAGTTTGAGCCACTGCCTCTGAGACCGTATTAAAAACGGGTAAATCCAGGTGAGTCTGCCCGCCCTTACCGGGTGTAACACCACCCACCAATTTTGTACCGTAGGCAATGGCTTGCTCAGAATGAAAGGTACCCTGAGCCCCAGTGAAGCCCTGGCAAATAACGCGGGTATCGGCATTAATCAAAATACTCATGAGCGACCTCCCGCCGCAGCAACCACTTTCTGCGCGGCATCCGCCAAACCCTCGGCGGCCTCAATATTGAGGTCACTCTGCGCCAAAATCTCGCGGCCACGAGCCGCGTTGTTTCCTTCCAGCCTAACCACTACCGGCACTTGAACACCCACTTCCTCCACTGCGCCAATCACCCCTTCTGCGATCAGGTCACACCGGACAATGCCGCCGAATATGTTGATCAACACCGCCTGAACGTTGTTGTCTGACAAAATGATCTTGAACGCCTCGGTCACGCGCTCTTTGGTTGCCCCGCCCCCCACATCAAGAAAATTGGCGGGAGCTCCCCCATGCAGCTTCACGATATCCATTGTGCCCATTGCCAAACCCGCTCCGTTGACCATGCAGCCGATGTTGCCGTCCAAGGCAACATAATTGAGGTCCCATTGCGCGGCATGGGCCTCGCGCTCGTCTTCCTGAGTCGGGTCATGCATCGCCTCCAAGTCCGGGTGCCGATACAGGGCATTCGAGTCGACCACGACCTTGGCATCCAGACAATGGAGGTTGCCCTCCTCGGTAATTACCAGCGGGTTGACCTCAATTAGCGCCAAATCTTTCTCTGCAAATAATCGGGCGAGACCCATAAAGATATCTACAAATTGGCGTACCTGGATGCCGCCAAGTCCTAACCGAAAGGCCAGATCCCGTCCCTGATAAGGCTGAGCGCCAACCAGAGGATCAATTTCCGCCTTGAGGATCTTCTCAGGCGTTTCGTGGGCGACCTTTTCAATCTCAACACCACCCTCGGTGGAGGCCATGAAAACGATCCTGCGGCTCGCTCGATCCACCACTGCCCCGAGATAGAGCTCCTCGGCGATGTCGGTACACGCTTCTACCAAAATGCGCGAAACGGGCTGGCCGGAGGCATCAGTTTGGTAGGTGATCAAGCGTTGGCCCAGCCATTGCGAGGCAAACTCACCTGCAGCCGCTGGCGTATCCACCAACTTTACGCCCCCGGCCTTGCCACGGCCGCCTGCATGCACCTGCGCTTTCACAACCCAACGATCGCCACCAATTGCCTGAGCCGCTTCGATGGCTGCGTCGGCAGACTCGACTGCGTGCCCAGTCGAAACCGGCAGTCCGTACGCGGCGAATAACGCCTTACCCTGATATTCGTGCAGATTCATGCTTACCTCTCAACTGAGCCCGGCCCAACCTCTGCTCCCTCGATGCCGGACGCTCGAGGAAGCTCGCTCTCGATTTATTAACGCTTGGGCCGATTTACCATATGAATTGCGCGGCCATCGACAGCCAACGCCGCCTCGTGAACAGCCTCTGACATTGTAGGGTGCCCAAACACCATCAATTGCAAATCTTCTGTACTGGCTGCCATTTCCATGGCAATCACGATTTGCTGAACCAAATCTGCCGCGGAGGGTCCCACGACATGCGCACCCAAAATCTGGTCAGAATCGGCGTCAGCGATAAGCTTCACCAATCCGTCGGTCTCTCCCGATGCTTGCGCACGCCCTATGGCAGCAAAAGGGAAAGTACCTATCTTGACCTCAACACCTTCAACTCGGAGCTCCTGCTCGGTCTTCCCAACCGCCGCCACCTCCGGGTGGGTATAAATAATCGAGGGCACCACGTCATAATTTAACTGGGCTGACTTACCGTGAATGCGCTCTGCAACCATCACGCCTTCCTCAGAGCCTTTATGGGCGAGCATTGGACCTCTGACAATATCCCCTATGGCCCACACCCCTGGCGACTCGGTGGCACAATACTCGTTGACGAAGACAAACCCACGCTCATCAACGGTTACGCCAGAATCTGCTGAGAAGAGCTTTTCTGAGCGAGGACGCCTGCCGACCGCCACAATGAGTTTATCGAAGGTCTCGGTGTGATCCTCACCACCCTGCGAGTAAGCGACCGTAACGCCCCCTTCCGAGACATCACTGCCGGTGACTCTCGCCCCCAGACGAATATCCAGCCCCTGCTTGGAAAATATTTTTGCGGACTCCTTTGCGATTTGTTCATCCATGTTTGGCAGAAAGGTATCCATTGCCTCAAGCACCGTCACCTCAGCGCCCAGGCGCGCCCATACGCTGCCAAGTTCCAGGCCAATTACACCGGCACCGATGACCCCGAGCCGCCGCGGCACCGCGTCGAAGCAAAGCGCACCTGTAGAGTCAACAACGCGGTCACCATCGACTGGCGCTGGCGGGATTTCAATCGGCTCGGAACCGGCAGCCAGAACCACATTATCCGCGGTGTAAACGACTTTCTTAGAGTCATCTCCAGTGACCTCTACTTGACGGCCCGAACCCAGAGTCGCAGATCCGGAGATCACTGTGACACCATTGTGTTTCAGCAGCCCTGAAACGCCGCCGGTTAACTGCGAGACAATTTTTTCCTTGCGCGCCATCATCTGCGCAATGTCCACTGTAACCTCTGACGCGGAAATGCCGTGATCTGCCATATGCAATTTCGCCTCGGCATAGCGATGCGAACTGTCCAACAAAGCCTTCGAGGGTATGCAACCCACGTTCAAACAGGTTCCCCCTAATTCGGGCTGACCCTTTTTTCCCATTGCCTGCTCTATTACCGCAGTAGACAACCCAAGCTGCGCACACTTAATCGCGCAAACGTAACCCGCCGGCCCAGAGCCGATAACAATGACATCAAAATGAGTAGACACCTTACCCTCCGCAATTAGAGTTGGAGTAATATCCTGGCCGGATCTTCTATCAAGCCTTTGATGGTGACCAGAAACTGCACTGCCGTCTTACCATCCACCAGCCGGTGGTCATAAGACAGAGCCAGATACATCATCGGTTGAATCACCACCTCGCCGTTCATGGCAATGGGACGCTCTTGTATCGTATGCATACCCAGTATGCCGGTTTGCGGCGGATTAAGTATCGGCGTGGAGAGGAGCGAACCAAAAACACCCCCATTGGATACCGTGAAGGTACCGCCGGTCATCTCTTCAATAGTGAGCTTTTTGTCACGAGCCTTTATCCCGAGATCGTAAATGGCCGCCTCGATATCGGCGATACTCATAAAATCCGCGTCGCGCAGAACAGGCACAACCAACCCCTCATCTACCGAGACGGCAACGCCGATATCCTGATAGCCATGATAGACCACGTCATTGCCATCTATGGAAGCATTCACGGCAGGGAAGCGCTTCAACGCCTCACACGCGGCTCGTACAAAAAATCCCATAAAACCTAATCGCGTGCCGTTATGAACAGCCTCAAATTGATCTCTGTACTGCTTCCGCAGCTTCATCAGTGGCGCCATATTGACCTCGTTGAAGGTCGTGAGCATTGCCGTTTGTTGGGTGGCGCCCAGTAGCCTCTCGGCGATACGCGCCCGCATGCGGCTCATCGGCACGCGTTTCTCGATGCGCTCGCTGGTCGGCCCCGCCAACTCCAGCGAATTCTCGGAAGCGGGACTGGCCTGCGAAACCGGGCGGTCTTCCCGCGCGGAATCCTGAGCGGAGAGCCTGCCAAGGTGCGCGACGATGTCCTCCTTCAGCAAGCGCCCCCCCTTGCCTGAAGCAGGAACCTCCTGCGCTGTCAGTCCGTGCTCTTCCAGCAATGCCCGTACTGCAGGTCCCATCGGCACTGCGTCGGCGACCGCCCCATCATCAGCTCCCGCAACGTCAGATGTAGCAGGCTTGGCTGCGTCAGAAACAGAAGACTGCGTATCGCTACTAGAGTTGACGGGACCTGCTACCAATGTTGCCAGCAAGGCCTCACTTGAGATGGTCTCTCCTTCTGAAACGATGATCGCCTCAATAACACCGGGTTCCGGCGCCACCACCTCCATCACGACTTTGTCCGTCTCTATTTCGACCAGAAGCTCGTCCCTTGTAACTGTGTCGCCGGGCTGCTTGTGCCACGCCGCCACTACTCCGTCAGCCACTGACTCCGGAAACGCCGGCGCTTTGATCTCAATCGTCATTACAATGCCCTCTACTCAAGACACGATTAGTGGCCCCAGGGCATCGGCCCCAGCGCCTCATCAATGAATTTCTCCTGCTCTCGCAAATGCAAAGCGGAGTATCCGGCGGCGGCAGAAGCTGACGGCTCGCGACCGACATACCGCAAAAATACATCCACCTTGTGTCGCTGGACGACGGAAGCCATCCGGCTCTGCATGGCATACCAGGCGCCCTGATTTTTCGGCTCTTCCTGCAACCACACCGCGTCTTCCAGATTCTGATAGCGCGCCAAAACGTCAAGCAGATCCAGACGAGGAAACGGGTACATTTGTTCAATACGGATGATTGCAGTATCGATAATCTCCCGCTCTCTCCTCGCCGCGCGCAAGTCGTAAAATACTTTTCCAGAGCAGAAAACAACGCGCTTTATCGCCGCCGGATCCAGCGCATCCGTCTCATCTATTACCGTCTGGAATCTGCCTTCTGCCAACTCCTCAAGCTGCGATACTGCCTCTTTATGGCGTAGCAGGCTCTTGGGTGTCATGACGACTAAAGGTGAGCGCAATGGCCTGATCGCCTGACGACGCAACATATGAAAAACCTGCGCCGGAGTAGTGGGAATACACACCTGAATGTTGTCCTCGGCGCAAAGCTGCAAGAACCGTTCGAGCCTTGCGGAAGAATGTTCTGGACCCTGGCCCTCGTACCCGTGCGGGAGCAGCATGGTAAGCCCACACAACCGACTCCACTTGTTTTCGCCACTTGAAATGAATTGATCGATAACCACCTGAGCGCCGTTGGCAAAATCGCCGAATTGCGCCTCCCATATGACCAGCCCGCTCGGGGAGGTAGTGGCATATCCATACTCAAAGGCTAGCACCGCCTCCTCAGACAGTAACGAGTCAAAGATCTGGAAAGGCGCCTGATCCTCACTCACTGACTGGAGTGGCACCCATTTGTCACCCTCCTTCTGATTGTGAAGGACGGCATGCCGGTGACTGAAAGTTCCTCTGCCCACGTCCTGCCCCGTCAAGCGTACGGGATATCCCTGCTTCAGCAGGGAGGCATAAGCCATGGTCTCCGCAAATCCCCAGTTCACCTCCTGGGCGCCGGCACCCATCTTGAGCCGGTCGTCCAGTAACTTGCGCACAACGCGATGTACCGTAAAGCCTGAGGGAACAGCCCCCATTCGCTCAGAAAGCGCCTTGAGTTCAGCCATGGGCACGTGGGTATCTGCCGCCACATCCCAACGGTGATTGAGGTAAGGAGACCAATCGACAAACAACTCCTTATTGGGCTCGGATACCAGAGAACTCACTAGCGGCTGGTTCTGCTCGAGCGCCTGTCGATAATGCTCAACCCATTCTGCGTCCTCCTGCTCTGAGAGCAGATTTTCGCGGATCAAGCGCGCAGCATATAAATCGCGGGTCGTGGGATGCTTTTTAATCGTTTCATACATTTTAGGCTGGGTAACGGAAGGCTCGTCCGCTTCGTTGTGCCCCCGACGCCGGTAGCAAACGAGATCGATGACAACGTCTTTTTGGAACTGATTGCGAAAATCAACCGCTAGCTGAGTCACAAATACGACAGCTTCAGGGTCGTCGCCGTTCACGTGGAAAATCGGCGCCTGCACCATCTTGGCAATATCCGTGCAGTACTCTGTCGAGCGTGCATCCGTTGGCTCACTGGTGGTGAATCCAATCTGGTTATTCAAAACAATGTGCAGCGTGCCGCCGGTTCGATAGGCACGGGTCTGCGACATTTGAAAGGTCTCCATGACGACGCCCTGCCCTGCAAATGAGGCATCGCCATGAATCACTACCGGCACGACAGTGTTCCCCACCGGGTCTTCTCTACGATCTTGCCTAGCCCGCACTGAGCCTTCGACGACTGGAGAGACAATTTCCAAGTGGGAGGGATTGAAGGCCAAAGCGAGGTGGACCTCGCCGCCGGGCGTCATCATGTTGGAAGAGAATCCCTGATGATATTTGACGTCGCCGGAGCCAATATAGGCGACCCGTCCCTCAAATTCGTCAAAAAGCTCAATCGGATTCTTCCCTAGGATGTTCACCAGCACGTTGAGGCGCCCACGGTGCGCCATGCCGATGCAAATCTCCTTGGCACCGTAACCGCCAACCCGCTGGATCGCCTCGGATAACATCGGGATGAGGCTCTCGCCCCCCTCGAGACCAAAGCGCTTCGTGCCGGGGTACTTGGAGCCCAGAGAGCGTTCGAGCCCCTCGGCACCATTGATCTGGCGGAGAATATTCAGCCGCTGCTCTCGGGTAAACTCAGGCGCACTGCGCACGGCTTCCATGCGGCTCATGATCCAGTGCCGTTCTTCAGTATTCACGATATGCATGAACTCCGCACCCACGGTACTGCAGTAAGTGCGCTGAAGATCGTCGCGAATTTGCGCCAAGGTGGCCTCGGATTGGCCAAAATACAGCGTCCCCACTTGAAAAGTGGTATCGAGATCCGCCTCGCTCAGTTCGTGAAAAGAGAGATCGAGGTCGGGCACCGACGGTCGGGATGCCAAGCCCAGTGGATCCAATCTCGCGTGCTGATGGCCACGCTGACGATAGGCAGATATAAGCTGTACAACTCGCACCTGCTTACGCTCGTACTCCGTCGCATGGGAATCATTTGCGACAGTCGCATCAGTACGCACGCGCATCTTGGAGATCCGGGCAAAGCGTTCGCGAAGCACAGAATGGGGAAGATCGTGGACCGTGCTTGCGTCGGACTGCACCAAAGGAAGCTTGTCAAAGTAGTCCCGCCACTCAGGAGCCACGCCATTGGGATCCTGCAAGTAGGACTCGTAGAGCGCCTCTACGTATTCCGCGTTTCCGCCGGCAATGTGTGAGGTCGCCCACTGGGCCAGCATGCCTGGCAGCGGCGTCAATTTCGACACAATCCCCCCCCTTTTTATGTCCGCGCTCGGCGTCAACAACGCGATGTAAGCACTAGCGGCTCCGAACGGGACTGTATCTTACGAGAAAAAGGTGGGTTGCGCGCTCAGTGAAAGCATCGCGTCAGCGCAAAATGTCGAATAAACGCCTACGCCAGCAAGATATATAACCGAAAAGAATGTTATATATAACCAAGCTAGGCGTTTATTATAATTTTGGGGAATGTCATTTATCTCAGGTGGCGCGATTCAGAAGCATTCCGCGTATGTGACCAATCGCCTTTGTGGGATTCAGCCCCTTGGGGCATACATTGACGCAGTTTTGAATGCCATGGCAGCGGAAAACACTGAAGGGGTCGTCCAGCTTGGCCAGTCGCTCATCGGTTGCGGTGTCACGACTGTCTGCCAAGAAACGATAGGCCTGCAAGAGCCCCGCTGGACCAATGAAACGGTCCGGATTCCACCAAAAAGAGGGGCAGCTGGTGGAGCAACAGGCACACAAAATACACTCGTACAGCCCGTCAAGCTGCGCCCTTTCTTCCGGGCTTTGCAAACGCTCGATTGCAGGTGCGGGGGCAGTGTTCTGTAGGTAGGGCTGGACCTTCTCGTATTGGGCATAGAAAAGACTCATGTCCACCACAAGATCCCGTATCACCGGCAACCCAGGCAAAGGCCGAATGACCAATTTGTTGTTCTTTACCGACTCTGACAATGGAGAGATGCAGGCAAGCCCATTTTTTCCATTCATATTGAGGCCGTCCGAGCCGCAAACGCCCTCGCGGCAACTCCTTCGATACGTCACGCTACCGTCATGCTCCGCTTTAATGAGCTCCAATACGTCAAGCACCATCAAATCTCGGCCGCCCGTGTCGACCGAAAAGTCCTGCATATACGGGGCGTCATCAGTTTCGGGGTTATAACGGTAAAGACTCACCTGTAGCATCTTCTGAACTCCTGACATGCTCAGTAACTTCGCGCTTTCGGCTGAAAGGTTTCAACGGTGTGAGGCGTAAAGTTAACGCCGCGCTTGGAAACGCGCTTGCCATCACTGTGGTACAGCGAGTGACACAACCAGTTCTCATCATCGCGCTCTGTAAAATCGTCGCGAGCATGTGCGCCACGGCTCTCGTCTCGCGCTTCAGCAACAACAGCGGTTGCCTCGGCAGTCTCGAACAAGTTCTGTAACTCAAGGCATTCTATCCGCGAGGTATTGAAGGCAGAGGATCTGTCCGCCAGCACGACCGCCTCAACGCGCTCCCTGAGAGACGCTAACTTGGCGATCCCCTCCCGCATAAATTCGCCCGTACGGAATACGCCAAAGTGGTTCTGCATGATCTCCTGAAGCTCACGTCGCAAAGGAGCCACCGACTCACCACTGTCGCGGTCATTAAGGGCCTGAAGTCGCGCGCTACCCGCTTCTATATCGGTCTGACTGGCATCCCGCAATTCAATTCCCTCGCGCAATGCTTTCTCAATAAACAACCCGGAAGCACGTCCAAACACCACCAAGTCCAGTAGAGAATTGCCGCCCAGCCGGTTCGCCCCATGCACCGAAACACAGGCCACTTCGCCGCAGGCATAAAGGCCCGGGATCACCTGATCCTGCCCGTCACTATCAACGGTCAACGCTTGGCCATGAATGTTGGTCGGGATGCCCCCCATCATGTAATGACAAGTCGGCACAACCGGTATCGGCTCTTTTACTGGATCGACATGTGCGAATGTCCTGCTCAACTCACAGATACCAGGCAATCTCGACTCAAGCACCTCTTCTCCAAGATGATCCAGCTTGAGTTTGACATGGTCCCCATTGGGTCCGCATCCGCGTCCTTCAAGAATTTCCATGATCATGGATCTTGCGACCACATCCCGACCGGCCAGATCCTTAGCATTGGGCGCATAACGCTCCATGAAACGCTCGCCATCCTTATTGATCAGGTATCCCCCCTCTCCGCGGCATCCCTCGGTGACCAGCGTGCCTGCGCCATAGATCCCAGTAGGATGGAACTGCCACATCTCCATATCTTGCGCTGGAACACCTGCTCTGAGGGCCATTCCCATGCCATCGCCGGTGTTGATGTGGGCGTTGGTCGTCGATGCATAAATTCGTCCCGCGCCACCCGTCGCGAATACCGTGGCCTTGGATTTCACATAAACCGTCTCGCCCGTCTCGATACAAATTGCGATCACGCCAACAACTGCACCGTCTTGGTTCTTTACAAGGTCTACTGCGAACCACTCATTGAAGAACACGGTCTCGTTCTTGATGTTGTTCTGGTAGAGCGTGTGCAAAAGCGCGTGCCCTGTACGATCGGCTGCGGCACAGGTTCTCGCCGCCTGCCCGCCCTCTCCGAAATTTTTTGACTGTCCTCCAAAGGGTCGCTGATAGATGCGCCCTTCTTCGGTTCTGGAAAAAGGCAAACCCATGTGCTCGAGCTCAAATATCGCCTCCGGCCCCACCGAGCACATGTATTCGATGGCGTCCTGGTCGCCGATATAGTCGGAGCCCTTGACCGTGTCATACATGTGCCAACGCCAATCGTCGTTGGGATCGGCACTGGCTATGGCACACGTAATTCCTCCCTGCGCGGATACCGTATGAGACCGCGTGGGAAATACCTTCGAGATCACCGCCGTCTTGTAACCAGACTGCGCTAACTGGAGTGCTGCACGCATCCCAGCGCCGCCCCCGCCGACAATGACCCCATCGAATGAAATCGTTCTCATAGTCTTCTCGTTCTTTTAAGCATTTGGCCCCATTTGCCCGAGCTGCTGATCAGCTCCAGACAATGACCACCACCCAGATCACGTACACAACCAACGCCAACGACGCGCCCAACTGACAGACCAGCCGAAGCACATTACCCATCACGCCCAGCATTCGCTCGGTCAAATAATCAGTAAACACCGACCACAGCCCAATCCAGCTATGCGCCGCCAATGAAAGGGCAGCCAACAACGTGAACACCTTTACCCAAGTCTGATCGAACAAACCCTTCCAGGAAGTGTAGTCAACTGAACTGACCAAGTGGTAGGCAACGAAAATAAAATAAGCGAGCAGTATCACCGAGGTCACGCGCTGGATTAGCCAATCTGAGAGCCCCGTCCGACTGAAGCTGGTAACCGATGTCACCATATCGCCACCCCCCATAACGCTGAAGCGAGCGCGGCGCAAACGAATACCAACCTCGCACCCATAACACCACCACGCATGGTCTCTCCGATCCCGGCATCCATGATCAAGTGCTTGACCCCCGCAAATGCGTGATAGCTGAGAAAGGTCGCTATCAACCACATGATTAATTTAGCCAGCGGGGATCCCAGCGTCTCAGCCAAGGCTGAAAACGAGGCCTCGGAGGCCAGGCTCTGATCCAAAGCCCACAATAAAAGGAAGCTTGCGAAGAACATCAACACACCGGTGACCCGATGCGTGATGGAGGCATATGCCGTTACGGGTAGTTGAATGGTACCCAAATCCAAATTTACGGGGCGGTTGTCCGTCGATTTCGGTCTCACGTTAGCTCTCAAATTGATGTCTTAGGTGTTGGATCGATCATCGCAGGCGCATGGCCGACCGCGGGCCGGAGTATAAGTTGGCAAGACATTGAATACAATTTCTGACCCGGAAAAAGCGCGGATTGTCGCCATGTAAATTGACATCCCCGGCGGGCACGATTAGTTTGTCGCCCTCCTACTACATAACCGGCGCGAAGGGACATGTCCGAGAAGAAAGCAACGCTAAACATCACAGGCGAAGACGGGTCTCAACAAGCGATTGACTTGGCTGTACATACTGGCACCTTGGGTCCCGACGTGGTTGATGTAGGTAGCCTGACCGCTAACGGTTACTTCACCTATGATCCCGGATTCACCTCCACGGCGGCCTGTGAATCTCAAATCACGTTTATTGACGGTGAGAACGGCGTACTGCTCCATCGGGGTTACCCCATCGAGCAACTGGCGGAGCACTCTGACTACCTTGAAACCTGCTACCTGTTGCTTAACGGGGAACTTCCTACCGCAGCACAAAAAGAAGAATTCGTCGGCATCATGACGCGCCACACGATGGTGCACGAGCAAATAAGAACCTTTTTCAACGGGTTCCGCAGAGACGCCCACCCCATGGCCATTATGTGTGGCGTGGTTGGCGCACTGTCGGCGTTCTACCATGATTCAACCGATATCTCAGACCCGTGGCATCGAGAGGTAGCCGCGTTCCGTTTGATCGCAAAGATGCCTACCATCGCGGCGATGAGCTATAAATTTTCGATCGGCCAGCCCTTCATGTATCCCGATAACAGCCTGGATTACGCCGCAAACTTTCTTCACATGATGTTTGGCAATCCCTGCGAGACCACCAAAGTATCGCCAACCATTGCGCGGGCAATGGACCGAATATTTTTGTTACATGCGGACCATGAACAAAACGCCTCAACCTCAACCGTAAGACTCGCAGGTTCATCTCAGGCAAACCCCTTTGCCTGCATTGCCGCTGGCATTGCCGCGCTTTGGGGTCCCTCCCACGGTGGCGCAAACGAGGCCGTGGTAAAGATGCTCGAAGAAATCGGCTCAGTAGACCGCATTGACGAATTCATCGCGCGCGCGAAGGACAAGGAAGATCCCTTCAGACTGATGGGCTTCGGACACCGGGTGTATAAAAACTTTGACCCGCGCGCAAAGGTCATGAAGCAAGCTGCAGATGAGGTGCTCGCAGAACTGGGCATCGAAGACGAGATGCTAGAAATCGCGAAGCGGCTCGAAGAAATTGCGCTGAAGGACGAATACTTCATTGAGAAGAAGCTGTACCCCAACGTCGACTTCTATTCTGGGATCATTCTCAAAGCGCTGGGCATCCCTACCTCTATGTTTACCGTGATCTTTGCGATTGGTCGCACTGTCGGGTGGATTGCACACTGGAATGAGATGATTGGCGGCGCGTACCGGATCGGTAGGCCCAGGCAGCTGTACACCGGACAAACCCAGCGCGACTTCATCCCGTTGGATAAACGGTAATTACCCATGATGCCCGGCGCAGTCATCACCGGCTCGGGCTTATACACGCCCAGTAACACCATTACCAACGAAGAGCTGGTCGCCTCCTTCAACGCCTGGGTTGATCTTTATAATGCCGAGCACGCTGAGGCGATTGCACGCGGGGACCGCGAAGCAAAAATGCACTCCTCGGTCGAGTTCATTGAAAAAGCTTCGGGAATCAAAAGTCGTTATGTCATCGACAAAGTGGGCATTCTCGACCCAAGGAGAATGGTTCCGGCAATTGCGGAACGCGACAATGATTCCCCCTCACTAATGTGCGAAATCGCATGCGCGGCAGCGCAAGAGGCCCTTGAAAACGCTGACGTTACCGCCGATCAGATCGACATGGTGATTGTCGCCGCCTCCAACATGCAACGCGCGTACCCCGCAATGGCAATCGAGGTACAAGCGGCGCTCGGGGCTACCGGGTTCGCCTTCGATATGAATGTTGCTTGCTCCTCGGCGACGTTTGGCATTCAGCAGGCCAGCAACGCAGTTCTCTCGGGAAGCGCAAAGAAAGTCTTGATGGTAAACCCGGAGATTTGTACCGGACACCTCAATTTTCGAGATCGAGACTCACATTTTATTTTCGGCGATGTGGCCACAGCAGTTGTGGTCGAGGCGGCAGACGAGGTGGCCATTGACGCGGGCTGGGATATCATCGACTCGCGCTTACAGACCCTCTTCTCAAACAATATTCGAAATAACTTTGGATTTCTGAATCGGACGGCCGAGGCCGGGGTAGGCAGCGTCGATAAGCTGTTCATGCAAGAAGGCAGAAAAGTGTTCAAGGAAGTCTGCCCTGCGGTTGCCACTCAAATCACAGAGCAACTGGCACGACTTGAGATGACGAGCGATCAGGTGAAGCGAATCTGGCTTCATCAAGCCAACCAAAATATGAATGATCTGATTGCCCGAAAAGTGTTTGGCAGAGCGCCGTCTCAAGACGAAGCCCCGACGATTCTCGACGAATATGCCAACACGTCTTCAGCGGGTTCTATCATCGCCTTTCATAAGCACAATCGCGACCTGATCAGCGGCGATATCGCGGTTCTGTGCTCATTCGGAGCGGGTTACAGCATCGGCTCAATCGTGCTGCGCCGACGCTGATCGGCCAACCCTAGCCGGCGCTCTCTACAATCTCCCCTGCCGCCGCCAAAAGCGCCTGAGTTTGATCCGGCGTACCAATCGATATCCGCAGCCAGTCAGCGATTCGAGGAGTATCCCATCTGCGCACCAGGATATTGCGCTGCCGCAAGGCATCAAATATCGCTGCCCCCCCAACATGGCTGTGCCGAACAAAAATAAAATTAGCCTGCGAGGGGAGCACCTCGAAACCCAGCTTTCGTAGCCCTTCGCTCATAAGCTGGCGACTCTCCGAAACTAACGTGGAGGCCTGAACAAACCACTCGACGTCGTCAATGGCGGCACGCGCGGCAGCTTGAGCAACTGCGTCTAAAGGATAGGAGTTGAAAGAGTCCTTGATTCGAATCAGTCCGCCTATGAGGTCTGGATGAGCCAAGGCGTATCCGACACGCAGACCTGCAAGACTATGGCTTTTGGACAGGCTGCGCGTCACGATCAGGTTGTCATATTTGCCAATGAGGGTCGCTGAAGTTTCAGCACCAAATCCATAATACGCCTCATCGACGATCACCAAACGGTTACGATCCGCCGCAACTAGGCCCTCCACTTCAGCGCGGGACAGCGCGAGACCCGTTGGTGCGTTAGGGTTAGCGAGCACCAGCGCTCCCTTTGCACCGAGCAGGGAATCGGTATCAACAGAAAAGTCATCCAATAACGGGTATTGGGCCAGCGACGAACCATAGAGCTGGCTCCAGACGGGATAAAAGCCGTAGGTAATGTCCACGCCGGAAACCGGGCGATCGGCAAGAAAGGCGGCCCAAAGGTGTGCCAACACTTCATCCGAGCCGTTGCCCACAAAGACCTGCTCAATTGCAAGCGCTTCCTGCTGAGCTATCGCCGCGCGCAATAATCTGGCAGTCGGATCGGGATAGCGCCGCAGCGCCTCTCCAGAAACAGAGGATAGCGCGCTCATCACCGCATCCGAGGGGGGCAGTGCGTGCTCGTTAGTATTGAGCTTTAAGCAACTACTCGCATCGGGCTGTTCGCCCGGCACATAGGGACTCAAAGAGGAGACTCTGTCTACCCAAAAACGACTCATAGAACACACCTGATCACGCCGCGCACATGCTAACCCCTGCGCAGATGAATGTCAGCGGGAGGAATCAATGCCAGTGGATCGACTACCGCTATTTTTCGCTTCAACCTCGGTGCTGCGAGACGCAGGAAAAACCAACCGGAAACAACTACCCTTCCCCGGGTCACTCTCGACGAACAATTTGGCCTCATGGGAGACGGCGACATGTTTTACGATGGCCAACCCCAGTCCCGTGCCTCCAATCTTCTGACTGCGACTTTTATCCACACGATAAAAGCGTTCGGTGAGCCGAGGAATGTGCTTGCTTGCGATACCTATTCCCCTGTCCGCCACGGTTAATACCGGCCCGACAGCGGAGTCAAACCATTTTGCACTCACCGGGCCCGACTCACTGTATTTCAGGGCATTAACCATCAAGTTACTGAACGCGCTGTGTAACTCGCGTTCATTGCCCAAAAGCTGTTTGTTTGAGGTCAGCTCGAGCTCAATGTCGCGCTCAGGCCAAGCGAGTCTGAGCTCTCCCACGAGGCTTGAAAGTAAGCTGCGGACATCAACGATATCCTCCTTACGCTCTCCCTCGACAGTCTCAATCTGTGTGAGCCAAAGGAGATCAGCAATTAAATTTTCCATTCGTGCCACTTGTGTCGCCATGGATTCAAGCGGTCTTTGTAACCCCGCGCTGAACTCTTCGAGGAGGGACGGCAGCGTCTCGATATAACCCTTGATAACAGTAAGCGGTGTGCGCAATTCATGCGACACGTTGCCAACGAAGTCGCGGCGCATTCGCTCAAGCCGATCCTGCTCAGACACCTCTTTGATGAATACCAAGTGGTCGCTGGCGCCAAAGCGAGAAAACTCCAGCTGCAGGCAAGAATCGGGATCAGAAGCGCGTCTAAATCTCAGGGGCTTCTGAAAATTTTCCTCTCGTAGATATTTGCCCAATGCCTTCGCAGGTAGCAAATCGGCCAGGGGCTTGCCCTCTGCCTCAGCCAACTGAACATTCAGCAAATACTCCGCAGCGGCGTTGCACCACAACAACTCACTGCGAGAATTGATAATCATGGCCGCCTCCCGCATGGACTCAAGTGAATCCTGACGGTAGGACTGAGGTGAGGCAGCGCCCTCTCGTCGATAACCTCCACGACTCCGCAACACGTAGACATCGCGCAGAATGCCGCGCACTGCTGCATCACCCAGTGGCGGCAGATCATCGGGATGAGCGAACCAACGATAAAGTCTGGATAACTGCCACGCCCACAACGCGGTCAGAACGACCAAGAACACAAGTGCTGCGCCCAGGACATCTTCGCTCGCTAGCCAATAGCAAACCGCCAAGCCACCCGATAAAAGGAGGCGACGCGTTTCCAGTGCAATGAAACTTGAGCTATTCAAAAATCAGAGAGATCTCTTGGTGAAAAACGATAGCCCGTACCACGCACGGTCTGAATCAAATCACTGTAAGCCGCATCAACTTCCTGCAGGGCTTTCCTCAGACGCCGGATATGCACGTCCACTGTGCGCTCCTCA
>JAYNNB010000004.1:26024-35128 GCA_038112515.1 Luminiphilus sp.
AACCTACACGTTGGCACCCCACACATAATCAAGCAACTGGGCTCTCGTGTAGGCGCGCTCGGGGTGGGACATAAAAAAGTGTAGCAACTTGAATTCCGTGGGGCCCATATCGAGCGGTCGGGAATCCAGCGAGACGCGATGACTATCCACCTCCAGTACGAGCTTTCCCACAGTCAGCGCCTCACCGGCGACAGTATCCGGCAGACGACGGAGAATCGCCCGCATGCGTGCGATGAGCTCCTTGGGCGCAAAGGGCTTGGTGATGTAGTCGTCCGCGCCAACATCGAGACCCTGAATGACATTATCTTCATGGGTCTTGGCGGTAAGCATAATGACTGGGATGTCTCGGCTCGCCTCCGCCTGCTTCAGTCGCCTGAGCAGATCGATACCACTTCCCCCCGGTAGCATCCAGTCGAGCAGGATAATATCGGGAACCTGATCCACTACCAGTTGGTAAGCCTCGTGGATGTCTCCCGCCTCGCGGCATTCGAAGCCCGCTAGTTCCAGCGCAAGACGAAGCATTTCTCTAATGCTCACCTCGTCGTCGACCAATAGCACATCTTTCATGGCCATTTGTCACTCACTCTCAGCCTCAAAACACGCCATTACATGCTATTACTGTGACATTTCTATGACACTGGGCCGTTAAGCTCGCCGGCATTACCACCAGTCGAACCAACCGCGAGGTTCAAGCTCTTTGGAGCATCCCTGCAACTGCGTGTTATAGCGCTGCGCCTGTCGTTCCACTTTCCTTGCGACATCTACTAACCAGTCCTTGCTTCGGTAAGTTTGGCGTTTGTAGCCTCCATGCCCCTCGTGGTAGGCGAGATAGAGCCGGAATGCGTCCTGTTTATCCAATCCAAGCTGCTGATGCGACATGTCGTTATACCAACCGATGAAGTCGATGGCGTCACCAAAGTTATCTCTATCAGCGCCGTAGTTTCCCGAGCTACGCTGGTACCAATCCCCGGTACTGTTTTTCGCCTGAGAATAGCCATAGGCGTCTGAAGGCCGAGGCCCAGGGATCACACCAAACAGCTTCTTCCGGGGTGGTTTTGCCGTGGCGACAAATCGAGACTCCTGATACATGAAAGCCATCGATACCGATATCGGCACGTTCCAGCGCGCTCTCGACTCTTTTGCATCCTCATACCAACCAGACTTTTCCCGAAAAATATCGCAGACATTGTCGACTTGCTCAGGTGGTGAAGTCGTGCACGCACTGAGGAGCGCAAACGCCAATAACAGGTAAAAGGCCCGCGCCCCCTTAGCAGTCATTGTCATGATTGACCTCCCAAGATACTGATCAATGCCGCTTCATCGATAACGGGAATATCGAGGGCTTCGGCCTTCTTTTTTTTGGAACCTGCCCCCGGCCCTGCAACTACGGTACTCGTCTTTGAGGATACACTCGCCGCCGTCTTCGCCCCCAACTCGCGCAAGCCGGCCTCCGCCTCATCGCGACTCATGGTAGCCAGCTTGCCGGTGACCACCCACGTTGTGCCGGTGAGCGGTCCATCACCCTTATCGCCCTCTATCGCTGGCCACGTCATGCCCGCCTCGAGCAAAGCGGCCAATAACGCCCTATTAAGCGCGTTTGCTGTGTACGCGTGGATATGTTCTGCCACGACAGGCCCCACATCATCCACACCTTCCAACTCTTCCTTGGTTGCAACGAGCAAGCTATCGAGATCAAGAAAATGAAGGGCCAGGGCTCTGGCGGTTGCTTCACCCACTTCTCTGATGCCAAGGGCATAGATGAACCTAGCGAATGTTGTTGTTCGCGCCCTCTGCAATGCGTCCACAAGATTCTCACTGGACTTTGCGCCCATTCGATCGAGCTGCTGCAATTGCGCTTTATCGAGACGAAACAAATCGCTCAGTGACTGTACAAGCCCCTCGTCGACAAGCTGCTCAACCAGCTTGTCACCCAGCCCCTCGATATCCATCGCTTTCCGTGAAGCAAAATGGCGGACAGCCGCTTTTAGTTGCGCGCTACAAGCAAGCCCCGCACCACAACGAATCACTGCCTCGCCATCCTCCCTCTCCAAAGGGGCGCCGCACGCGGGGCAGGCGTCTGGAAAATCAATGGGCTGGCGATTGGCCGTCGCGGACTGTGAATCCGGTTCAAGCGCCACCGAGACTACTTGAGGAATCACATCACCGGCGCGCCGAACGATCACGCGGTCACCGAGCATGAGACCCAATCTGCCAATCTCATCTGCATTGTGGAGTGTCGCATTGCTCACCGTGACGCCGGCGACAAACACGGGCTCTAGCCGAGCGACGGGCGTGATCGCTCCAGTCCTTCCTACTTGGAAGTCGACGCCGAGAAGACGTGTACTTACCTCTTGGGCCGGAAACTTCCTTGCAATCGCCCAACGTGGCGCGCGTGATACGAAGCCGAGCCGCTCCTGCAGCGCCAAGTCATTTACTTTAAACACAATGCCATCGATATCGAACGGCAAGGCATCCCTTAGACTGCCGAGTCGATTATAGTACTCCTCGCACGCTGCAATCCCATTCACGGTCTCCATGTAATCGGACACCGGTAGCCCCCACCGCTCAAGACAGCGCAGCACCTCGTCATGAGAGGCGGGTAACGCTCCTTCAACATCACCCACTGAGTAGGCGGTAAAAGATAAAGGCCGCCTAGCCGTGACTCTGGAATCCAGCTGACGCAAACTACCCGCGGCTGCATTTCTCGGGTTAGCGAATACCTTCTCACCGTTGTCACGTGCCCGCGCGTTCATTTTCTCAAACGCCATCCGCGGAATGACGACTTCGCCTCGCACCTCGAGATACGCAGGAATATCCTCACCCCTCAATTGCAACGGGACATTTGCGATCGTTCGCACGTTTTCAGTGACCTCCTCTCCCGATGTACCATCGCCGCGCGTCGCGGCTTGCTGCAGCCGCCCCGCCTGGTAGGCAATACTGACTGCCACACCATCGAGTTTCGGCTCGCAACAGTACTCAACGGACTCTACCTGCAGCCTTTCTGTCACGCGCCGATCGAAATCGACAAGCTCCTCATCGGAAAACGCGTTATCAAGTGACAGCATTGGCCGTCTATGCATCACCGGCTGGAAAGCGGTCAGGGGAGCAGAACCTATGCGCTGGGTGGGCGAATCCGGTAACGCGCATTCGGGATGCGCCGCTTCGAGTGCCTGCAACCGGCGCATTGCGGCGTCGTATTCTGCATCTGGCACCTCTGGCTCATCCCGATCAAAGTACGCTGCGGACCAACGCAATAGCGTCTCTCTCAACAGCGACATTTCTTCTTTGGGGGAAGTCATGAGCTAATCAGGTCCGGCGAACGAGCAAGCGCCTCTCCAACTCCCGGATTTGCTGGCGCATATGCTCCAGACTTGAGCGGGTCACCACACTTCGCTTTTCGTCCTGGATATCGCCATCCAGCGCCTTCGCCGCGACCTTGGCGGTTTCATACATATAGTCAAAGGCCTTCAGCATGTCTGTGGGGCCCGGTAGCGTCACGAAGAACATCAACCCGCGGGTTTGTAGCGGCTCCATATTGTCAATATCAAACACACCGGGCTTCATCATATTGGCTACGCTGAACTCGATTGGCCCCCTGCCCGAGGCGAGCTCGTGCCGATGAAAGAAATCCATATCGCCAAAACGTAAATCACATGAAAGCAAGGTCTGCAGAATATCCATTCCAGCGAAACCTTCCTCAGATCGCGCCACAACATAAAGAATAAAGACGTGCGTATTGGCACCGCGCGGCAGCCGTCCCTGCTCCACAGAATCGCGCTCTGATGCCTCATCGGGCTCTAGGTTATCTAGCCAATCCACCGTTCCCTGAGCATTGCTATCGGGCTGAGATGATGTCGACGGGTCACTGGCAGGTTTTACCGTGCGCCTTCGTGATGTTGAAGCAGAAACCTCTGGCAGAAGGCTCTGGTCAGAGACCGTCTCCTCAGTCACCGGCTCATCAACCACTTTAGCTACCGGATCAGCAGGAGTCACCGTATCACCCATCTCATCGCGCTCAACGGCCACATCGATGGGATCCGGCGCAGAGGCAAAGTCGCGCTCGCCCTTTATCGGAGTCCCGTGCTCCCCAAGCTCGTCTGCCTCAGAAGATAGTCCAGCATCGGAGAACTCAGCTTCAGCGTCTTCCATGTCCAAATCAGCAGCGTCAACTTCGCCCACACTCAGATCATCGCGGCGCACAATGCGGGCGCCGCCGTTTGGCAATTCCGTCAATAGATTAAAGGCATCATCCTCATCCGAGTGTGACCTCGACCGCTCGATACGGGCGTTAAGCCGAATTTCCGCGTGGCGCTCTCGCCAAAACCTTCTACCGGCATCAACCAAGACGGCGGCGATCATGATGCCCCCGACAATGACCATCCAGTCTCTTATTGAAAGCTGCTCCATCACCCGAATCCCTAGCTCGCTGCGAGCTGTGCCGCCTCCTCTACGTCAACACTGACGAGACGAGACACTCCCGGTTCTTGCATGGTGACACCCATTAATTGATCAGCTGCCTCCATGGTTATTTTGTTGTGCGTGATGAAGACAAACTGCACCTTCTCCGACATCTCCCGAACCAATCTCGCATACCGCCCAACGTTAGCATCGTCCAAGGGCGCGTCCACTTCGTCGAGCATACAGAAGGGCGCTGGATTGAGCTGAAAAATCGAAAATACCAGCGCGATTGCCGTCATCGCCTTCTCCCCGCCGGACAGCAAATGAATCGTTGAGTTTTTCTTGCCAGGCGGTCTAGCGAATATGGCTACGCCTGTATCGAGCAAATCATCCCCTGTCATCTCCAACGACGCTGTGCCCCCGCCAAACACTCGAGGGAAGAGCTCGGCGAAACCCGCGTTAATTTGATCAAACGTATCCTTGAATCGCTGCCGGGTCTCTTTATCGATTTTTCTAATGGCCGTTTTGAGTGTTTCGAGCGCGGCCTCGAGATCATCGTTTTGCGCGTCTAGATAATGCTTCCTCTCAGCGGCTTTCGCATGCTCATCGATGGCCGCCAAGTTAATCGGCCCAAGCCGGCTAATCCGGTTGGCAGCACGCTCAACACGGCTCAGCCACTCCGCTTCATCCGCACCTTCGGGCAGGGATGAGACGACCTCCTGTAAAACCGCCTCTCTTTTAACGACCTCCTCCTCTAGCGTCTTGAGCCGCACCGCACTCTCCGCCTCACGGAGACGAAGTTGCTCCATCTCAGCTTGC
Source organism: Luminiphilus sp. (assembly GCA_038112515.1). Taxonomy (GTDB): domain Bacteria; phylum Pseudomonadota; class Gammaproteobacteria; order Pseudomonadales; family Halieaceae; genus Luminiphilus. The sequence continues at coordinate 31,242 of JAYNNB010000004.1, forward strand.
ACTTGGTTAACCGTCTGCTCTTGATCCAACCGCTGGCTCTCGAGTCCGCGCAATTTGGCATCAATTTCACCAACCAATGTGCGCTGACTATTGAGGTCCGCCTCAGCCACTATCCGCTGCTCCAGTAGCTCAGACAATCTGGCTTTATTCTCAGCATCAGGATCCTCACCTGAGGGCAAGGTGTGATGAAGCTCGGTCTCGCGGGATTCGAGCGTCTTCAATTGGGATTCCATGCGAGAGATCGTTTCTCTGATGGAGGCGGCCTGCGCCGCCAAGCTCTGCCCCTGAAGCTCACCCCTCATCAGCTCATCTGCGGCAAGGCGGGAGGCCTCTCGCTGACTGGCCTGTGACGCCGCCAAGCGCTCGCGCTCTCCCTGAAGCCGATCTCTCTCAATGCGATCGAGCTCCATTTGATCAAGTGCCGCGGCGAGCTGTTTCCGGGCATCCGCAAGGTGCGCCTGCTCCTGCTCATACTGACGCTGACTCTCGGCGATCTCCTCCTCTAATCTTTTTAAACGCTGAGCCTGCTGCTCTAACTTGGTAGCCTGCGCTCTCTGCTCCGCCACCCACTCAGCCCGCTCGCTGACACCCGCCTGTAAAGCCTGCTGAGCGCGGCTGAGCGACTTCTCGAGCTCAGCCCGCTTACTCAACAGGTCACTGATGAGCCCCTCAATACCCTCGGCCTCTGCACGACTTTGCTCAAGCTGCTCATTAAGCGAATCCAATTGCGCTTGCCGAGCGATCACACCTGCCGCGGAGTCTGTCTCCGAGGATCGTCGGTACCACCCGTGCCCCAACCAGTGTCCATCTCGTGTCACCACGGACTCGTGCGTCTCTAGATTCGCTAGCAAAGCCCGGGCCTCGGCCAGATCACCCGCTGTACGAACGCAGGCCAACCACTGCATTACCGTGGGGGGGGCCTTCACCTGACTAGCCAAAGTACCCTCAACATGCTCAGGGGAGACACCACCAACGCCTAGCAAAAAAGCGCCTGCCGGAATCGCCTCCACACCTTGTAAATCATTAACGTCGCCGCCCTCGACCAGCAATGCAGACAGTTTCTCCGCCAGCACCTGCTCAACCGCCGAGTCCCAACCGGGTTCAACCTCCAGCGCGGTATAAACGCCACCCAACGAAGATAAGGCCGATGAGTGCATCCAGTCATCCAACGCTATCCGCTCTCGCTCATCGGCTGTTGCTTCTTGCAATGCGGTCAGCGATGCGATGTGCCCTCGAGACTCCTGAATAGCAGCGCGTACGCTATCCTGTTCGCCCCTCGCCCGCTCTATCGCGGTCTGCGAATCCGATAACTGCTGCTGCAGATCTGCAATTTGCGCTTCGAGCTCGGCAATGGTGCGATCCGCTGATTCGATGTTCGACAGGTATGGCGTGTCGCTTGAATCGACCGATGCGTCCAGCGTGCTCCGCTCTTGCTCCAACTGCTGCTTTCGATCTTGCAGTTTGTTCAACACCTGCTCAAGGTAGGCAATGCGGCTCTGCTGCACCTCCGCAGTTTTACTCGGACCCTGAGCACCTTCGTTAAAGCTGTCCCAAGTTTCCGACCATTGTGCGAAAGCGCGATCAGCATCGGCGAGCGACTCCGCCGCCCCGGAGGCTTTTGCTCTTTGCTCATCCAGCGCCGGCTCCAGGCGGCTGAGCTCCAAATCCCAGTCCTGCAACTGCTTGCGATCGGCCGCAAGATGATCCCGCGTTTGCTCAAGAGATGCCCGCGTTTGGTCCAAATCACGCTGCAACTCTCCTCGACGTTCCTGGGCAAAACGCAGCGCCTGCTCAACGCGAGTTACCTCCCCACCCACGGCATAAAACGCTTCCTGGGCTCGATTCAGCGCGTCCCCTGCGGCGACCTGCTCCGATCGCGTCTCCTCAATGCCCGCTATCGTATGGGCCACATCGGCTTTGGCGGCCTCACGTTTTATGTCTAGCGCTCCGAGCTCTCCTGACACCTCGCTTCGGTCCGCGTTTAGGTCTCTCCACTGGATGGCATAAAGCTCACTTTGAGTCACGCGCTCTTCAGCTTTCAGGTCAGCATATTTTTCAGCGGCTTTAGCCTGTCTCTCAAGATGGGCCAAGTTTCGTTGCAACTCATCGCGCAGATCGGTCAGGCGCTCAAGATTCTCCGTGGTTCGGCGCATTCGGCTCTCAGTCTCGCGCCGCCGCTCTTTGTACTTGGAGATTCCAGCGGCCTCCTCGATGAAGACACGCAACTCTTCGGGCTTCGACTCAATCAACCGTGAGACGACACCCTGTTCAATAATCGCGTAACTGCGGGGCCCAAGGCCTGTGCCCAGAAAGAGGTCCGTGATGTCGCGACGGCGGCATTTTGCGCCATTGAGGTAATACTCCGACTGGGCTTCGCGCGTGACGACCCGGCGCACAGAAATCTCGCTGTAGGCGGCGAACTCGCCCGCCACCTTGCCCTGAGTATTGTCGAAGATAAGCTCTATCGACGCCTGACTGACTGGCTGACGACTTGTGGTGCCATTGAAAATCACGTCTGTCATGGACTCGCCACGCAACGTTTTGGCAGAGCTCTCTCCCATTACCCACCGCACCGCGTCGATGATATTGGACTTGCCGCACCCATTGGGCCCCACCACGGCGCACATATTGCCGGGAAACTGCACAGTTGTGGGGTCTACAAAGGACTTGAAGCCCGCCAGCTTGATGGATTTAAGGCGCATTTTGGTATCCGTGTGGCCGTCCTGTCTGCCGGAGTCAGGTAAGGACTCCAGAGAGCGCTAAAAACACAAGATGTAGTGTATCCGCTTCAGCCCAACAACACTATGTTTGAATGTGAATTAGAGGGTATCGACGCGCCCCAGGATCACATTGATAGGTTCAGGTGACCCCACGGAAGCGGAGCTGACTACATTCCAGGCAAGGCTGTTTTCTCTGCCAGGCTGCCCGTTTGCCGAGATCTGGACCTCAACCGAAACCCTATCGAAGCTCGAAAGCTTCTGGCCAGCCATAGAATTTCCGTCGTCCAAGGTCAACACCAGAGGCCATTCTGTGACCACCTGCCGAACAACAGCGATTGGCATGCCCCCTTGCTGTTGGTCGGGCCGCGCGAAAACGTAAACCGTGGCAGCGACATCCACATTAAGCGCGTCGTCGAGCACCACCTGTATGCGCAACCCCGGCGGCATTTCGGTAGTTAGACCCGAGTCAACCATCTCGTTGCGGGCTCGCTCGATGACCTGAGTCAGCATCTGATAGCCGGGCGAGCCCTCGGGCTCGAGACTGCGCAGCGCTTCCCAATACTGAACCGCCGCCACGAAATCCGCCGCCTCAAAAGCAGCCATCCCTAGCGTGGCGAGGGCTGCGGGTGCCATGGGATCAAGCGCCAGAGCCTGCTCAGCGCGAGATCGAGCGCGAGCGCTCAATTGTCGATCAGCCGACAAAAATTCTGCCTGTGCGGCCTTGCTCAGAATATCTGGAGAAGTCGACCCCGCCTCTATGAGCCTGTCGAAATAAACCAATGCCTGGGATGGCTCGTTGGCGGAAAAATGGTATTCGGCCAGTAACAGGGAGTAATCGGCATTGTCAGGCCGTTGTAATGCGCGACGCTGGATCCGCTCTATCAGCGCTGATATCTCTGCGGGGCTTGCGCCATCCAACCCCTCAAGGGCGTCGGCAATGCTCAAATCCTCAAGACCCCCCAGCTTTGAATACAGCCCCGCTACCAAGACAAGTACCGCAAGCACACCTGCCAACTGATACCTCAGGACATAGTGTGGCTTCGTGGCGTCCTGCGGCCTGTCGGGGCCCTCCTCGATCACTCTGAGCGCCGCCTCTTCGCGCAACTCGGCGGCGCTGTCCGCCAGTTCTCGTTGCCTGAGACGCAGCCAATCGGTGTTGCCCTCGAC
>JAYNNB010000004.1:35138-55956 GCA_038112515.1 Luminiphilus sp.
GCCCTCGACAGTGTGCGAACGTTGCCAACGTTGGGGCAGCACCAGCACAAAGAGGGCCGAGACGCACAACAGCAGCGAAGAAAAAATAAGGAAATACAGCGTCATGAACCGCTCTCTTCCATCAATCTCTCCAGTTCAGCCACCTCGGTCGCGCTCAACGCCGGCGGCGCCTTACGGCGACGTCCGACGAAATGGACAGCCAGTGCGACCACTCCCCCGGCCATGAGCAACGCCGGCGCCCACCAAAGCCATACTGTATTGCGATCCATCGCCGGACGGTAACGCACGAACTCCCCGTAGCGCGCTACCATAAAAGCCAATATTTGCTCGTCACTTTGCCCCGCCTCCAACTGCTCAACGAGCACAACGCGTAAATCACGAGCGATGGGTGCATTAGAGTCGGCTATGTTTTGGTTTTGGCACTTTGGACACCGCAGCTCTTGGCTTAGCGTGTGGTATCGCTGCTCCAGAGCGGGTGAGGAAAACTCATAAGTTTCAATCACCGCCAGCGCGACAGGGGTGACAGCCAAGAGGCAGGCTAGCAGTACGGGACACCCAAAAAGGCGTATGGATAGCCCGCATATCTTCACCGTCATTGGGCGGCCGCACCGGACTCAGCGGAGGACATCGGCGCCACAACCGACTCGGCGAACCAGGGTGCAAAGTCAGCGACGAAAACACGCTGACTGAGAATCCCGACATGCCGGTGAGCGATTTTACCGAGACGATCGATAACATAAGTCTCGGGAGCACCGTACACCCCAAGATCAACACCGAGCGTACCTTCGGCGTCGACGATATTGAGTTGATATGGGTCACCAAGCTCGGCTAACCAAGTTCGCGCCTTCTCGCTGTCGTCTTTGTAATTCAGGCCATAAATGGGCACCCCAGATGCTGCGAGCTCGACAAGATAAGGGTGCTCGACCCGACATGAGTAGCACCAAGTCGCCCAGACGTTGACAAGCGCGGGGAGCTGATTCAAGTCCGCAACGCCCACCGGGTCACCCGAGTGCAACTCCGGTTTTATAAATGCTGGAAAGGGCTGCCCGAGTCGCGCCGCCGGCAGAGCTGTGGGATCCAGTGACAACCCTCGGAACAGAAGCACCGAAAGCAATGCGAAACCCAACAAGGGAATAAAACGCCTAGCGCGCAAACTGAGTACCCTGTGGCAGCGCAGAATCAGACACAGACCGGCTCGCCACCTGCACCCGATATCGACGATCCAGCGAGGTTATTAACGCTCCGATGCCGATCAGAAACGCGCCTATCCACAGCCAACGAACCATCGGCTTGTACTGCAATCGCACTGCCCAAGCTCGCTCGCCAATGGGCTCACCCAAGGCAATGTAGAGATCACGAAAGATTCCAGCATCAATGGCGGCTTCGGTCATCACCTGCCCGCTGGCCAAGTAGCGCCGCTTTTCGGGGACAAGTGTAGCGATTGTCTGCCCCCCGGAAGTCACCAGGAACACTGCTTGATCGGCGATATAATTAGCACCCGGCTCCTGGCCGATACGCGTCATCTCAAAGCGATAGCCGCCGAGCTCAGCGCTCTCGCCTTCAGTCATCCTAAGATCCTGTTCTTCGGAGTGCTGTGTCACCACAACGGCCCCAACCACCACAGCGGCAAATCCTATGTGAGCCATCGTCATCCCAAGATAGCTGGGCGACAGTCGCCGCCACTGCAAACCACCGGACGCTCCGATCCGCAGCCGCTGCCACATATCCTTGAGGACACCCACTACCACCCACCCCGCCAACAGCACTGCGAGCGCCACCCAAAGATTGAAGTCAAACAGTAGTCCCGAAAAAAGTGGCGCGAGGATCACGAGTGCCAATGCCGGAACCAGCAGCTCATGGAGCCAACGTCTGGTAGAGTCCTGTCGCCATCGGGAAATCGGCCCAATCGTCATAAAGGGCATGAGCAAGGCCATCAAAGGGACAAATACCGCGTTGAAGTAAGGCGGCCCTACGGAATATTTCCCCAGAGATAGCGCGTCCATGACCAACGGGAACAGCGTACCTAAGAGGACAATTGTCGCGGCTACAGTAAATATCAGATTATTGATCATGAGCAGTGATTCGCGCGAAATGACCGCATAGCCAACGCGACTGGCGACGGTCGGCGCCCTCAGCGCATAGAGCAGCAGAGACCCGCCGACGACCAGCGCCAGAAAAACGAGGATAAACAGCCCTCGCTCAGGATCGGCAGCAAAGGCATGCACACTGGTCAACACGCCTGATCGAACCAGAAAGGTCCCCAGAAGCGACAAGGAGAAAGCAAAAATGGCGAGCAATACCGTCCAAGATCGGAAAACACCCCGCTTCTCTGTCACCGCCAGACTGTGGACAAGGGCCGTTCCCATCAACCAGGGCATAAACGAGGCATTCTCAACAGGATCCCAGAACCACCAGCCACCCCAGCCCAGCTCGTAGTAAGCCCACCAGCTTCCCAACATAATCCCCAGCGTGAGAAATCCCCAGGCCACATTCGTCCACGGCCTTGACCACCGCGCCCATGAGGCATCTAACCGGCCGTCAATCAGAGCCGCAATAGCGAACGCAAAAGGGACTGACAGCCCGACATAGCCCATGTAGAGAAGCGGCGGATGAATGATCAGCCCTGGATCCTGCAGCAAGGGATTGAGATCGCCACCGTCGAGCGGGGTATTGGGTAACAAGCGCTCGAACGGGTTGGAGGTCAGCAGCGAAAACGCAAGAAAACCGACAGCAACAAAACCCATAACGCTCAACACACGGGCGACCATCACGAGCGGCAAACCTTGACTCAAGCACGCAACAGCAGTCATCCAACCAGCAAGGATCAATACCCACAGCAATAAGGAACCTTCGTGATTACCCCATAACGCAGAGAACTTAAAGAGAGGGGGTAACAGGCTGTTTGAATTGGCTGCAACGACGGCGACGGAAAAATCATCTTGCAAAAAGCTGGTTGCGAGCAGCCCAAAGGCAATCGCTACGAAGACCAAGGTGCCCACCGCTAACGAGGGCGCAAGATTCATCGCCGCGGCATTTGACCGGACGCTTCCCCAGAAAGGAATCACAGTAAGGCCTATCGCCAGCGCAAAAGCGATTATCAGTGAGACGTGGCCTAGTTCAGGAATCACGGTCGCAATGAACTGGCCTGAGGGCCACCCTTCCCCTCCAGCGCTGCAGCAACTTCTGGGGGCATGTAATTTTCGTCGTGCTTTGCCAGAACCTGTGTTGCGATTAGAACGCCAGATTCATCCAATCGACCTTCAGCGACGACGCCCTGCCCCTCAGCAAAGAGATCAGGAAGAATCCCCGTGTAGCGCACCGCGACAGACGCAGCGTAATCGGTCACCTCAAACTGGGTGTCCAGACTGGTTTCACTCCGCTGGATGCTGCCCTCAACCACCATGCCACCCAGCCGAATATTTCTGTCAGAAGGTGCTTTTCCTGCCGCGATTTCAGACGGCGGGTAGAACAAATTAATGTTGTCTCTGAGGGCAAACGCCGCCAGCCCGATCGCCGCACTTGAGAGCACAACAATCAAACTGACCCAATACAGTCTTTGCTTTCGCAGAGGATGCATTAGCGCTGCGCCTCCATCTCGTTCGAACTATCGATCACCCCGAGATTACCCTCGCGCCCGGACGCGATCTGATCCGCGCCAGCTCGACGTTGAGCGTCTACAACAACCCAGCGTTTACGTTGCCGAAGTCGTCTTGAAGGGGTCCACACTAACCCAAATAGCAGTGCTGCAGTCATGCCATACGCCACCCAAACATAGATGCCATGACCGTCCATTTGCATGGCTGCAGTGACCGATTCAAAATACATCATTCAATCCCAGCCCACTGCCGCACCCAGGACGACTGCCGGTGCTGCCCAATCAACTCACTGCGCATATTCATCAGCGTCGCGAGCGCGAACAAACCATAGAAAGCGCTAATCATGAGCAGCAAGGGGTATAGCATGCTCGCATCAATTGTCGACTCGCCGGTAAATTTTATCGATGCGGGTTGATGGAGTGAGTACCACCAGTCAACTGACTTGTAGATGATAGGAATATTGACCGTACCCACCAAGCTCAAGACCGCACAGGCTTTAGCCGCAGCTGCTTTATTTTCGTAGGCCTCAAAAAGCGCCACCACACCCAAATAGAGAAAGAAGAGTATGAGCATGGAGGTAATCCGGGCGTCCCATACCCACCAGGTGCCCCAGGTTGGCTTCCCCCAAATAGCGCCCGTCAACAGCGCAATTCCTGTCAGCACTGCACCGACGGGAGCGACTGCTTTCATGGCAACGTCCGCCATCTTGATCCGCCAAATCAGGCTGATAGCCCCCGCCAGCGCCATCACGTAATACCCCGCCAGCGCCACGACCGCTGCCGGCACGTGAATAAAAATAATGCGATAGGAATTACCCTGTCGAAAATCGGGCGGCGCGACCAACAATCCCCAGAAACTACCCAAGAGCAGTGCAGCGATAGTCAAGGGAAGCAACCATTTCACCAGAGTCCCGCTGAAGCGGAAAAACCAGGGAGGCGATCCTAACTTGTGAATAAAAGACCACATCAACGCAGTATAGCGCCTAAGCAGGCGGGTTGACCCGTTATCCTTGTTCCCGAAAGCACCGACATCCTTGGTTCTTCTTACTCAACCATTATCGAGCGAAATTCGTAATGCGGCACCGATAGCCAATGGGCCTAGCGCAAGCGACAGCAGCACCAACGCCCCGAGCAACGCCAGCCAGCTCTCGAAATTCCCACCGCGAGTCGCCTCGAACACCGCGGTGGTGCCAAAGATCAGCACAGGTACGTTCAGAGGAATAATAATCAGCGACAGCAACAAGCCGCCGCGTCGAATACTGACTGTCAGTGCACTACCCACCGCTCCGATAAGGGTCAAACACAAGGTGCCTAGCATGAGGCTGAACACCAACACAGGAAACGCCTCTGTCGGCAACCCCACAATTACTGCAAACACCGGGGAAACGATCGACAGCAAAAGCCCGGTTGCAAGCCAATGGGCCAGCACCTCTGCCAAGGCTAAAATCGCAAGCGGATGGGGAGCCAGGCACAATTGCTCCAGACTGCCATCCTCATAATCCGAGGCGAACAGCTTGCCACTCACCATCAAACTGGCCAGCAAGGCGACGACCCACAAAATCCCGGGCGCCATTTCTGACAGTCGCTGAGGATCCGGCCCGAGCCCCAGCGGGAACAATGTCACCACCATGAAAAAGAACAGCAGCGGATTTACAAGGTCAGCAGGGCTTGCCATCAAGGTTTTGACATGCCTCAGGAACTGCCGTGAGAAAGCGGTGCTCAGCGACAGAGAGAACCGATCAGTGGCTGACATATCGAGCGAGATCAAGGTTGCGTTGCTGCGTGCCAAATTGGCTTTGCTGATGGCTGGTAAATAACACTGCCCCACCCGCATCCAGATGCCGGGCAATTTGCCGCTCTAGCCAGTCACAACCCGCCGCATCCAGCGCGGTGAACGGCTCATCCAAAAACCACAAGCCCGCGCGACTGAGGAGTAATCTCGCCAACGCGACCCGGCGCTGCTGGCCTGCCGACAGCGCACCCACTGGAACAGACTCATACCCCGTCAGGCTGACGGCTTTAAGCGCGGCAAAGATTTGTTCATTGTCGGCCGTTACATCGCAGGCAGGATGACATCGCAGGTTGTCAACCGGCGTTAAAGCGCGCTTTAGCGAGGAGCTATGACCGACATACAGCGCGGTCGCCGCCCGCCGAATCTCACCCGCCACGCCCAATCGCGCTAAACCCGCGAGCGCGCGCATTAAGCTGCTTTTGCCAACCCCATTCGGCCCAATGAGTTGCCATAGTTCGCCCGACTCGATATTCAGGGAAATATCGCGCAGTAGCGCCCGATCCCCTCGCTCGATGGCAACCCCAGCTGCGGTCAGCAGTGCCACTACAGGTTAACGACCCGGATATCTGGCAACCCCAGGCTGCTATCGACCTCCACCGTCAAGCCGTCAAAGTCAAACAGGGCTCGATCCATCAAGTGAGACGGCGCCACATTCCCAAGCGCGCGGAATATTGTTTCTGTGCGTCCCGGGTAGCTGCGCTCCCAGTCCTGGAGCATTTTTTTTATCTCCTGTCGCTGCAGGTTCTCCTGCGTACCACACAGGTTGCAGGGAATGATGGGGAAATCCATTTCGCTCGCATATCGCGCAAGGTCAGATTCCTTGCAGTAAGCAAGCGGGCGAATCACGACATGCCTGCCGTCGTCGCTTTTTAGCTTGGCTGGCATGGCCTTGAGTTTGCCGCCGAAGAAGAGATTCAAGAACAGTGTCTCGACGATATCATCTCGATGATGACCCAGCGCAATCTTGCTAGCACCGATTTGATCCGCAAAACCATATAAAGTCCCGCGCCGCAATCGCGAGCAGAGCCCGCAGGTGGTCTTTCCTTCGGGGATCACAGACCGGACAACGCTGTAGGTGTCCCTCTCGAGGATGTAGTAAGGGATATCCAGCGTTTCCAGATAGCGCGGCAGCACTTCCTCCGGATACCCCGGCTGCTTCTGGTCGAGAGTCACGGCCACAATCTCGAAATCGATGGGAGCACTCTCGCGGAGCGCCATGAGAATTTCGAGCATGGCATGCGAATCCTTGCCGCCCGAGATACAGACCATGACGCGGTCCCCAGATTCAATCAACCCAAAGTCAGCGATCGCTTTGCCCACTTGACGCCGCAGTCGCTTTCTCAATTTGTTGAATTCGAGCCGACCTTTACGGGTGTCCACTCGACTCACGTTGGCATTACTGGTCTCAAGCACCCTAGCCATTTACTCCGCTCCATTACGCTGCAGGCGATAATAGGAGACAGAGCGTCGACACGCAAAAGCCGACGACATTAAAAAAGCGCAGTCACGCTCGCTAGACCGCCGGCAACTTGGGTTCTCGGCGTCGGCCCCTTGTGTTTTAGAGGCTTGGCAAGGACAATCCCGCTTCGCCGAGATCTGCCATCCATTACATAAGGGGAACGTTGATGAAAGCACCCGTCCGCGTCACAGTCACCGGAGCCGCTGGGCAAATTGGGTATGCGCTGCTTTTTCGGATCGCATCCGGGTCAATGCTAGGCCACGACCAACCGGTCATTCTGCAATTGCTGGATATCACCCCCGCAATGGAAGCATTGAACGGCGTCAAAATGGAATTGGACGATTGTGCCTTCCCACTGCTTTCGGATGTGATTTGCACGGATGATCCCGAGGTTGCCTTTCGTGACAGCGACTTTGCATTGTTGGTCGGCGCACGACCACGAGGACCCGGCATGGAAAGAAAAGATCTGCTGGAAGCCAATGCCGCTATCTTCGGCGTTCAAGGTAAAGCGATCAATGCCGTCGCCAGCAGAGACATCAAAGTACTGGTCGTCGGCAACCCGGCCAACACCAATGCGCTCATCACGCAGCGTAATGCCCCCGACATCGATCCGCGTCAGTTCACCGCCATGACTCGGCTCGACCACAACCGCGCCGTGACGCAATTAGCGCAACAAACCAACACCACGGTGAACGATGTTCGACAAATGATCATCTGGGGCAACCACTCCGCCACGCAGTATCCCGATCTTCATCACGCCTTGGTAAATGATGAATCCGCGATAACGCAAATCGATATGGACTGGTACGGGAGTGAGTTCATACCCACCGTGCAACAGCGAGGCGCCGCCATCATCACGGCGAGAGGGGCCTCCTCCGCGGCATCGGCAGCCAACGCCGCAGTCGATCATATGCGCAGCTGGGCGCTGGGCACACCGTCAGACGACTGGGTCTCCATGGGAGTTATCTCCGACGGCTCTTACGGTATCGAGCCCGGACTGATCTACTCCTTCCCCTGCCGCTGCAAGGACGGCCAATGGGAAATAGTGCAAGATCTACCCATTGCCGAATTCAGTCGAGAAAGAATGGACGCCACGGCCACAGAACTCACGGAAGAGCGGGACGCCGTAGCTCATTTGCTCGGCTAGGCAGGCCAACTGCTGGGCCGAATGAATACACTCGGTGGTCTATATTTCTCGTAGCAAGACAACCGGGGGCGTGCGTACCACATGGCGGCAGGACCATACGCCCAAACAGCCGACTATTACCGCTCCAATAATGGGCCCCAACCACCACATCACTGGTGTAGGGGCCCACTGCATTTCGAAAACCTGCGTTTGTAGGGCGTAAGTTGCTGCCTCCGCACCGATCCCCGCCAGACCACCGGCCAGGCCTCCAAGCACCATAAACTCGATCCACAAGGTCCCAAGCAAGAGTCTCTTTCCCGCTCCAAGCGCTCGAAGTAGCGCCGCCTCTCTAAGCCTACCGTCCAAACTTGATTGAATGCCTGCCACCAAAACCAGCCCACCAGCCAACAAGATCACGCCCAGCACCAGCTCTAGAGCCCGCGCAACTTGATCGACGACAGCCCGCATTTCAGTAATCACAATATCAAGCTCGATCACCGTCACCGTCGGTAGCTCGCGCACTAATTCGTTCAGGAGATTTTTGCGATCGGGGGGCAGCAAAAAACTGGTCATATACATGCCCGGATAACTGGCGAGCACCGAGCGCGGAAACACCATAAAAAAGTTCGGTCGCATGGATTGCCAATCAACACGACGGATACTGCTCACCGTGACCGTAAAAGTATCAGCGCCAATGCGCAGCGTGAGCTGGTCACCCAGAGCAGCGCCTATATCGCGAGCGAACTCCTCCTCGACAGAAACCAATGCCTCAGTCGACTCGGGAGGCCACCACTCCCCTGCCGTCAATTGATTGCCAGCGGGCTGAGCATCTGACCAGGTAAAGTTGGCCTCCCGCTGCCTTGGAGCCGTCTCGCTCTCAGCATCCTGCCAACGCGGCAGCGCCTCACTATTCACCTCCATCACCCGACCGCGCGTCATGGGGTACAACTGCTCACTCTTGACATCGCGCTGCAAAAAAAAGCGCTCTAATCGGGCTCGTTCCTCAGGGGCGAGATTGAGAAGAAAGTGATTGGGAACGTCGGGTGGCAACTGTGCTTGCCACTGAGTGACTAACGACGAACGCACCACCGTGAGCATTAGCATCAGCATAATAGCGATGGCAAAAATAACCATTTGCAGCGCATTCGCGTGACGACGGCGCTGCAAACCCGCCAGAGCGACTCGCCAGATACTGCCCGCGAAACCACCCATCGAATGCCCACCTGCCAATAGCGTCCTGCCAATGACGACGCCCAACAGCGTAACCACTGCTAGTCCAGCGACCACAGCGACGGTGACCATGACGTTGCCGCTGTACCACCACATGAGGCCAAAGACAGCCATTCCACCAAGGACCAGGTCTCGTGTCTTTTGCATTTTGGCGACGTCGACCTCGGCGCGCAGTACATGAAGTGGCGAGGCGCCGGCCAATCGACTCAAAGGCGGCCAAGCGAAAAAAAGAAGGCATACAAGCGCGGTGACCGCCCCCATGACTAATGGCTCCCAACCGGCAGATCCGGGTGCGACGGGCAGCAGGGAGCCCAGCGCCCAAATGAAGCCATCCTGAATTAGCCAACCAATCGCACATCCCAGAAACGTTGCGAGACACCCGAGAACCAAGAGACAGTCCCCATACAGCCGACTGATCTCAGGGGATTGCGCACCCAGACTCTTCAGAATGGCAACATACTGCGTGTGGCGCTCGCCAAACCTTCGACTCGCCAACAGAATCGCGGCCGTTGCGAGCACCACGGCAAGGCTACCCGCAAGTAACAAGAAGCCCTGCGCCCTGTCGAGGGTGTCCCCAATTCGGGGCTGCGATGTGGCCACGGCATCTACCCGCTGCCCCTGACCGAGCTGCGGCGTCAGCCACTCGAGAAAAGCTTCAATACGCTCCTCATTTCCTCCCAGCAACAGCCGGTATTCAACGCGACTCCCGGGTTGAATAACGCCAGTCGCGGGTATATCCGCCACGTTCATCAAGAGACGGGGGCCAAAACCAAACACGGCGGTAGTCGCGTCGGGCTCGCCGCGCACCGATCCGGTGATCGTCAACTGTTGCTCCCCCACGGTGATGGCGTCACCCGTCGCCACCCCCAGTAGCGCAAACAGGCGCGGCGCCAACCATACTTCGCCAGGCTGAGGAATGGCCTCGTCGCTCTGCACTGCACCGTAGGCCTCAACCGACCACTGCAGTGTGCCCTTGAGTGGATATCCCGCTGAAACCGCCTTGACGGACACCAAGGACATTCTCTCGATATCAGCGACGGCCATCGAAGGAAACCCGAGAGAGGGAGCAACCTGCAGCCCCTCAAGCTCGGCCATCTCCAACCAACTCGCTGGTGGCTCGCTACGACTCACAACAACCGCGTCAGCCGCCAAAAACCGCGCGCTCTCGGACAGGAGCGCTGCTTGCAGCCGGGATACGAATCCGCTGATGCCAACCACGACAGCGACCGCCAGCACGAGCGCCATTACGAGGATGCTCAATTCACCACTGCGCCAATCACGCAGTAAAAACTTCCACGTCAAGGTTCGATTCACCGGATCAGACGCTCAAGCTGCGCAACTCGCCCGCGTCCATAGAAAAGCGCACGTCGCACCGTTGCGCCAGGCGTTCATCATGGGTCACCAGCACCAGCGTGGTTCCGGCACTGGCGTTCAATCGAAATAGCAGATCGATAACCCGCTCTCCAGTGCGCGTATCCAGATTACCGGTTGGTTCATCGGCAAATAGAATTTTCGGCGAAGTCACAAAGGCCCTTGCGATAGCCACCCTTTGCTGTTCACCACCAGAAAGTGTGGTGGGATAATGATCCAGCCGCCCCGCGAGCCCTACCTCTCCCAGTAATCGATCAGCCACAGTACCCGCGTCTTTTCTTCCTGCCAGCTCCAAGGGCAGCATGACGTTTTCGCGGGCGGTCAATGCCGGCAGCAGCTGAAAACTCTGGAACACAAAACCAATTTTTTCCGCGCGCAACCGCGCTCGCTGGTCCTCGTCCAAAAGACTCAACTCAGCACCGTCCAGCGTAATCTCACCATCGGAGGCGACATCCATACCCGCTAACAGTCCCAGCAAGGTAGACTTACCAGAGCCCGACGCGCCGACGATAGCGGCAGAAGTGCCAGCAGCGATCTCCAAATCGATGCCGCGAAGTATGTCCAGGTCGCCATCAGCAGTGGCGACCGTTTTAAGGAGTTGACTGACTTTGATCATTCTGCGTTACCTCAGCCAACGATTACGAGTCCTCGTGGTTGTCGGATTGCTGATAGTGGACGTCGCGACCTCAGCGACAACTTATGCCTCAACCAATGCCATTCTCGTCGTCGGCGACAGCATCAGTGCCGCCTACGGCATGTCGATGGAGGAAGGCTGGGTGGCGTTGCTGCAAAATAAATTGCAAGCCAAAGGAGCCGACTACGCTGTGGTTAACGCCAGTATATCAGGCGACACGTCTGCCGGTGGCCTGCGGCGATTACCTGCCCTGCTGCAAACGCACACGCCACGGATCGTGATTATCGAGCTGGGGGGTAATGATGGGCTGAGGGGATATCCTATTAGCCAACTAACCCAAAACCTAAATCAAATGATTCTGCTGTCCGAAGCGTCTGGAGCACTCGCCATCGTCTTGCCCATGGAAATACCGCCGAATCTGGGAAAGATCTACACCGATGCTTTTCGTGAAAGCTTCACCCGAGCGGCTCAAAACACTCGCGCCCGGGTAGGTGAATTTCCGCTTGAGTCCGTGGCACTGAATGCTGAGTTGATGCAGGCAGATGGCATCCATCCCACGGCAGAAGCACAGCCTTTGATCTTGGACAGCGTCTGGCAGATTCTGGAGTCTGTTTTGTAATGCAAGGCACGAACCCCCGCTCACCGCTTGTCTCCAACACCACAGATAGCCTCAGAAGACGAACTGAAGTCGTCATATTCGGGACTGACACCCCCGCTGGACGTACCTTTGACATCGCGCTCTTGGTGGTCATCCTCGCCAGTGTACTGACAGTCATGATGGACTCGGTTCCCGCCATTCACCGCACTCACGGCCAAATCTTGTGGCACCTGGAAATTGGCTTTACCGCCGTCTTCAGCGTCGAGTTTATGACTCGAATCTGGTGTGCGGAGCACCGGCGTGCTTACCTTGGAAGCTTTTGGGGTATCGTGGACTTGCTCGCGATCTTGCCAACCTATATCGCCCTCTTCCTGCCAGAAGCGGCGCCCTTGGTAGTCGTGAGGCTGCTGAGGGTGGTGAGGGTTTTCCGGGTCCTTAAACTGATGGCATTGTTTGCCGAGCTCAATGAGATCCTCGGCGTGCTTAAAAGCACCGCTCGCTCTATCTTTGTCTTTCTGATCATGGTGATGATTGTCGTCGTAGTGTTCGCTTGCATTATCTACGTCGTAGAGGGACCGGCGAACGGCTTTGACAGCATCCCGATGAGCATTTACTGGGCAGTGGTAACCATCACGACCGTCGGCTACGGTGACCTGGTGCCGCAAACGCCTGCAGGGCGATTTATTGCCGGTTTCGGCATGCTCGTGGGTTACAGCATTATTGCCGTGCCTACGGCCATCATCACCCGGGAGCTATGGGAGCGGATTAACGAGCGGGGCGCGCCCCACCCAACGCTTAACTGGAATTGCCCCGTGTGCGCAAAGTCAGGACATAACCTCGAGGCGTTGTTCTGTCAGCATTGCGGGTCAGAGCTTGACGTTCCCTCCGACGTGAGACATCAGGAAGCCGAACATGTCGAGTAAACCCACCACGCTTTATGGCTACCGAAAATACTGGGCTGAATGTCTAGGACCGGCACCTTGGCTACCGATGTCCCGCGAGGAGATGGATCAGCTCGGCTGGGATAGCTGCGACATCATCATTATCTCGGGCGACGGATACGTCGATCACCCCAGCTTTGGGATGGCGGTTATCGGGCGGGTACTGGAGGGACAGGGTTTTCGGGTTGGCATGATTGCTCAGCCCGATTGGCAGTCGGCGGAACCCTTTAAGGTGCTTGGCCCGCCCAACCTGTTTTTCGGCGTAACTGCCGGGAATATGGATTCAATGATCAATCATTACACGGCCGATCGTAAGCGCCGTAATGACGACGCCTATACCCCCGGCAACATTGCAGGAAAGCGACCGGACCGGGCTGTCACGGTGTACAGCCAGCGACTTCGAGAGGCCTATAGGGATATCCCCATTATTATTGGCGGCATCGAGGCCAGCCTCAGGCGAATCGCCCACTATGATTACTGG
The DNA here is from genome assembly GCA_038112515.1 of Luminiphilus sp. Taxonomy (GTDB): domain Bacteria; phylum Pseudomonadota; class Gammaproteobacteria; order Pseudomonadales; family Halieaceae; genus Luminiphilus. The sequence goes on from JAYNNB010000004.1 coordinate 48,366, forward strand.
AGTGATCGGGTCAAACGCTCCGTGCTACTGGACAGCCGCGCCGACCTCCTTGTGTTCGGCAATGCCGAGCGCGCAATTGTGGAGATCGCGCATCGTTTGGCCGATGGCGAGCGCATCGGCAACCTGCGCGATATCCGGGGCACCGCATTCATCACAAAAACCTTGCCCAAAGATCGCATCATCATCGACTCTTCGGCAGTGGATCAGCCGGGGCGTGTATCAGCTCATCCCAATCCCTACGATGGCATGGAGACTGCACCCTGTAGTGAGGAAGAGCCTGGCACCTCAGCTGCGGAGACCCAAACCCTCCGGCTCATGGCCAGTCCGCAGGCGACGACCCACGCAATACGTCTTCCCTCAGCGGAGGCGGTCGAGAATGACGCCGTACTGTACGCACACGCTTCGCGGGTCTTTCACAAGGAAACAAACCCCCACAACGCGCTCCCCCTAGTACAAGCGCACGGAGATCGCGACGTTTGGCTCAATCCGCCGCCAATCCCTCTGGAAACCGAGGAGCTGGATTGGGTCTTTGAGCTCCCTTACCAGAGACTACCTCACCCTTCTTATGGGGACGCCGCCGTGCCGGCAATGGAAATGATTCAACACTCGGTAAATATCATGCGTGGCTGTTTCGGCGGCTGCACCTTCTGCTCCATTACGGAGCATGAGGGTCGAATCATTCAGAGCCGTTCGGAAGATTCGGTAATCAGAGAAGTCGAGCGTATCCGGGACACCAGCCCCTCTTTCACGGGCGTTATATCTGATCTGGGCGGGCCCACAGCGAATATGTGGCGGCTCGCCTGTAAAGATAGGGAGACGGAGGCAGCTTGCAGGAAGCTCAGCTGCGTGTATCCCGGTATTTGCAAGAATCTTAATACCGATCAGACACCACTTATCAATCTTTATCGCAGGGCACGGCAGGTAAAAGGCGTCAAAAAGGTACTGATTGCCTCGGGACTCCGATACGACCTAGCAGTGGAGAGTCCCGAATATGTTCGCGAGCTGGTGACCCATCATGTCGGCGGCTATCTGAAGATTGCGCCCGAACACACTGAGCAAGGTCCGCTGTCGAAAATGATGAAGCCGGGTATCGGCAGTTATGACAAATTCGCCAGCATGTTTGAGCGCTTCTCAAAGGAAGCCGGAAAGAAGCAGTACCTAATCCCCTACTTCATCGCCGCTCATCCCGGCACCTCTGACGAGGACATGGTCTCGCTGGCGCTATGGCTCAAACAACATCGTTTCAGGGCAGATCAGGTGCAAACATTTTATCCGTCCCCGATGGCAACTGCGACGGCGATGTATCACACTGGATACAACCCACTGAAACCCGTAAGACGTGAGAGTGAGAAACTGAGCACCGTCAAGAGACTCAGTCAGCGCCGGTTACACAAGGCCTTTTTGCGCTATCACGACCCCGATAACTGGCCGCTGTTGCGAAAAACGCTGAAGCAAATGGGTAGGCGAGATCTTATTGGCAATGGTGTTATGCACCTGATCCCGCCTCGACAGCCACCGAAGCGCCATCGAGTGGTAGCACCAGGTGGCACACCTTTCCGGACGCAACACACCCAAGGATCAAGCCCACGCCGGGGCAAGCCCCGTCGGTAGCGCGCTGTCAGGGTGCAATTAAGTCGCTGATCACATCACCGAGTTGCCGGAACTCCACTCTTCTTGGCGTTTTTTTGCGCCACATCAGTCCAATCTTTCGTGTGACGTTCGCCTGCTGGAATGGCTTTATAACAAGGCCCGTGCCACCTGCAATTCCCGCACCAACGGCCATTTGAGGCAACAGGGTGATACCAATACCGTTGGCAACCATTTGTACGATCGTAGCCAGACTCGTGGCCTGATAGGGCACTGTGATTTGCGAATCTCTCAACTTACAGGCCTCAAGCGCATGATCCCGGAGGCAGTGTCCTTCCTCCAACAATAATAACGCCTCGCCTTTGAGGTCCGAGGTTCTCAGTGCCGGTCGGCTCGCCAAAACGTGTGATTCCTGACAGGCCAGCAGAAATTCATCTTCAAACAGTGTCATGGTCTCCACCTGCTCTGCGGGGAAAGGCAGCGCGAGGAGCAATACGTCCAATTCACCGGCCTGAAGCGCGTCAACCAACGGCTGACTGAGATCCTCCCGAATAAACAACTGGAACTCGGGGTGACGCTGCCGAATCTGCTGCAAAAGCCCTGGCAACAAATAGGGTGCCACTGTCGGTATCACCCCCATGCGCATTTTTCCGTGAAAAGGCTTCCCCGCACCCGCGCACAGAGAGACCATGTCCTCGATTCCCACCAACAGCTCCCGCGCCCGCTCAACAACCTCGTTGCCCAACGGGGTGAGAATCACTTTACGATTAGTGCGCTCCAGCAGGCTGACGCCAAGCGTCTCCTCCAACTCAAGGATGCCTGCGCTCAACGTGCTTTGACTAACGTGAGAGGCAAGGGCCGCTTGGCCAAAGTGCTGGTGATCTGCGACGGCGCACAGGTAGCGCAGTTGCTTGAGTGTCGGTTGTCGCATAAGCGTCCTTTGCAGCCTGAGCGTTTGATATCGGAGGATTCAGAGCCTCGGTGGGCAAGGTACAGCGACCCACCAATAGTCAGATCACCGTCATCGTGAAAACGCCGCGTTTCCCCCCAAAAATACTCGACACAGCATAATCGGTTTTTTCGATTAATTTTTTTTATTATTTCGGTAAGCCAATTGGCACACAGATCGGTATATTACGTGTTCACCGCGGTGTGATCAGATATGACACCAGCAAACAGGTGTGACTCAGGCGATAACAGGAGCGAGCAATGGAATTGAAAGGAAGTGCAACGGAACAAAATTTAAAGGATGCGTTTGCAGGCGAATCGCAGGCAAACCGCCGCTATCTTTACTTCGCCTCAAAGGCGGATGTCGAGGGTTATAACGACGTCGCAGCTGTATTCCGCTCAACTGCAGAGGGCGAGACAGGACATGCTCACGGGCATCTGGAGTACCTAGAAGCTGTAGGCGATCCCGCGACGGGTTTGCCGATGGGCGACACCAAAAAGAACTTGGAAGCGTCTATTGCAGGGGAGACCCACGAGTACACCGACATGTACCCCGGCATGGCCAAGACCGCGCGTGATGAGGGCTTTGACGAGATAGCAGATTGGTTTGAAACGCTGGCCAAAGCAGAGCGAAGCCACGCCAATCGTTTTCAGAAAGCGTTGGATAACCTCGACGCCTGATAAGGCATCGACCTATCGGCTCAACCGATACCCAAGGGGAGCAAACATCGCTCCCCTTGTTTTTTCCGCAACAACTTTCTCCTCCCCAAAAAAATGGGGCTGGACAACACCAGCAGAGCCTAACAAGCACTATTTAACAAGAGTCATTTGCGATGAGAGAAGGCAGCATCGACGCCCCAACCCGGCACCCGCTGGACTGGCAAAGCGATAACTTTTGGAACAAGGACGCCCTGAATGAGGAGCTAGAGCGGGTATTTGACGTCTGCCATGGCTGCCGCCGCTGCGTCAGTCTTTGCGACGCATTCCCCACGCTGTTCGATCTCATTGATGAGTCCGACACCCTCGAGGTCGATGGCGTCAGCAAATCAGATTACGAAAAAGTCGCAGAGCAATGTTACCTCTGTGATCTGTGCTACCTGACCAAGTGCCCCTATGTCCCACCACACGAATTCAATGTGGATTTCCCGCATTTAATGCTGCGCGCGAAGGCACAACGCTTCAAAGAGAATGGTGCATCTTTGCGCGACAGAACACTGACCAGCACCGACCGCTTGCTCAGCACAACTTCTATCCCCCTGATCGACGTGACGGTCAACGCCCTGAATCAGACGGGTGTATTCCGCAAGGCGCTCTCGGCCGGACTCGATATTCACCACGAAGCGCCACTGCCGAAGCTGCACAGCAAAACTTTGCGAAAGCGCGTAAAGCCGCTGATCCGGGAGATCGAGCCTCAACCGATCGGCGAAACGACAGGAAAAGTCGCGCTCTATGCGACTTGCTACGGCAACTACAACAGCCCGACAGTGGGTGAAGACTTCGTCAAGGTATTTCAACATAACGGTATCCATATCGACGTTGTGCCGAAGGAGCAGTGTTGCGGCATGCCAAAACTGGAACTCGGCGACCTCGATAGTGTCGATGCGCTGAAGAAAGCCAACATCCCGGTACTGGCCAAGCTGGTTGACGAGGGCTACGACCTGACCGCCCCGATCCCCTCCTGCGTGCTGATGTACAAGCAAGAATTACCGTTGATGTATCCGGATGATCCCGATGTCCTGAAGGTGCAAAAAGCCTTTTACGACCCCTTCGAGTACCTCTGGGCGCGGCACCGGGGCGAGGCACTGAAAACCGACTTCCAATCTGCGTTGGGAAGCGTTGCTTACCAGGTTGCCTGCCATCAGCGAGTGCAGAACATTGGCCTCAAGACACGGGACGTGTTGAATCTGATCGAAGGCAGTGAGGTCACACCTTACGAGCGGTGCTCTGGGCACGACGGCACCTATGCGGTCAAAAAGGAAACCCGCGATAAATCAGTCAAAATCGCACGACCAACGGTAAGAAAAGTCGATGAGCAGGCGCCTGATCGTTTTATCAGCGACTGCCCCATGGCCGGAGAGCATATTGCCCATTTATCTGAAAAGGTGGAACGTGCAGAGCACCCGATGACGCTACTGCGCGAGGCTTATGGCCTATAGATTTTTGTATGCGGAGGCCCGAGCGGCTTGGAGCGAAGAGAACTTGAGGAGATCACCATGACACAACTCACGAGAAGCGACCTCTGGAGCCTGGAGGAGTATGCAACACGACGCGCAGACTTTCGCGCTGAAGTAATGGCGCACAAGAAAAATCGTCAGCTGGCACTGGGCGAGCATGCGCGGTTGTACTTCGAGGATGCCACCACCATTCGCTATCAGATTCAGGAAATGTTGCGTATCGAGCGCGTGTTTGAGCCCGAGGGTATCGAGGAGGAGCTCAGCGCCTATAATCCCCTGATCCCGGACGGGCACAACTGGAAAGCGACCTTCATGATTGAGATCCCTGACCCCGCGCAGCGCGCCATTCGTCTGGGGGAAATGATCGGCATCGAGGACCAGGTATGGCTGCAGGTTGGCGATCTTGACCGCATTGTCCCGATCGCGGATGAGGATCTGGACCGAACGACCGCCGACAAAACTGCCTCCGTCCACTTTCTGAGATTCGAAGTAACGCCAGAGCAAATCAATGCGCTAAAGGATGGCGCACCGCTCTATGCAGGCATCGACCATCCCAGTTATCAGGTCGGGCGCCACGAGGTAAGTGACGCCATCAAGGAATCCCTCACAGCCGATTTGATCGTCACAGAGCATTGACCAATACCATAGACAAAGACACCTTTTGGGCTGCCGGGGCAAACCCGGCATGACCTTGGTGGTGTTTGATATGGATGGGACGTTACTGAACAAACAGTCGCGCATCTCATCCTTCACCGCAGACACGCTCGCAATGATGCGAGCGCGCAATATTCGTTACACCGTCGCCACAGGCAGAACACTGCAAGCGGCGATGGGACCACTCGAAGATCATCACTTTGTCCTCCCCATGATCCTGAAGAATGGCGCCATCATCTGGTCTCCTGACGAGGCCCGCTATAGCCATCATCACCTGCTAACACGACAGGAAATGTGGCATGCCTTGGCTGCCTTCACGCTGAATGAACTGACTCCCTTTGTCTTTGCGCTTCACGATGGACACAGGCACGCGCTGTATCACGGCCCCTTGAGAAGTCGCAGCGAAGAAAAACTGGCAGAGCTTTTCGAGGCAGAGCGCAGTCTGCCACTGGAGCCCCTCAGCGCGCTTCCGGACGAGGTCAGCGTTATCAATGTGTTTTCGTTGGGTAGCGGCAACGCCGTGGATCGCGTCCGAGCCAGCATCTCTGGGGAACCGCACCTGGTCGCTTACTCGGGTATTGCCATACAGGAGCCAGAGCTGGGAGCTCGCTCATCAAGCGACGCGGCGCTGCACTGGATTGACATTCACCACAGCATGGGCAGCAAAGGTAACGCGATCAACCGTCTCCGATCCGAGCTGGAGATAGACCATGTGATCGCGTTCGGGGACGGCGATAATGATCTCAGCATGTTTCAGTGCGCAGATGAGCGATACGCACCGCAAAACGCGGACCCCATCATCTTGGATGCCGCTGACCAAATCATCGGGCACCACGATGAGGACGGTGTGGCGCACTTTCTGCGCGAGCGCTTCGAACTCAGCTAATCAGATAGCTGCCGCTGGGAACCACCAGCGCCATGATTTTCGCTTAGCGGAGCGCAGCGACAGGCTTTTTTCGCGTTTGAATCAACCCCACACCCACCAGAATGAGCATCAGTGCAAGCAAGTGTTTAAAGGACCAGGGCTCTGACAGCAATAGGGTCCCGGCAAGAAACGCGACAGCGGGTATGAGGTAATTAATCGTCGACAAATATCCAGGGCCCCGCTCTGACACCACAATAAAGTAGCTCCAGGTGGCCAGCCCCGTCCCCATCACACCCAACACCACCAAAGGGACCCAGCTGTGCAGGGGAATCGACCAGCCGAAGTGGGTACTTTGCAAAAGGATCGCGGGCAAGGCCAAAATTAGGGCTCCCGCTGCCAGTGTCCCCAGAGACAACGCCACCGGATCCGCGCCGGGGATTCTCTTGGCATAAACCCCGTTAAAGGCATAACTGAGCGTCGCTAACAAGGTGGCGAGTTGACCCCGGAGTTGACCCCGACTTCCCGACTCGAGAAGGTCCTCGCCAACCAGCAGGCTCACGCCAACAAAACCTACCACCACCCCAGCGATGCGCGCGGTTGATAATGGCTCGTCATCCAGCAACCAATGCGCCAGCAATAGCGTTGCGATTGGCATCAGCGCCATGAGAATCCCCACCTCGGCCGATGGCACCGATTGCTCTGCCCAGGCAATCAAAGAGAACGGGATGATGTTGCCAGTCATACTCAACAAAGCGAGGCGCGGCCACCACTGCCTTCCCAAGGGCCATGCCCTCCGCCGCCATCGCCACACCAGCCACATCACCAGTGCCCCCATCCACAAGCGACTCCAGACAATGAACAGTGGATGGCTCGTCTCGAGGGCAACGGCAATCAGTGCGAACGCAAAACCCCAAACGAGAACGAGGTAAGCCAGCAAAAAACCGTGCTTTGGAAACGACTGAAACATAGCTGCCAAATAAGCCCTAGAAGACGTAGCGCAGGGAATAGTGCCACTAAATTGCCCGCAAAGTTTTGCTAAGCTTTCGGCTCTTTGACAGGAAACCGCAATGGTTGAACGCGCGCCTTGCCCCAATGCCGACCCCGACGGCTACGTTGACTATATCGAGCAGTTCACGGTCCCCATCGGCCCGCAAGTAGCGGCCGCCGCGGGTCTGGCACGCGCCTGGTTCAAACCGCGGTTTGTCGGGCTTGAGAACCTGCCCGAGGGACCTGCTTTGTTCATCGGTAATCACGCATTCATGGCGATCGATGCGGCCCTGTTTCACTTATATCTGTATTACGACCACGGCCGATATGTCAAAGGCCTGGGCGACAAGACACTGTTTGCGAATCCGTATTATGC
>JAYNNB010000005.1:0-28099 GCA_038112515.1 Luminiphilus sp.
TTGCCAGTGGCGGCAAGACGTCGATCTGGCCCGCAGCGATCCGCTCCTGCATTTCGGCGAATTCGCGCGCGGTATTGAGGTGCGTGCCGCGGATTTCTGCACTGGGCATCAGAATGCGTCGTTGACGCATCCACACCTGCGGCGCGTAGAAGGTAAAGCGGTTGCCGCTGAGTTCTTCCGCGTACACCACCTTACCCACATTCGGCTTCACCAAAGAAGTTGCCAGGGCAAGGCCATCTCGCCCGGCACGCTCAAAGACCACATCGGGTAGCCCCCGTTTGTCGAGGGTGTTGCGAAGGAATGGGGCAATCGCCGAGCCAATCGGCTTTAGCGTGCGATCCGAGAACAGGCGAACGGCTTCCTTGAAGGCCTGAGACTCGGTAAACGGGTTGGGCATCTCGGCAAACGGCCCGGGAGGATCGTAATCATCTCCCAGTCGGCGCTCGATCTCTTCCAGACTAACGACGCCCTTCACCTGCGCACCGAAGCCCAGCGAATTGACGAACTCACGTTGCGGTACGGTGTCTACCAAAACGGCAATCTGCGCTCCCCGCTGGCAGCCGACTTCGATCGCCTCGATTGCCACACGATCCACAATGCCATCCTCGGCGCCGGGCCCATAGACTACCAAGAGGCTCTGACCGGCGCGGAGGCCGGCGCGGGTGAACATCTCGGCTGGGCTCGAGCTTCCTTTCTTGCCCATAAAGGTAAAGCGGTAGCCGGATGACGCGCCGTAGAAGGTGAGCACGCCGCCTTCGCCAAGGGTTTGGAACGAGCGTGGGAAGGCGGTTTCGCCAGCATGAGACACCACGTAATCAATACTGCCGCCAGCAGCGGCCTCGGTCGCCGCTACGAAACTGGCACCTGCTGCCTCCCAAGCGCCCCACTCGGTGGGGTCATCGGGAACGGGCGTAAAGGCGCTGGCCCACTGCGGATCTTTTCGATCCACTGCGGCGCCGCCAACCGCTTCTACCCGGGCGGCGCGCTCCGCGTTGGAGACCATGCCGACTACGCTTAACCCGCTACTGACTGCACTGCGCAGGCAGTCGTAACCGGTGCCGGTCGAGGCGCCCTCAACAAAGAGTCGCTTGTTGGGCTCGATATCCAGAGTGTGGTAGAGAGCGCGGTGAATAGTCCCCAGCGTCAAGCCGTAGGAGCCGGCTTCCTCAAAACTGAGACTCGGTAGCTTGGGGTGGAGCTGCGGCCCCTGAACCGTCAGAAATTGAGCATGGCTGCCATCATTGCGCTCATAGCCTTGAATGCGGAAGTCCGCGGCCATGGGGTCGAGACCTTGATCCGGCGATAGCAACTCGCTCTGACCCGAATAAACGGTGCAGACGTCGCCCACCGAAAGCCGTCCTTCGGCAATGAGCTCGCTGCCTAGCCGAACAATCATGGCCACACCACCAGACCCGGTCACCTGAACGTCGGCATCGCGGGCGTCGAAGGGCGATACTGGGATGCCGGTGATCGCCCAGATGTCATTGAAGTTCATTTCTGAGGCCAAGACATAAACCAACGCTTCGTTGGGCTCAGGTTCGGGTGTTTCAAAAATCAGCTTGATCTCGGCATCCACCGGGTCACCATGTGCCGGCTTTCCGTCTACCGCGGATTTGGGAACGCCATATCCGTACTGGTAGCGGGGGATTGGAGTGACCCCCGGGAAGAAGCTGGCACCCATGGGTAACAGATCGCCAGCCGCCAGTAGCTCGTCGACCTGTGTACCAGCGGCCGTCGGCGCCACCTCCACATACTGCGTCGGTAACGGTGCACTGCGCTTTTCAAGAAACGCGGTAATGCCAGAAGGTCCAGATTCAGGGTCGCAGACTGCCTCGGCAAAGAGTTCAGCTTCGTGCAGCAGTCCGGCAGACTGCCCTTGTTGCGCCCCTAACGCGACGGCGTCGAGCACCCGAGCCACCTGTTTCTCGCGACCGCTGGCGCGGATCTGTGACAGCGCTTGCTGCAGTGCAGGCTGTTCAAGGATAGATTCGGAGTAGGGGATCACCTCATCGCGCGCAGCCAATGCTTTCTTGTGCTCATCTTGCGCCGCGGCTATAGGCCCTTTACTTACAAAGTAGTCGCGGAGACGCGCCATGGCGATCTCAACGGGTGAGGCAGCAGACTCGGTGACGACTTCATCCACCAGCCCGCAGGTGATGGCCTCCGAAGCAGAAATATTCCTGCCGCTCACCATGAGTCGCAGTGCTTCAGCCATGCCGGCTTCACCGCCACGACGATGCAGCTTGCGTACGAGTCGCTGAGTGCCGCCGTAGCCCGGCAGTAAGTTCAGATTGATCTCGGGTTGCCCGAACTGAGCATGCTCCGCGGCGATGACATAGGAGCAAGCCAGTACCAGTTCGTTTCCGCCACCCAGTGCCGGGCCGTTAACCGCGGCAATGACCGGCTTGCCCAGCTGCTCAAGCGCAGCAAAGGCTGCTTGCGCGGCATTGGGGGGTGTACGTGCCGACTCGAGGTCACCTGCTTCGCCGACTTCCAAAAGTTCTTTTACGTCAGCGCCGGCAACGAAAGCGCCCCGTGCCCCGGTTATCACCACGGCGTCGACATCATCCTGGTGCTCCAACTGCTGTACCACGGTGTGCAATTCATCGAGAGTGCGTTCATTGAGTGCGTTCACCGGTGGGTGATTAATGACCAGTAACGCGACCTTGTGCTGGTCGTCGAGGCGATGCGTCTCCACGCGCAGATAGCGCCAGGTCTGAATAATTTGCCGCGCTTCGGCGAGGCGGCCAAAATCGCGCCACTGTGCAACGGCATTTTGGATTTCCTCGACCGATTCCGGATTGCGCAGCGTAGATAAGTCGCCCAGAGGTTGATCCAATAAAATGGCGCGCAGTGTGCGCCGCATGTACTTGCCGGAGCGGGTTTCCGGGAAAGCGGAAACCACCAGGAAGTCTGAAGGTACGGCGGTTGCGCCCTTTTCCGTGCGGACCAGATTTTGCAGGCGGCTCAGATCCTCATCGGAGAGCTTTCTGCCGGCGGCGGCGACAAGGAAAGCTACCGGGGTCTCGCCTTTTTCGTCATGGGGCGCACCCACCACTACCACGTTTCCTACCGGGGAATCCTGACGCAAGGTTTTGTCGCGCAGAATGGCGCCTTCAATTTCTTCCGTGCCAATGCGGTGGCCCGATACATTGATTACGTCGTCGGACCGGCCATGCAGAGTAAAGGCACCCTCATCGCCGCGCCGGGCGTAATCGCCCTGGGTGTAGGTGAGTTCACCCTGCCACCGACGAAAATAAACGTCAGCAAATCGCTCGATGTCACCCTGCCACTGCGGTTGGCCCAAGGTATCGCCATCGCCCCAGAGGGTTCTCGCGAGGTAGGGATAGGGTTGGGTAATGACCAGTTCGCCTTTCTCACCGGCCTCGGCCTCGCGCCATTGGCTTACCGAGCCGTCGTCACCGGTTTCCTCGACGATCCGCACTTGCGCCTGTACCCACGGCAAGGGCCAGGTTTTGGCGTCTGCCTCCAGCGGTTTGAAATCACCCCAGGGGCAGGAGAAGACGATTCCGCCATGCTCCGTGGCCCAGTATGAGTTGATGTAATGCGAGCAGATATTCTCCATCGCAAATTTCTGTACGGCGGGCGATACCGGCTCGGCGCAAAAGGTGCCCACTTTGAGCGTGGACATGTCGTAGCGTGACATTTCCTGCGTGCTGGCGGGATCTGTCATCACCGCTTTGAGGAACGTGGAGCCCGCCTTGAACAAGGTGACCTGATTGCGCTCAATGATGGAGGCGAAACGACCTGCATGTGGGAACAGCGGTGAGCCCTCGGCAATGACGGTGGACATGCCGAATGCCAGCGGCGCGGCAATCAGGTAAGACTGACCGGTAATCCAACCCGGGTCGCCAATCACATAAAGGCAATCATCCTGGGTACCATTGAAGACCGTACGCATGGTGTGGGTGACGCCCGATAGCCAGCCACCATGAGTGTGCACCACGCCTTTAGGTTTTCCCGTAGATCCCGAGGTATAAATGATAAAGAGAGGCCAGTTTGCCTCAACGGGAACCGCGGGTATCTGAGCGCCCACCGCCTTCCAGAGGGCGTCGTCGTCAAGCGATTCGAGCGCCGCCCGGTCAGTAACACCTGCGTCAGCGAGGAACGCACTCTCAACCTCGCTAACAAGGTGATGCGACCAGCGGTCACGGCTGTGCTCGACGATGTCGTTGCCCGTATAGCGCACGACAATGACATGCTCTACCGCATGACCGACATTTGCCAGTTCACTGGCAACGGTGGTGCGCAGTTCGGCAATGATTTCCGGCGCGGTATCCCGCTCGCGCTCAAGCGCCAGTCCGAGTTCGCGCATCACGTCGGCGCGTTCGAGTGTAATTTCTCCCGCGACTGCGTCGGTAACCTGTGCCTCGAGGCGCGCAGCGACCTCGGCGGGTAATCGCGCCTGCAAAGTTTCGGACAAAGCCTTCAATGCCGCTGGACGTGGCACGTAGTTGTCGAGTGCGGGATCCGCGTAGGCACTTTTGTAGGGCACCACCTCCGCATTTCGATAACCCCCGTCGGCAGTGATAACCACCTTGGCCCCGGCATCGTGAATCCGATCGGACAAGGTTTTTGCAGAGAAGCCACCAAATACCGGGGTGTAAATAACACCGAGTCGCTGCGCCGCGAGGATGTAGAAGATCTGTTCGAGAATGTTGGGAAGATTCAGTGCGATGCGATCACCGCAGTGCAGGCCCAACTGCGCCAGGACACGAGCACGCAGTGCCACCTCTATCATCAGGGCGCGGTAGGTCAGGCGTTGTTCAAAAACCGGGCCACCGCGTCCGCCATTTTTGGAGGGATCCCAGCGGTCACCCTCGAAAACCAGTGCCTGCTGATGACCGCGGCCGGACAACACATGCCGGTCAACAAGGTTAAAGCAGGCGTTAGTGTGGCCATCGACAAACCATCGGTAAAAAGGGGCGGCGCTGTCGTCCAGCGGAGTAGTCCAAGGGGCCCAGTCGGCATCAGCTTCTGCTGATGCGCCTGTGCCCGCATGCCACCCGTGCCAGTCTCCCTGCGAGCGACTTAGCCACGCGGCCCCGTTCGGGTCGAACCAGTGAAGTTCCCCGGCGGCAATGTTGGCGTGATAGCTAGCGGGATCCGATGCGGCCTTCGCTCGCGCTTGGTCTTCGTCTTGCTGGGACTGCAAAATGCCCCAGTTTCCGTCGTGATTTGTCACAACGCCTCCTCTCTATCAAAAGGCGCCGACACGAAAGCTCCGGAAGTTACCGGTCGCTCTCGGTTGCGCACCCCTATGTGTTCCGGCGATACGGCATGCCCGAAGCGACAGAGTCATCCCCAGAGTGGCCGTCCTAGCGCAGTGACTGGACGGTCCGTAGACACTGACATTTGCGGTTACGCCAACTATTACCAAGCGGATCACTTGTTTCTGTCGAGAAAATCAACCAAGGCCCATGCTGCGTCGTTGCCGGTCCGAGCGTGAGCGAAGTTCAGTCTCACACCGCATCGGATAGACTAGTAACGATGAGTCAGGGGCTCTCCCTCACTACCGAGGGCAAGGGCGCGAGGGCGAGTGAAGGAGGAGTGATGGTAGAGCGGCGTTCCCCATTGGATCGGTACATCCATCAAGTGGGATCGGGCACAGTCGAGTGGATCGGACTCCGACCGCGGCGGCGTGAGCCCCTGCAGTCTGTTATGCGAGCGCGCGCGGTGGCTGATTATGGCTTGGAGGGAGACCACCGTATGACCAAGACACCGGGCTCCGGCAGGCAGGTCACACTCATCTCAAAGGAGTTCATGAGTCAAATTGCGGGTCATCTGAGCCTTGCCGACATCGACCCGGCACGGTTGCGCCGCAATATCGTTATTTCGGGAATCAATCTGAATGCATTACGCAGGCAACGGTTTTGGGTGGGCGAGGCATTGCTTGAGGCAACACAGCTTTGTCATCCCTGTGCTCGTATGGAACAGGAACTGGGCCCCGGGGGCGTAGTCGCGATGTTGGGTTATGGAGGTCTGTGCGCCAGAATCATTGCGTCGGGCAGCGTTGCCTGCGGAGATCGCGTTATACCCGAGGCCGCAGCATGATGGTCTGGGGCCCTACTGGGCTGCCGCCAGATCAATTTCTTTGGATAGCGACCGCGGTGGGACTGGCCGCCCTCATCCGCGCCTTCACCGGGTTTGGTTTTGCCATGCTGGTGGTCCCTGTCTTTTCACTGCTTTTGACCCCCGGAGACGCGGTGGTGCTGAGCGCCGTGCTGGCGTTCATTCTGGGGTTAGTGAGTTACCGGTCGTGGTGGGGCTTGTTCCCTGGGGCACCGGTCATCCCCATGCTCGCTGGCGCCTGTTTGGGTACCGCTGTCGGCGTGTGGTTTTTGTCGTCGCTGTCGGTTGTCGAGTTTCAGCTATGGATTGGCCTTCTGGTGGTGGTGGCCTCCGTGGCGCTCGCGCGTTTCCAGCCTAACGAAAGACCGGCGTCCCGCCCTGTGGCGATGGGCACGGGCGTGGCATCCGGCTTGATGAATGGAGCGTTTGCCATACCGGGACCGCCGGTCATTCTTTATGTGGTGGCGACACTGACTGACCCCGTTCAGTCTCGCGCGTTTCTGATGATGTTCTTCTTTGGCTCAAGCGTGGTGTCGTTGCTGATGTTTGCCGCTGCCGGTCTCGTTACGCCGCGGCCGTTCCAACTGCTGTGGGTTGCAATTCCGGCAATGTGGCTGGGTAACCTGCTTGGTAATTGGGCATTCCGTCGCTACGCGGGGGGCGCCTATCGACCTTTTGTGGTCGGTTTGTGCATTCTGATTGGGCTGTCAATTTCGGTGAAGGCTTTGGTCGCGCTCTAGCGACTTGTTGGTTGGCTATTCCCACAGGCGGCGCTGATTTTGTCGGGGAGGTGTCAGCCCTTGAGCGAGCGTGTTGCCGGTCGCCACGCTGCGGGGGTCCCCCCGATTACTGTTTCACGTTGTCGCGGACAATGCGCGCCTTCTGACGTTGCCAGTCTCGCGCTTTCTCGGTTTCTCTTTTGTCGTGAAGCTTTTTACCCTGCGCGAGATCGATGCGGGCCTTAACGAGGTGGCCCTTCCAGTACAGCGCACTGCAGACGCAGGTTTGACCTTTCTGAGTGACCGCAGCGTTGATCTGCGCCAGTTCTTTTTTGTGCAACAGTAACTTTCTGGTGCGACCGGGATCGCTCACAAAATGCGTTGATACTGTCTCAAGCGGCGTAATGTTTGCACCCAGCAAATACGCCTCGCCCCCTTTCATCAGGACATAGGAGTCTGTGAGCTGGACTTTGCCTGCCCTGAGCGCTTTGACCTCCCAGCCCGCTAGCGACAGCCCCGCTTCGAAAGAGTCCAGCAAGTGGTAGTCGAAACGTGCTCTTTTGTTCTGCGCGATGGTATTGTCAGACGTCTTTTTACGTTTGGTTTTTGCCATGTCTGCATTATACGGGTGCCGGTTTTTTGCCGCGCCGGTATTCTTACAGGAAAGGGATCGGCATCGGGAGCCCGTCAGTGCTGGATGACAATGTGCCCCAGCCTTGGCGAGCGCGAACAACGCTGGTCTTGACCCTCACCCTGGTGGCAGTAGGGTTAGGAAACCTGCAGCGCCTGCCGTATCTCATCGGTGAGTATGGAGGTGGGCCCTTTTTTCTGGCATATGTCACATCCGTGCTATTGCTCAGTGCGCCCATTCTCATCGCTGAAGTGGTGTTGGGCAGTCTTGGCAGAGGCTCGCCCGGGCTTGCGATGCACTGGGCGGCAAGCGCCGCCAACGTCGATTCGAGATGGCGACACCTGGCGCTCCTGCAGGCGTTTCTCGGCCTGATTATGTCCGCCTTGGCCACACTCATCGCGGTGTGGTGCCTTCATTGGGCGGTTGTCATTTTTAAGGGGGATCTGGCCGCGGCCAGTGCGATTCATGTCGCTGAAGGCTATCTCGCCTATGTCGAGAACGGTCCCAGCCAGTTTTTGAGCGCGCTGGGTTTATTGGGCCTGACAGGGTTCTTGTCGGCGATGGGGATCCGGCTCGGCATGGGCTTTCTCGCCTGGGCGGTTCTTCCCGTGGTGGCCATCACGTTACTGGGCGTTTTGGATTTTATATTTCTGTATACCGATTTGCGCGCGGTCAGTGAGTACCTCTTTGCCCGCGATCTCTCAGCCTGGCGGTCTGATGCGATTTGGGTCGCGCTGTCTTCTGCGGGAATCACCCTCGGCGCGGGTTTAGGTCTCGGCATGGCGTTGGGGGCGCAGTCGCCTCCCGGATTGCCCTGGGGACGCTCTATTCTGGCAGTGGCCGTGTTGGATACCGCTTTCATGATCCTGACAGCCGTGATCGTCTGTGCCGTCCTGTTCGAGGTTAATGTGGCGCCATCAGAAGGCCTTGCGGGGGTGTTTGTCGGGCTGGCCTATGCGTTTGCGAACCTTCCACTGGGCGAAACCTATGGGGCCTTGTTCTATTTTTCCATGGCGTGTGTCGCTGCCAGTGCCACGGTGGTGCTGATAGAGCCCGCAGTGCTGATGATCGGCCGCGAATGGGGCGCCGGTCGCCTCGGGGGGGCGATTTTGGCGCATACGCTCATTGCGCTGATTGTGGCGGTATGCCTGTTCTTCGATATGGAAATCATCAACCGCATTACCAGGGTCGCCCTCGATTGGCTGATTCCGGCCAGTTTGCTCGCTACCAGCGTATTCGTCGGCTGGCTGATGCCAAGACCCGTGCTGCGCGGTGAGCTTTACAGGGAACCCCTCTGGCTTTTTTGGTTGTGGTGGCACGCGATTCGATGGCTGGCGCCGCCGGTGTGCGCCGCCTGGCTGATCAGAGGTCTACTTTGAGCCGCTTTGCTCGACAACCAGTTGCACTACACTAACGCCATGACCGTGATTGAACGCAGCGCATTGATTCCTTTTGCCGCCGAGCAGATATTTGATCTGGTAGCCGATATTGAGCACTACCCGGACTTTTTGGAGGGTTGTGTGGGTGCTGAGGTACATGAGCGCACGCCGAGCAATGCGGTTGCTACGCTGCGGCTGTCACGCGCCGGCGTGAGTCACAGTTTTACTACCCGAAATCTTCTATATCGGCCTGAGCGAATGGAGCTCACGCTGGTAGATGGACCCTTTGATCATTTTTCCGGCACTTGGCGGTTTCGTGCTCTGGGCGAGTCGGCCTGCAAGGTCTCGCTGTGTCTCGATTTTCAAATGACGAGTGGTCTCGCGAGTGTCGCGGTTGGTCGCCTCTTTGATAAAGTCGCGTTGGACCTGGTTGACGCCGTTGTGTCCAGAGCGAATGAGCAGTTATCTTGAAAGGAAGCGCAATGGTTTTAGGCCTCAGCAATACAGCCAGTTGTTTGAGTCGGCGCGTCGTATCCGATGAGTGAGAAAATTCCCGTAGAGGTGGCCTACGCGCTTCCCGAAAAGCAGCGCATCATCAAGTTGGAGGTTCCGATAGGGACCACGGCGAGTGAGGCGGTGATGCAAAGCGGTATAGAGACCGCTTTTGACGACTTGGTCCTGGGGCCCGATCTCAAGCTGGGTGTCTGGGGTAAGGCGACACCCGGAGACCGAATTCTGGAGGCGGGTGAGCGGGTAGAGATCTATCGGCCGCTAAAGATTGACCCAAAAGCCGTCCGAAAAGCGCGTGCCGCCAAGGCCAAGGCTGCTCGCACTGCAGAGGATCACGCCTCCGAGGGATTGGCGTCTATCTCAGCGGGTGTTTCGGACTCGGACTGAGTCTGTCCCCAATCCGGCGCGGCGGGCCCCTCTGCGCGGACCAGCTCGTCATTCTCAAACCACAAGGTCAGCCGGGTTTCTGAGAGCGTCTGATTGCCGTTTCGCAGGAGGTAGCGGTAATCCCAGCGGTCGCTGTGGAAAGCATCTTCAATCAGCGGCGTGCCCATGATGTAGCGGACCTGTCGACGATTCAGACCGGGTCGGAGCTGCTCCACCATTTCTTCGGTAACAACGTTGCCCTGCTCTACATTGATCTTGTAGACGCCGGGGAAACCGAAGTTGCTGCCACAGCCGGGCAACGCCAGTAACAAGTAGACGGCTGACCAAGCGATGGCGCGGGGGCTGATTCTCAACACGTTGTCTTCCAAGGCGGCAATGCGGCTGGCATGATACCGTTAAACGCCACCCGCAGAGAACCTTCCGCTGATGACGACAGAGAACCGTGAACTCAAGAAAGCTGGACTCAAGGTTACGGCGCCCAGACTGAAGATCCTGTCGATGTTGAGTGATGCTTCGGGCCAAGGTGACCATTTCAGTGCGGAGGATCTGTATCAACGACTGCGTGAGACCGGAGAAGACATTGGGCTGGCAACGGTGTATCGGGTTTTGACCCAGTTTGAGAGCGCGGGTCTGGTGATGCGACACAATTTCGAAGCCGGCTATTCGGTCTTCGAAATGGCTTCAGATCATCATCACGATCATATGGTCGACGTAGACAGCAATGAGGTCATTGAATTTATTGATGAAGAAATCGAGCGCAGGCAACACTTGATCGCCGAGCAGCACGGTTACGAAATTATTGATCATTCGTTGGTGTTGTACGTGCGCAAGAGGCGCGACACCTAAGTTTTTTCCAGCATTTCTCTTGCGTGCGCCAGCGTGTTGTCGGTGAGCCTCGCGCCCCCCAGCATTCTGCCAATTTCCTGAATACGCGCTTCGCCCTCAAGCAATGTGAGCGCAGAATGAACTTTGTCGGCGCCCTCTTTGGTAACCAGCAGGTGATGATTACCCTTTGCGGCCACCTGTGGCTGATGCGTGACCACCAGAACCTGGCACCGGGCGCCCAGCTTCTGCAGTAGCGCTCCCACGACTTCGGCCACTCCCCCGCCGATCCCCACATCAACTTCGTCAAAAATCATCGTGGGTGTGGTCGCTGTGTCAGCGGCGACGACCTGTAATGCAAGGCTAATGCGTGATAGCTCGCCACCCGATGCAATTTTACTTAAGGGGCCGGGAGCGGCGCCGGGGTTGGTAGCGATCAAAAACTCGACATCCTCGGCCCCCCGCGGGTCGGGCCGCTCGTCACTGAAGGGGATGAGAGCGACCTCGAACACGCACTTATGCATGGCGAGCTGCCCCAGTGTCTTCATAACCCGTTGTCCCAGTAACGATGCCGCGTCGCGGCGCTTCGCTGAGAGTTGCTCGGCGCGGTGACGCCACTCCGAAGCGATATCAGACAGCTGCCGCTCAATGTCTTTGAGTTGCGCCGATCCCCCACTCAGCGAATCAAGTTCCGCCTGCAACGCGTTGAGCAAATCCGGTAGGGCATCTGCAGCCACTCGGTGTTTGCGACCCAGATCGTGAAGTGCGCCGAGCCGCTCCTCGGTGACGCGCAAGCCTTCGGGATCCACCTCCACGCCCTCTGCAAATCGCGCGGTCTCTGATAACGCTTCGTCGATCTGTATCAGCGCCGACTGCAAGAGCTCCCGCAAATTGGTCGTCGACTCGCCGACCATTCGCGGGTCATTGGCCAGCTGAACGAGTGAAGCGAGCTGGTCCCGCTGGGCTTCGCAACCCGTGGCGATCGCGTTAGCCGTTTCTATGATGAATGAGGCGTTGGCTTGCAGCTTGTGTTGTTCTTCAAGGGCCGCAAGTTCACCCGGCTGTGGGTCGAGGCTCTCCAGTTCGGCGATTTGATAGGTCAGCAGCTCGCGGCGGGCATCAGACTCTTCGGTTCTGCCGAGCAATCGCGTGTGTTCCTCCTCGAGCACTCGCCATCGTTGTGCGAGATCGCTCACGTCTACAATCAGAGACTCCGCCTGCGCGTAGGTGTCCAGTAAGCTCCGTTGCGTGGGGCGCCGCAGGAGAGATTGGTGGGCATGCTGGGAGTGGATGTCTACGAGTAGCTGACCGAGGTCAGCGCAATCTGCGAGAGTGACGGGCGTGCCGTTGATGTAGGCTCGGGAGCGACCCTCGGCGTTAATCGTTCGGCGCAGCAGGCACTCTCCTGTCGCTTCCAGATCTCGCTCTGCGAGCCATACCTTTGCGCGGGTATTTCTGGAGATGTCAAAGCAGGCAGTGATGTCCGTTTTGCTCTCACCGGGGCGAATAGCCTTGGAGTCTGCGCGATCTCCAATGCACAGGCCGAGGGCGTCTAGCATGATCGACTTGCCCGCCCCGGTCTCGCCGGTGATGCAGGTCATACCGGAGGCGAGATCCAGTTCAAGGTGGTCAACTACGGCATAGTCCTGAATCGCAAGATGGAGCAGCATTTGGGGGTTTTCCTGAGTGCAGGGAGAGATTTATAGCGCAGACGGCGGGGAGAGTGAACATCATCAGGTGCAATTCAATCGCGCCGCGCCCGCGGGATCATATTGTGGGCGTTCGGCGTCTTGCTGAAGGCTTTGTCATCGGCTCAGGCTGTGCTACAACACGACTGTCATTCCCTGAAAGAGACCCGCTTTGGAAGCCCTTTCTTCTCGCGCCTCATCGCTCTTGAAAACGCTGGTGGAGATGCATATCCGCGAGGGGCAGCCTGTGGCGTCGAAAAGTCTGCAGTGTGAGAGCGGGTTGTCGGTCAGTTCCGCAACGGTCAGGAATATCATGGCAGAGCTTGAGGACCTGGGTTATCTATCCTCGCCTCACACCTCCTCGGGTAGAGTGCCTACCGCGCAGGGGTACCGCTTTTTTGTCGACAGCCTATTGCAGGTGGGGCCGGTAGAGCAGGGCGCCATGTCCGCCCTCAATGCGGGATTGGACCCGAATCGCAGTGCCGGCGAGCTAGTCCAGTCTGCGTCAAATTTGCTCGCCCAAATCACCTACCAAACGGGAATCGTTACCGTGCCGAAACCCCCGAGCAGCCAGCTTCGGCAAATTGAATTTTTGCCGCTGTCGGGTGATCGCGTATTGGTGATTATGGTGATCAATGAGCGTGAGGTTCAGAATCGCATTATTCAGGTGCAGCGCACCATGACTGAGGCGCAGTTGAAAGCGGCGGCTGACCTCATCAATCAGCGCTACGCAGGCCGCGATTTAGCTCAGGTCAAAAGTCAAATTGTGCGTGAGATGGCCGAGGCTCGCTCGCGAATCGACGCTTATCTGGAGGCCGCCCTGGAACTGGCCAGCGCGGCGATCGAAAATACCGACGCCGCCGATGGCGTTGTGGTGGCGGGAGAGGCGAGCTTACTCAATCAGGCGTCTCCGGAAGACATGCAGAAGCTGCGAGAGTTGTTTGATGCTTTCGAGCGAAAGCGCGACCTGCTTGAGCTCATGGAGCGCTGCTCCCGGGCAGATGGCATTCAGATTTTCATTGGGGAAGAGGCAGGTTTCGATGTGTTCGGCGATTTCAGTGTGATTACCGCGCCTTACGCTCAGGGCGCCCAGTCACTAGGTGTGTTGGGTGTGATTGGTCCCACCAGAATGGCGTATGAGCGAGTTATTCCTATTGTCGATGTGACTGCTCGCATGTTGAGCGCAGCTTTGTCCCGCTAGCCGCCGCGGCGGCTGAACTTTTCTCGCCCAGGCCAATCGCCATGCATTGGTCTGTGAACCCTTGAAAATCGCGTTTAAATCCCCACATCGTGAGCAGTGGGGGCGATCCAGCCCGCTTTAGACAGTTTTTGCGGAGAAATCCCATGAAAGATGACAAAACCGATCCCGCCAATGAGGGCGAGGACGCGGAGACTGACGTTGAGGCGACGGCGTCCGAAGAACCCACCGCGGTGGGTGACGAGCCGGTGGAGGTCGATGAGGAGTCGTCAGCGTCCAGCGACCTGGAAGCGGAACTGGCGGCAGCAAAGGATGCGGCGTTGCGCGCTCAAGCGGATGCTATGAATACCCAGCGACGTGCTGAGCAGGAAATTGAGAAAGCCCGCAAATTCGCATTAGAGCGCATCTGCGGGGATTTGCTGAGCGTGGTCGACAACCTTGAACGCGCACTCGAGGCTACCGGTGGGGATGAGGGCAATGCCTCAGTGCTAGAGGGCATTGAACTCACGCGTAAGGGCTTTATGGATGTGTTGGTGAAGTACGGGGTGCAGCCCGTTGACCCGCTTGGAGAACCCTTTGACCCCGAAACTGCTCAAGCAATGAGTCTGGTAGAGCAGCCAGATGCTGAGCCCAACTCGGTTATCGCGGTAATGCAGAAGGGTTACACCTTAAACGGCCGTCTGCTGCGACCCGCGATGGTGATGGTGTCCAAAGCACCCAGCGCGTGACCGTTGGGAATTTCGGTGGGGCGCTTGAAATTGGCGGAATCGACTCCACATAAGTAGGCAAGGAAATGGACCGGCCCCTAGGGCAGGCCTTAGAAATCAGATAGACAGTTCGGCCCGCACAACGCAACAGCGGGCCACAGGAGAAAGACATGGGAAAGATAATCGGTATTGACCTGGGTACTACCAACAGCTGCGTTTCCGTGCTGGAAGGTGGTAAGCCCCGGGTAATTGAAAATGCAGAAGGGGGGCGGACTACGCCTTCAATCGTCGCCTATACAGACGACAACGAAATCCTCGTGGGACAGTCTGCCAAGCGTCAGGCCGTGACCAACCCACAAAATACACTCTTTGCCGTCAAGCGTTTGATCGGTCGCAGATTCGACGACGACGTGGTTCAGAAAGACATCAAGATGGTGCCCTACAAAATCGTCAAGGCCGAGAGCGGTGACGCTTGGGTGCAGGTCAACGATGACAAGATGGCGCCACCTCAAGTGTCGGCGGAAGTGCTACGCAAAATGAAGAAAACCGCCGAGGAATATTTGGGTGAGCCGGTCACTGAGGCCGTGATTACCGTGCCTGCCTATTTCAACGACTCCCAGCGCCAAGCCACCAAAGACGCGGGCCGGATCGCGGGCCTGGAGGTCAAGCGCATTATCAATGAGCCTACTGCGGCTGCGTTGGCCTATGGTATGGACAAGGCGCAGGGCGACCGCACGGTTGCGGTTTATGACCTGGGCGGCGGTACCTTTGATATCTCGATTATTGAAATTGCCGAGGTGGATGGGGAGCACCAGTTCGAGGTGTTGGCGACCAACGGTGATACTTTCCTCGGGGGCGAGGATTTTGATCTTCGCCTGATCGAATTCCTGGCTGGGGAGTTCAAAAAAGAGAATGGCATCGATCTGCATAACGACCCCTTGGCCCTGCAGCGCCTGAAAGAGGCGGCTGAGAAAGCCAAAATTGAGCTGTCTAGCTCGCAGCAGACCGAAGTCAATTTGCCTTACATCACGGCGGATGCAACGGGTCCCAAGCATCTGGTGGTCAAATTGAGCCGGTCCAAACTGGAGTCGCTGGTTGAGGAGTTGGTCAAGCGTTCATTGGCGCCCGTCAAAACTGCGCTGGAAGATGCGGGACTGTCACCCAGTGAGATCAACGATGTCATTCTCGTGGGTGGACAGACCCGTATGCCCATGGTGCAGCAGGCCGTTGCCGATTTCTTTGGCAAAGAGGCACGCAAGGACGTGAATCCCGATGAGGCCGTGGCGATGGGGGCTTCAATTCAGGGGGCCGTGCTCTCCGGAGACGTCAAGGATGTATTGTTGCTGGACGTTACTCCGCTCACGCTTGGTATCGAGACCATGGGCGGTGTGGCTACGCCTTTGATTGAGAAGAACACGACCATACCGACTAAAAAGTCGCAGGTTTTCTCAACAGCTGAAGACAATCAGACTGCGGTGACGATCCACGTGGTGCAGGGCGAGCGGAAGCAGGCGACTCAAAATAAGTCCCTCGGACGTTTTGATTTGGCGGACATCCCTCCCTCTCCTCGCGGCATGCCCCAAATCGAAGTAACTTTTGATCTTGATGCCAACGGCATTCTCAATGTTTCTGCCAAGGACAAGGCTACGGGCAAAGAGCAGTCAATTCGTATTACGGCATCTGGCGGGTTGTCAGAAGACGAAATCGAAAAGATGGTGCAGGATGCGGAAGCGAACGCCGAGGCCGACAAGAAGTTTGAGGAGTTGGTGAGTGCCCGTAATACGGCCGACGGTATGGTCCATGCCGCGCGCAAGACCCTGGAGGAAGCGGGTGAGCACGCGACCGACGATGAGCGCGGTGCGATTGAAGCGGCTATTGCCGACGTTGAGGAGGCGATTAAGGGAGACGACGCCGCTGCGATGGAATCTGCTACCACCAAGCTGACCGAGGCGACCGGCGGCGTTGCTCAGAAGATGTATGCCGCGCAGCAAGCGCAGGACGCGTCGGCAGGACCCGAGTCGTCGGACGGGGAAGCCGAGGCCGATCAGGGCGATGTGGTCGATGCCGAGTTTGAGGAAGTAAAGGAAGACAAGCGTGCCTGACGGTACTTCTTTATTCAGGACAGGGACGTCCTGAAGCGCCTCTGCACAGAGGTTTATTTGACGCGGGCCGTGATCAGATCATCGAGCCCGCGTCCGTTTTTAGGGAGGAAGTGATGCGCGCCTCTTAAGCGCACACAGTAAATATGTCTAAACGCGATTATTACGAGGTGCTCGGTGTCGATAGGTCGGCCGGAGAGCAGGACATCAAGAAGGCCTATCGTCGGATTGCGATGAAGTACCACCCGGACCGCAATCCGGACGACGCTGACGCGGATAGTAAATTCAAAGAAGCCACAGAGGCCTACGAGGTCCTTTCTGACAGCGCTAAGCGCGGCAGCTACGATCAGTTTGGACATGCCGGGGTTGATCCCTCGATGGGTGGTGGCGGTTTTCAGGGCGGCAGTTTCTCCGACATCTTCGGCGACGTTTTCGGCGATATTTTTGGTGGCGGTGGTGGTCGGCGTCAGGGCCCGCAGCGCGGGTCCGATCTGCGTTATACCCTCGAGGTCTCGCTGGAGGAGGCCGTGAGGGGTTCTACCGCCGAGATCCGCGTGCCCTCATTGCAACACTGTGATCCCTGCGATGGCAGTGGTGCCAAGCCTGGCAGTAGTCCCATGACTTGTGGCGGCTGTGGCGGGAGTGGGCAGGTAAGATCCCAGCAGGGTTTTTTTCAGGTCCAGCAGACCTGTCCAAAATGCCGTGGGCGCGGACAGACAATCTCAGATCCCTGCGGCGAATGCCGCGGTCAGGGTTTGGTGGAAAAAACCAAGACGCTGTCCGTCAAGGTGCCACCGGGTGTGGATACCGGCGATAGGATTCGTTTGAGTGGAGAGGGTGAGGCAGGCCCGGCGGGGGGGCCTCCGGGCGATTTATTTGTTCAGATTGCGGTGCGCCAGCACGCTTTATTTGAGCGCGACGGAAGGCACCTGTACTGCGAGGTGCCCATCAGTTTTGCCGATGCGGCACTCGGGGGGGAGCTCGAGGTGCCTACCCTCGACGGCAGAGTGAAGTTAAAGATTCCTGCCGAGACGCAGACGGGAAAAATGTTCCGCTTGCGAGGTAAAGGCGTGAAGCCGGTGCGGGGTGGCCCGGTCGGCGATCTTCTGTGTCGAGCCGTGGTAGAAACGCCAGTTAATCTCACCCGTGAGCAGAGAGCGCTTTTGGAAGAGTTTAGAAGCGCCCTCAACGCCGGGGGCGAACAGCAATCTCCGCGTCAGACCAGCTGGTTTGAGGGCGTGAAGAGCTTTTTTGACGGAATGACCGGATGACCGTGAGGATTGGAATTACCGGGGCGGCAGGTCGCATGGGTCGTATGCTGGCCGAGACGATCGCGCGCCGGGAGGGCAGTTGTCAGCTGGTCGCCGCCATTGAGCGACCGGAATCCTCCCTGATTGGTGCCGATATGGGAGAGCTTCTGGGCGACGCCGCCAGCGGCACTGTGGTGAGTTCCGATTTGGCAGCGCTAATTGGGGGCGTCGATGTCTTGATTGACTTTACAGTGCCCGAGGCCACCTTGGCCCATGCCGAAATCTGTGCGCGACATGGTGTGCCCATAGTGATCGGGACGACCGGATTCACCGCCGCCCAGACCACGGAGTTGCATGCTACGGCGCGCACCATTGGGTTATGTCAGTCTGCTAATTTCAGCCCGGGCGTGAACCTCACGTTCAAACTTGCTGAACTCGCCGCTCGCGCTCTGGGCGCAGACACCGATATCGAAATTCTTGAAGCGCACCACCGTCACAAGATTGATGCGCCCTCGGGGACCGCACTGGCCCTGGGAGATGCCATCGCAGCAGCGCTCGGTCGGGAGCTCGGTGATGTAGCGGTTTATGCCAGAGAGGGTCGCACCGGAGCGCGGGAGCCCGGCACTATTGGGTTCAGCGTCATTCGTGCAGGAGATATCGTTGGCGACCACACGGTTATTTTTGCGACCGAAGGCGAGCGCCTTGAAATTACCCACAAGGCCAGCTCCCGCTCGGCGTTCGCAGCGGGCGCAGTCACCGCCGCGTGTTGGTTGGTGAGACAGCCGGCCGGCCAATACAGCATGCAAGATGTGCTTGCCAGCGAGGAGAATGACTCATGAATGCAGCGAATTACGTCGTTGATATCGACGAGAGTAATGCTCAGTCACTGTTAATCGAGGAATCTCTCAACCGGCCGGTCGTTGTGGATTTTTGGGCAGACTGGTGTGGCCCATGTAAGCAATTGATGCCGATACTTGAAAAACTGGCGGCAGAGTACCAGGGCGCGTTTTTGCTGGCGAAGGTAAATGCCGATGAGCAACAGATGCTGGCGCAGCAGTTGGGTGTTCGTTCCCTGCCGACGGTGATGGTGATCAAGGACGGGCAGCCGGTCGACGGTTTTTCTGGCGCGCAGCCGGAATCGGCGGTGCGCGAGATGCTCGACAAGTATGTTCCCTCGCCACAGGCAGACTCACTGGCCGAGGCTGAAAGACTGCTTTCTGAGGGTGATATACCGGGAGCGCTGGCGCTCTATCGAGCCGCCTGGGAGGACTCGGGTCAAAAGCCCGAGTTCACGATGGCCTACGCGGGTGCGTTAATCACTGCCAATCGGCTGGATGAGGCCGAGGCGCTGTTGAAAGAGATCAAGCTCGTCGATCAGGACGCGCGTTATGAACAGTTGATGGCACAGATCGAGCTGCAGCGACAGGCCGCTCGCTCGCCTGAAATAGAGGCATTGGAGGCGGATCTCACCAAAGACGAGCAAAACCACGAGGTGAGAATCAAGTTGGCGGTGCAACTCAGTAGTCATGGGCAGTATCGCGAGGCTCTGGAGCATCTGTTAATGGTGCTGCGAGTGGATCGGGACTGGGGGAACGGGGAGGCGAAGCGTGTTTACCTCGACATGATCGCGACCATCGGCAAGGGAGATCCGCTGGCGGCGGAATATCAACGCAAACTTTTCTCTCTCTTGTACTGAAGTATCCGGCCGGCGCCCGGCGATGAGAGCGCTACCGGCGTGGCTATATGCGATTGTTAACAGTGCCATCAGCGCAGCGGCGCCCTCTGGCACAGGTGGCTTTCCGCGGGGTTGCAATCAGACCGCAAGTTACATACATTCTCCTTATTCAGAAAACATACTCAAAATTCAAAAACACCTGCCAGCAAAACCGCTGGCCGGTTCTTTCGCGTGAGGTGAACCATGGATACCGCATATTCCGCTGAAGATTTGGCGTTTCGTGACGAAGTACGGCATTTTTTTGATGAGGCGTATACGCCTGAGTTGCAGAAAAGACTGCGCTCTCCCGAGTACAAGACAGCGATTGAAGAGTGGCAGCGAAAGCTCTACGACAAGGGTTGGATCGCGCCCAATTGGCCGGTTGAGTTTGGCGGCACGGGCTGGACGGCTACGCAAAAATATATCTATGAGACGGAGCGTTCACTCGCTGGAATACCCAACGTAGTGCCCTTTGGCTTGGTGATGGTGGCCAATGTCATCATGGCCTACGGCACGGACGAGCAAAAAGACTATTTCCTGCCGCGCATCCTGAAGAGTGAAGACTGGTGGTGTCAGGGCTATTCAGAGCCCGGTTCTGGCTCGGATCTTGCCAGCCTGAAAACCAAAGCCGACCGCGACGGTGACGATTTCATTATTAACGGCGCCAAGATCTGGACTACTTATGCGCAATACGCAGACTGGATTTTTTGCCTGGTGCGCACGGACAACTCGGGCAAGAAGCAGGAGGGCATTACCTTCATCCTGATTGACATGAAGTCTGAGGGAATCAAGGTCAACCCCATCATCTCGATCGATAACCATCACAGCTTGAACGAAGTGGAGTTCAATAATGTCCGCGTGCCAGCCAAGAATGTGGTGGGTGAGATTGGTAAGGGGTGGACGGTTGCCAAGGCGCTACTGGCGCATGAGCGTACGGGTATCGCGGGCGTCGCAGATGTAAAGCGCGCCGTGCGGGTCATCAAAGAGGTGGCAGCCAAGGAAGAGAACGGGGGCCAGCGTCTCATAGACGACCCCGGTTTCCAGCAGCGCTTGGCAGATATTGAGGTCGAACTGATGGCCTTGGAGTTTACCGAGTTGCGCACCTTGGCGACGCAGGCGGCGGGAGGTTTTCCCGGACCAGAGTCTTCTTTGCTGAAGATTAAAGGGACAGAGCTGCAGCAGGCGACTCAGGAATTGCTGATGGAAATTACCGCCTACTACCAAGGCGTATTGCCGACCGATCTGGATCCAAGCGCGCTCGGCCACGAGTTCGCTACGGATGCGCGCAGGTCGTACATGTATGGACGTGCGGCAACCATCTATGGTGGCTCTAACGAGGTGCAAAAAAATATCATCGCCAAATACGTACTCGGCCTCGAGTAGGGGGATCACTGAAAATGAATTTCGATTTTTCTGAAGAGCAACAAATGGTTCGCGACTCGATCGCGCGTTTCGTTCAGGATGATTATGACTGGGATACCCGCAAGGCGATTGTAGCGTCGGAGCAGGGTATCAATCGTGATAACTGGCAGTTGTTTGCGGAACTA
Organism: Luminiphilus sp.; assembly: GCA_038112515.1. Classification (GTDB taxonomy): domain Bacteria; phylum Pseudomonadota; class Gammaproteobacteria; order Pseudomonadales; family Halieaceae; genus Luminiphilus. The sequence goes on from JAYNNB010000005.1 coordinate 20,745, forward strand.
GGTTGGTTGTCCATCCCTTTTGCCGAGGAGCACGGTGGGTTTGGCGGCAATATTGTGGACCTGTCAGTCGTGATGGAGGAGTTGGGCAAGGGCCTTGTGGTCGAGCCGTACTTCCCTACGGTGGTGTTGTTTGGCGGGTTGATCAGACGTGCCGGCAGCGAAGCCCAGCAGGCCGAATGGTTGCCGCGCATCATTGGTGGTGAGGTATTGGGTGCCTTCGCCTACGTAGAGCGTCAGAGCCGCTTCGCGTTACACGACTGCCGGACGACAGCAACCCGAGCGGGCGAGGGTTACGTGCTCAACGGTGAAAAAGTGGTTGTGTTCAACGGCGAGCAAGCGGATCAACTGGTTGTCCTGGCGCGCACGTCCGGCGAGCAATCCGATCGCGATGGCCTTTCTCTGTTCGTTGTAGACGCGTCGGCAGCGGGGGTTGAGAAAATGAGTTACCCCATGATGGATGGACAGCGAGCCGCAAACATTACGTTCAACGAGGTCAGTTTGCCTGCGGAGGCGCTCTTGGGAGACGAGGGAAGTGCGCTGGCATTGGTCGAGGCACTGACCGACGAGGCAATTATTGCACTCGCCGCGGAGGCGGTGGGTATCATGGGCGTGCTTAACGCCAAAACGCTGGAGTACACCAAGACCAGAGAACAGTTTGGCGTTGCCATCGGTTCTTATCAGGCACTGCAGCATCGTATGGTCGATACCATGATGGCCTATGAACAGAGTAAGTCGCTGCTCTTCAAGGCGCTGTGCGAGTACAAGCAAGACCCAGCCATGGCGGCCGATACCGTTCACGCGCTCAAGGTGCTGATTGACCGAAATGGCAAGCACATCTTTGGCGAGGCAATTCAACTCCACGGTGGAATGGGGATGACCGACGAACTCGATATTGGTCACTACGCCAAGCGCTTGATGATGATTAATACGACGTTCGGCGACGCGACATACCACCGAAACCGCTTTATCGACACCGCTTACGCGGCCTGATTATGGAGCTCAGAGACAAGGTCGTTGTTGTCACTGGCGGCGCTAGTGGCATCGGGGCCGGTCTGTGCCGACGATTTCATGAAGAGGGTGTTCGGGGCCTGGTGATCGCCGACCTCAATGCCGAGGCCGCGGGGGCCCTAGCCGCCGAGCTGGGTGCCATAGGTCAGGGTGTTGACGTGCGCGACGAGTCCGCGATCTCAGCACTGGTGAGCGACACTGAGGCCGAGTTCGGGCAGATTGATTTGTTCTGTTCAAACGCCGGTATTCTCAACCTCGATGGGGGTGATTACTGGGCTACATCGAGCGCTAACGATGTGTGGCAGCGTAACTGGGAAGTCCACGTGATGGCACATATATACGCCGCGCGCGCTTGTCTTCCCGATATGATTCGCCGTGGTGAGGGTTATTTTTTACACACGGTATCTGCCGCGGGATTGCTGAACCAGCCATACACGGCGGCGTATGCGACCACCAAGCACGCTGCGATAGGTTTCGCTGAGTCGTTGGCGATTACCCATGGCGATGACGGTATTGGCGTGAGCTGCCTGTGCCCCCAAGCCGTCGATACGGCAATGTTGGGCGGCAGTGACGGCGGCGCTGCAGGATTAGACGGGATATTGAGCCCGGCGCAGGTCGCAGAGGCAACGGTAGCGGGACTCAGGGCGGAGCGGTTTTTAATCCTGCCCCATGAGCAGGTCCTCCAGTACGCCCAGAATAAATCGCAAAACTATGACCGCTGGATTGGCGGTATGCGCAAATTGCGCCGAACCATGCGGCCCCCTACACTCCCCTGACATTCGCGAGGGGAACCCCTTTGGACAGACAGCAGCGTTTAGCCCGGGTCATCCTGAACGGCTTCTACGCGTATTTTGCCGAATTTGAGAACATTACGCTGGCCGCGCGAACGCGATTCGAACAAGCGGAATGGCCCAGTATGGCCGAGGTTTCGAGTCGGCGGATCGATATCTATAAAGAAATCGTCATGGAGACGCTGAGTGTGGCGCGCCACATTGCAGGGCCGCACATTGACGATCTTAACTTTTGGTCCGGGACGCGCGGTATTTATGCGAGTCTGGTGCAGGGCATGACCAATTTTGAGATTGCCGAAACGTTTTACAATTCCATTTTCAACTCTCATTTCGGCCACCGCGCTATTCGCAACGAATACGCTTTCGTTTTTTCGCCTCAGGGCGATGTGCCTCCCGTCGATATGGGGCGTGTCGTAAACCACTATCCCGTCGCGGGCGATCTCGGGCGCGCTTTTAATCAGCTACTCGACGATTACGCGTTCAATATCCCTTTTGAAGATCGAGCCCGGGATGTTGCCAGTATTTGCGGAGCGATTGAGCGGCATATGCTGAGCCATTTCGATACGGGTCGCGAGGGTGTTGAATTGCAGGTGCTGCAGCATCACTTCTTTCGCAATAAGGCCAGTTATATTGTTGGACGCCTGTACTGTGAAGGCGACCAGATGCCCTTTGTCTTGCCCGTCTTGCACAATGACGACGCCGCTCAACCCGCCGTTTATGTGGATGCCTTCTTGTTTGGCTCCGATCAGGTGAGCTTGCTCTTCTCATTCACCCGCAGCTATTTCATGGTGGATGCGTCGATACCGTCCCAATACGTCTTGTTTCTGCAGCAATTGATGCCAAAGAAGGAAATTTCGGAGATTTACAGCTCGATTGGTCATTTCCGGCATGGAAAGACTTATTTCTACCGGACTTCCACCCGCCATATTCGCTCAACCGAAGATCAGTTCATCGTTGCGCCGGGCATCAAAGGTATGGTGATGACGGTGTTCACGCTGCCGTCTTATGAGTACGTCTTCAAAATTATCAAAGACCGCTTTACGCCGCCCAAGGAAGTGACGCACCAGATTGTGAAAGACAAATACCATCTGGTGAAGCGCTGGGATCGGGCGGGGCGCATGGCTGACACCCAGGAGTTCAATAATCTGGTGTTTGACGCCAGTCGATTTTCTGACGAGCTCATGGAGGAGCTGACCGCGACTTGCCCCTCGCAGATCCGTGTCAACGGTCGCGCGCTGATTATCAAGCACTGCTATGTCGAGCGGCGCATGAATCCGCTCAATCTTTATTTGCAGGACGCGACTGACGACGAAGTAAATGAGGTAATGAATGACTATGGCAATGCAATCAAGCAACTAGCCGCCGCGAATATTTTTCCGGGCGATATGCTGTTGAAAAATTTTGGCGTGACCCGACACGGTCGTGTGGTCTTTTATGATTACGACGAGATTGAGCCGCTGCTGGAATGTAACTTCCGCAGGATTCCGCCGCCAAGAGACGAAATGGATGAGATGGCGGGGCAGCCATGGTATTCGGTGGGTCCGAAGGACATTTTCCCCGAGGAGTTTCGCTTATTTTTTTCGGGTAACGCTCGGGCCCGTGAAGCCTTCGACGCCCAGCATGCTGATCTCTACGACGCGGATTTCTGGGTTCGCTTGCAGAACAAGTTACGCGACGGGTTTGTCGAGGATTTTTATCCGTATCCACGACGCGTTCGTTTTTCCAGACGGCAGGAGGCAGCCTAGCCATGGCATCACTTTATCTCATTCGACATGGCCAGGCCTCTTTTGGCAGTGATCACTATGATCAGCTCTCAGCGTTGGGGCAGCGACAAGCGGATGTCTCGGGCCGCTTTTTTGCCGATGTCGGCCTGCATTTTGCGCAGGCTGCCAGCGGTGATTTGTCTCGGCAGCGCGAGACAGCTGAACGCGTTTTGGTGAGCCAGGCTGAAAAAGTGCCGTTGCACATCGATCCCCGTTTGAACGAGGTCGACAACGAGGGACAAATCAAGGCCCTGCTACCGCTGCTATGTGAGCGCGACGAGAACTTTGCTGAGCGGGTGAAGGCGGGAAGAACCGACAGCAAGCAGTATCAGAAAGTGATTCAGGCCGTATTCAACGCCTGGGTATCACCCGACTGTCCAGCCTTACCTGAAACCCAATCGTGGCCAGACTATTTGGCTGGCGTGCAAGGAGCTCTGGAGGATGCCATGGCGCGCGCGGCCGGTGGCAGCGATACGGCAATTTTCACCTCGGGCGGCACGATAGCCACTGCCGTGAGCTGGGTTCTCGGGGTACGTCATGACCAGATCTATGGGTTTTATGAACCGGTATTCAATTGCTCAATTACGCGACTGATTTTTTCGCGTGGACGCATCTCGCTCTCCAATTTCAATGACACGGCGCACCTGCAATTGCTCAGTCAGCAATTGAATGAGGCCCTGGTCACCTATCGATAGCTGAGACGGCATGACGGATATTTGGCTAGTGCGCCACGGCGAAGCGGCGGCTGCCTTCGGGGAGGATCTTGACCCCGGCTTGTCCGCTCTGGGTCATCAGCAGGCAGCGGCGGCGGAGAGATTACTGACGCCAGTAGTGCCTGAGGACGCGACGCTACTCAGCAGCCCCAAGCGTCGAGCCGTCGAGACGGGTGCGCCTTTGGCGGCCTCTCGAAGTCAGAATCTGGTGATTGACTCGCGTTTTATCGAGTTGCCTTCGCCCGGCGTGCTCAACGAGCGCAGCACGTGGATACAGCAGGTGCTCAAGGCGGCGTGGTCTGACCTCCCTGAGGCGGTTGCGGGTTGGCGACAGGGTATCTTTCAGGCATTGCAGGAATGCGAACAGCCCACCGTCATTTTCACTCATTTCCTGGTCATCAACTCGGTGGAATCGAGGATCACGGGTGAAGACGCCGTGCTCCAGTGCCTCCCGGGAAACGGCTCGGTGCACCATTTGAGGATCGAAGGTGATCAGTGGTGTTGGATGAGCCGTGGCGACATGTTGGAGAGCATCATCAATTAACGGTGTTTCGATCGTAGCAGCGATTCCTGCGCGGTCGACGCCAACAGAGTGCCGTCCTGAGACCACAAAAACCCACGACTTAATCCCCTGCCGCCTCCCGACCGGGGGGTATCGCAGTCATAAAGCACCCACTCGTCCATCTTGCCCCGATGATGAAACCAAATGGCATGATCAAGACTGGCTGCCATAAAGTCTTTGAAGGGGTTGCTGGACGGGTGTGGGTAAAAAACGGTGCTGAGCAATGAATAATCGGAAATCATGACCAGCGCTGCCTGATGAATTGTTTTGTCATCCGGTAATGAGCCAACAGTGCGAAACCAGGAACGGCCTATCGGAGGCTGCGCCTCAGCGAGGTAGGTGGTAACTCGCTGCCGTTCGATACGGTAGAGATCGATGAGATTGGGGTCCCCCGGCTTGGTGGTCAGTCCCACAAAAGTGGAAAGGTCGTCTGCGTCGCTTCTGGGCGCCGGAATTTTCGGCATGGTGAAGGAATGAGAGACCCCGTCCTCCGCGACGTGATAGCTGATCGAGGTGTTGAAAATGGCCTCGCCCCGTTGCCGCGCCACAACGCAGCGGGTCGAGAATGACCGACCATCGCGGATGGGGTCGACGTTAAACTCAATGGGGATCGTGGGGTCCCCGGCGCGCAAAAAATAGGCATGGAGGCTGTGAGCCTCAAGGGAGGGCTCGACAGTCGCATTAGCGGCCATGAGGCATTGCGCAACAACCTGGCCTCCGAAAATTCGACTCTGGGGCATCAGGCTGTCTCCAATAAATGTGAGATCACCTGTCTGACGCGGGGCGACCTGCCTCACGACATCATTAAAATCTGTCACGCACTATTCCTTACTACTATGAGCGACTTAGCTGAAGTCCATGGAAGAAGACTGAAAAATAATCGCCGGCGCTGCGTTCAATGGACTCAATTGACTGCCACTCTTCGAGATCCATCCCGGCATTCAATGCACCTGTCAGCAACTGAATCACAATTCCTGGGGGTACCGGGCGCAATTGCTTGTCTCGCACGCCCTCTTCAATGAAGCGTTCGAGCGTGCCGTGCACTGCGCCTAATCGTGCCAGTAGTCGCTGTCTCACCGGGGGCGGTAAGGCCGTTATCGCATTGAAATGAACCAACGGTCCTTGATCTGAATTCTGCAGCGCAAAAATTTGCCGACACGCGACTTCGAGTTTGGTCACTGGCGCAGTCTCTAGCGATGCGACGCTCGCTAACAGGCGCTCGAGTTGGTCCAGCGTATAGTCGAAGCACTGTGTCAGCAGCGCCTCCTTATTGGCAAAGTGGTAATAGAAGGCGCCCTTGGAAACCTGAAGTTGCTCTGCAATCTCGTCTAACGAAGTCCCGGTGAAGCCCTTCTGATTGAAGCAGCGTGTCCCCGCCTTGAGAAACGCCTCCTGCTTCACTCGGTTTTGGCTGTCACGGTCAAATACGTCCTCTTCGACAGGGAGCGTCTCCGCTGGACTCGGCATATCCCGGGGTTCTGAGACATTATTCGCAGTCAGCAGTCCGTTGCTGAACAGGTCCCGCAGCACCCCGCTGACCAAGGTGGCTTGTTCGCGGGGCATCTCGTAGAGCCAATAAAAGGACCAGTCGAGTGCCCCCAAAACGGCGCGGATGGTGACCACTGGATTACAGGGCCTAATTTCGCCCTGCGTGATCCCTCGCTGAAGTTGCTCGATCAAGCGCCGCAGTAAGTCGCGATAAGCTGCTTCGAGTAACTGCCGATGCGCTGCTGTCAGCGAAGCCACCTCCAGTGGCGCTGCATAAAAGTCGCCCTCGCCATCGAGCGATCTCAGGGTTGTGGCTATCTGGCTGTCGAGAAAGAAAAGCAGGCAATCGAGTGGCGCGCTGGACTGTTGTTCTGCCGCATCGAACTGGGCATGGGCTTGTCGGACATTGGCTTCGTAGCACTGATAGATAAGGTCTTCCTTATTGGCTACGTAGTAGTAAAGGCTGGTTTTGGTCAAACCGAGGCGGCTGGCAACGTCGGCCAATGTCGTGGAACGGGCCCCTTTGGTGTTGAATAGTTTAGCGGCACACGAAAGCACCGCGGCGCGCTTGGTTTCACGTTGCAGGCCGCGGCTGAAGGGGGATTTTTGGGCGGTGCTGAGGTGTTCCATGGGTGTTAGGGCCGCCTAGACCCACTGGGGTCATCCTCAAGGTTCAATAATTCGAACTTTAAGTATTTTTCCTGAACCTGTCCATGAGGCGCGCTGCTTTTGCGGGCAATCGAGCAGCCGCTCGGGAAGTTCTGCGTTATTTTACCTCCGATAGGCTCGTCAATGGTGTGGCGCAGCGTCCATCGCTGAGTTGGGTCTTGGAGCGCCTGTGTGCCACACTGGCGCCCGATTTCAATAGGGTAACAAGAGAGTCGCTGTGACCGACACCATATCTTTTCGGCAACAGGATGGCCTTGCCACACTATCCTTCGACAACCCTGCGCGCCGCAATGCGCTGGGCTCGTCAGAGCTCGATGCGATCGAAGCAGCGCTCGCGGCACTCGATGAGGCAACCCGAGTC